>JBCBZV010000030.1:0-37204 GCA_039815155.1 Pseudomonadota bacterium
ATGCGCTCTGGTCTGCATCAGATCGAATGCCCCACTTGTATGCGCTCTGGTCTGCATCGGATCGAATGCCCCACTTGTATGCGCTCTGGTCTGCATCAGATCGAATGCCCCACTTGTATGCGCTCTGGTCTGCATCGGATCGAATGCCCCACTTGTAGGCGCTCTGGTCTGCATCAGATCGAATGCCCCACTTGTAGGCGTTCTGGTCTGCATCAGACCGAATACCCCATTTGTAGGCGCTCTGGTCTGCATCGGATCGAATGCCCCACTTGTAGGCGTTTTGGTCTGCATCAGACCGAATGCCCCACTTGTAGGCGCTCTGGTCTGCATCGGATCGAATGCCCCACTTGTATGCGCTCTGGTCTGCACCAGATCGAATGCCCCACTTGTAGGCGTTCTGGTCTGCACCAGATCGAATGCCCCACTTGTAGGCGCTTTGATCGATACTCGAATTCGTCTCATACGCCGCTTGCGCTATGAGAGCTTGGCCGTTCGCCGCCTGCGATTCGGCTTTCATAACACCAAGAGCTTTGTTGTTGCTCAAACCAGACGCCTCGGCGGAATGCTCCATATATTGATTTGTGAGGGTCTGCTGCTCTCCCCACTTGAATCCTGAGCGCGAGACTGTGCCGAGCAGCAAAGTGTCTGCCAATCTCGCACGGACCGCATCTGCTTCTTTCTCCGCTGCGCTTGCATGCATGCCAATCGAGGCTAACAAAACAGCTCCTGCACCATTCAAAATTAGTTTATTCATAAGTAACCACGCCTGCCTTCGTAGTTGATTTAGTCCCTAAACTGGGACGGAGTGAGCATTTCGCTCTTCTTTAACGTGACCTAAAGTAATTTCTTAGGTAAGCGGCTGGGAGAGGGTGAGGTGCCCCTTTTGGGGTAGGGGACGAAAATTTAATCTATCGGCGAGGGTTACGGCTTTTGCAGGGCCTGTGCTTTCATTCTTTCAGCTTCTTGAATGTAAATCTGGTACCAATCTATAGGCTTTTCGCTAGGTTTTTCTTCTAAACGCTGCAGATGTTCGTTTACACCCCAGCGGCGAGTAGCAGACTGTCCCTTCTCGCTTGGCCGCTCATGAATGTACAGATTTTGTTCAGAAAGCGTGGGCGGGGCGTCTTCAGAAAATACGGCAGGTCCATAAAAGTGCTGTCCACGCTCTAGCTCTGCCTCCAAGTCCAATACGCCATTGCCACACTGGCTGAAGCCGATGGTAATGGCGCGCTGAACGTTGATTAGTCCTTCACCTTGCGTAAACGGTGAGTAAGCATAGCGTCCATCTTGTTCAATCGCGGGTTCCGCCGAGGTGGTGAACATGCATTTCAATTCATCGTTCGTCACGCTCGGCTCTACCTGCAGCGCAAGCGCAGCTAACCCCGCGACCAGGGCTGATGCCTGCGATGTACCGGTCATCACGAATTCGCCGGTATCGAGCAGATATTCAGGAAACTGTTTTGCTAAAGCCGACGTTGGCGGCACGATACCAGCAATGTGGCCGCCGTAAGCGACAATTTCTGGCTTAATGTGTCCCATTGGGGTGGGCCCGCGAGATGAAAAGTCGGGTATGTAGTCGTCATTGCGATCACTTTCGGTCCAGCTATCAGTGACGGCACCTACGGTGAGCAAGTACGGTAGATTTCCGGGTGATCCTACGGTCATCGGTTCGGGGCCTTCATTACCGGCTGCTGCGGTAATGAATATGCCAGCCTTCCAAGCTCGCATTAGCGCCTGGTTGACCGGGTCTTGCCAATAGGGCCATCGAGGGCGAGAAGCAAAGGACAGATTTAAGACCCGAATATTGAATCGCGCTCGATTGTCGACTACCCATTGGATGCCACGCACGAGATCCAAGAACCCGGCTTGACCGGTCTCTCCGATTGCCTTGACCGCAACAATTCCAACATCGGGGGCTATGCCTCGGTAGCTTGGTTCTCGCGATACTTTGCGCGTTACAGCGCTACTGCGAGCCAGCACACTGGTCATGTGGGTGCCGTGACCGCTGTCGTCTACGGCTTCGTCTACTTCTTTACCTTGGATAGCATCGTAACGTGCGATGACACGGGGCTGGCCCGCCGTATTCCGCTGCAGTTCCTTGGGCTCTTCCCAAAGACCCGAGTCCAAAATAGCGACGTTTATGCCTCTGCCGGTAATCCCCTGGCGGTGCAACAGATTTACGCCGCTGACCGCTGCAAAGTAGCTGTCTGCTGCGGGCTCGGGATAACTGGGTACTAATTTGCTTTCGCACTCGTCGCTAATTGCAGCCGTGAACGCTAACTTGTTTTGCGCGCTCGCTTGTTCAACGGGAGAGGCTTCAAAGGTCAAAGACAGCGTTAACTGGTCGTGGGCCTCAATGCTGAGAGAGGGTGCACCGCTCCACGTCGCTGATGCTCGCGTCGTATCCATCTCTAGCGGCTTTTCTTTATTGTCGACTCGCAGTTCGCTCAGCTGACCGAGTTCTTCGTACCACTCAAAAGCTAATCTGGTAACGGCAATGGGCGCGTCGCCCTTGTTGTACAGAACCCAGTTGGCGGTAGCGCCGTTCCAGTTCAGTTGAATCGCACTGCGTAGAGTGCACTGCTCATCAATAACGAGTTCGGGTTCCGGTTCCCAGGCTAGATCGTCTATGACTCGGGTAATCGTTTTGACGTCTTCCACGACCCGATCTAGCTGTGACCGAGTAAGCGACGCCCCGATTCCAGAAATCAGCCCAAGCTCGTGCGTAACCTTGCCACCCTGGCGCTCGATCGCGGTGCTAATGGCTGCGATATCTGGACCCTGGAGCATCGCCAGAAGCATCTCTTCTTGCGTTGATGGTTCTTGAATGTGGACCGGTTTGTCGGATGCACCTTTCGCTTTGGAAGTCGAGTCAATCGCAGTGCAACTGTTTATAACAAGCACGCTTATGCCTAAGGCGGCTACGCCAGCGTAGCGGCGCCAGGTTTGCGGGGGCGTCATCAGAAGGAGCCGAATTTATCTCTGGCTCTTTGAATGGTCTGAGCGTAATCAACCTGAATGGCTTCGGGGATTTCCTCTGGGAACAGAGGTTTCGCAAAGTAGAAACCTTGTAAGAGATCACAACCGCGCGCGGCAAGATACCCAAGTTGCTCTTCTGTCTCTATGCCCTCAGCTATCGAGCGCATATTTAGTGCCTTCGATAGTGCGATGATGGCGTCAACAATAGCGGCGCCATCGGCATTCATCATATCGGCGATAAAACTCTGGTCGATCTTAAGGGTGTTGATGGGGAATCGGCGCAGATAACTCAATGACGAGTAGCCGGTCCCAAAGTCATCTACAGCAAGGTCTAATCCTAGAGATTTAAGCTGACCTAGCTTCAAAATGTTGCTCTCGCCGTCGTTCATGATGGCGCTTTCGGTGAGTTCCAACTCCAGACGCTCCGCATCCATTCCCGACTGGCTCAGAAAGTCTCGGATGTAGTGCAGTAGATCCGGTTGCCGGAACTGCAGCGGAGAAATGTTCACGCACACGCGAAAGGAGGCCAGGCCCATTTTGTCCCACTCTACACATTGGCGTGCGACTTCTCGTAGTACCCAGCCTCCAAGCTCTACGATTTGTCCGGTGCGCTCGGCGACTGGAATAAAGTCCAGCGGTGGGATGAGTCCCCGTTCTGGATGACGCCAGCGTACCAGCGCTTCCAGGCTGACCACGCTACCGGTAAGAGTCTCTATTTGCGGTTGGTAGCGAAGCTCGAGCTGATTTTCGTTGAGCGCGATGCGCAGGTCTTCTTCGAGCTTAAGCTGCTCGATGGAGCGCGCATTCATTTCTTCGTTGTAGAAACGGTAGCAGGAACGACCATCGGCCTTAGCGGCGTACATCGCGGTATCTGCATTCCGAATAAGCGCGTCCGCGTCTTCCCCATCTTGCGGGTACAGGGCGATTCCGATGCTGGGCGTCACGACCGGATTATGGCTCTGTAACGCAATCGGTTCCGATAGGCTCTTGATGATACGTTTTGCCACGGTTTCAACATCACTGGCGTCCTGTACGTCGGCGATGACGACGGTGAATTCATCACCGCCAAGGCGCGCGATTTCTGTGCCGCCCGCATCTTGCTCCTCGGCGCTCTTTTCTGTGAAATAGCTGATTGCATCGTCTTCGCGCAGTTCGTTGATCAGACGACGCGAAATTTCTACAAGGAGCCTGTCGCCTCGACCGTGGCCGATCGAGTCGTTAATACGCTTGAAGTTATCCAGGTCGATAAACAGCAAGGCGGCAAAGTTTTGCATGCGCTTGCTTCGCTTCAGGATTCGATTTAACTGCTCGTTAAAGCTGCGGCGGTTCGGAAGGCTAGTGAGCGGGTCGAAGTAAGCTAGGTAACGTAATCGGTCTTCCTGTCTTTTAAGGGAGTTGAATGCGGAACTGGCTCGCAGCATGTACTGCACATCCCGCCCGAGCAAGGACCAGTTGACCGGCTTCGTTTTGTACTGGGTTGCGCCTGCTTCAAAACCCTCGTCTATTGACTTGCGATCGTCCGAGCCGGTTACGATCATGATGGGAATAGTTTCTCCCTGCGGCAGCTGTCGAATTTCACGACATACCTCAAGCCCGGTCATTACCGGCATTTCCACATCAAGGAAAATTAGATCCGGGCGCTCCTGATGGAACGCTTCGAGCGCCTCTTGCCCATCTGCGGCCTCGACAACGACCATGCCCTCCGCCTCTAAACACTGGCGTGTTAGAAGGCGGACGTTCATATCGTCATCGGCAACAAGAACCTTTGCGCGCTGCCGAGGATGAGTGACGTCGTCTGTCATGAAGCGAACATGGAATAAAACTAATCGAGGTTGGTGCCAAGGCTAACATTGCCGCCACTTCCTGCCCAGTCTGGGTAAGGACGCACTAAGCGAAATCGGCGAATATGATATAATTCGTCGTCCGACAGGACACCGAGGTCGTGTATGACGATCGCTGTAGAACGTCTTGACGCCATCCGTGAACAGGTGCAAGTGCACCTCGATAATGCCGCAGAAAAACGACTTTCTCCGCAAAGAAAGCGCGAGCTCACGGACCAAATCAAGGCGAATCTTAAGCAGCAAAATGCTGTGATTGTCGCGCATTACTATTGCGAACCAGAGATCCAGGCACTGGCAGAGGAGACCGGAGGCTGCGTGTCCGATTCGCTGGAGATGGCACGATTTGGCAATACGCACCCGGCCGAGACGCTCATTGTCGCGGGGGTAAAGTTTATGGGTGAGACCGCGAAAATTCTTACCCCAGATAAACGCGTTCTTATGCCGACTCTAGAAGCCACCTGTTCCCTTGATCTCGGTTGCCCAGCCGACGAGTTTTCAGCTTTCTGTGATTTGCACCCCGATCGCCAAGTCGTGGTTTATGCCAACACCTCTGCAGCGGTAAAAGCGCGCGCCGATTGGGTTGTTACCTCTAGCATCGCCTTGGATGTCGCGGAGCATCTTGCCGATATGGGGCAAAAGATCTTGTGGGCGCCCGACAAACATCTGGGCGATTACGTGCGGCGAGAGTCCGGAGCCGACATTATTATGTGGAATGGCGCCTGCATCGTGCATGAGGAATTCAAGTCGCGTGCTTTGGAGGATCTCAAGCGCGTCTATCCGGAAGCGGCCGTCCTCGTCCATCCAGAATCACCGGCTAACGTGGTAGAGCTGGCGGACTGTGTGGGTTCTACATCGCAGCTAATTGCGGCTGCTAAAACCATGCCCAACAAGCAGTTTATCGTCGCCACCGATCAGGGCATCTTTTACAAGATGCAACAAGAAGCGCCGAACAAGCAGCTGATCATCGCGCCAACAGCCGGTAAGGGCGCCACTTGCCGCAGCTGCGCAAATTGCCCGTGGATGGCAATGAATGAACTGGAAAACCTCGCTACGGTCTTTGAAAAAACCGACAACGAGATTTTTGTGGATGAGGATCTTGCCGCAAGAGCCATGAAGCCGCTAACGCGTATGCTCGAGTTTAACGCGCAAAAACGGGCCGCCTGACGCGGGTCCAAGCTCATCTTACTTCCAATCGCTACTTGCACGGCTTTTGTCTGTTGCAGCTCTGATAGCTACCACCCGGACACCAGAAGCGACCCTTGGCTCGAGTGCTGACAGTTGTTTTAAGGGTCGCCCGCAATGCGGCCAATTTGATTTCACAGCACCTTGTTTAGGACTCTAACAGCTCCCGCATGTCTGCCACGTCACGAAGACGCTGGTTGATTTTGGCGCTGGTTGTGTAGTCATTGTTTACCAGTTCAAGGGCATACCGAAGCTGTTTCTCGGCTTGGTCTAGAACGCCATTGAGAATGAAATATTCTGCCCGCGCTTGATGAAGTCCGACAATGTTGCCGGACAGTCCCTGAGTCTCGGCCAGGAGATACCAAACATAGGGATCGTTTGGGCGCTCCCGTGAATGCGCAAGCAGTACCTCTTCGGCAATATGAGACTGCTGGCTCTGCATCAGCGCCTCCGCATAAGTGACCGTTAGCGCATGGTTCTTTGGTCTGAGTTCGAGGGCGGCTTCTATCGCGAGGGCGGCTTTCTCCGCATCTCCTCTCGCCATTTTAATTTTCGCATCGGCGATGATGTATTCCAGCCGGTCCGGTTGCTTTGCCCATAGCGAATCGAGCTCCAGCGCTGCCTCGTCGGTGCGACCTGCGTCAGTCATCGCTAGGACAAGGCCGTAGCGGGAAGCCGTAGATGACTTTGGGTTTCCGCTTAACTCCTTCGTAAAAAGCTCAATCGATTCTACCGGCGAGTCCGAGAGTTGATTGAGTACGCGGGCACGCATGAGCTGATAGTCGATTTTTGCCGGCCGAATCTTTTTGGGGTATTGGCGCGCTCGATTGCGAGTGTCTGCAATTCTATTTTCCGAGAGCGGGTGCGTACGAAGAAACTCTGGAACTCTATTTCCCGTAGCAAAGCGGGATGCTTGAAGCATGCGCTCAAACATCTTTGCGGCGGCATGAGGATCTCTGCCAGCGGCGACCATTGTTTGCATGCCCACCCGATCCGCTTCCGCCTCGTTACTGCGCGAGTAGCGCAATGCGGAATCCTGCGCGGCTGCTTGCGCTGCGGTTAAGGCGGCCATGCCCGCACTGCTTCCCGCCGTCGCCATAAGCACAAAACCCGCTAGCATAGCGGCGAGGGTGAGCGGTTGCCGGGACTTTGCGAATTCAAGGCGTCGAGAAAAGTGACGTTGGCTAAGATGAGCGATCTCGTGAGCGATTACTGTAGCGAGCTCGTCCTCCGTTTGAGCATGCATTAGCAGCCCCGTGTGAATTCCAATAACGCCGCCAGGAACCGCAAACGCGTTAATCGTTGGGTTATCAACGACCACCAATTCGATGCGCCGGTCCTGAAGTTCACTATGCGTTACGAGGTCAAATATGAGCGTCTCAAGGTAGTCGAACAAAAGAGGGTCGCGGGAGGTGTCGGCTTGACTGCGGAATATGCGCAACCAGGCCCTTCCCAATTGGTATTCGTATTCAGCGGAGAACAAGCTCGTCGATGCGTCACCTAAATTAGGGATTTTGAGCTTTTCCGTATTCTGCGCCTGAGAAAAAGGCGTAGACACGAACAGCCAAGCGAAAGTGACAGCAAAACAAACTAAACGCCGCGTGGGCAGGCTGAACTGAAAATTGGTGGAGGTCATACGCATGCATTATTCTACGCGACTCCGTCTCAGTAAGACTCCTTGAGGCGCATAGCGGGTTGGTAGTACAAAAGGAATGATTACCTTAGACAGGGCGCGACTCGGTTAATTCTATGGCGCAAAATGTTTCTGACAGCGAGCGTGTGATTGATGCCCGTGGCTTACGCTGCCCGATGCCGCTGCTCTATGCTAAGCGAGCGTTAGCCGAATCGGGCCCAGGGGACGCCTTTGAGCTCATAGGAACAGATGAATCCTCGATTGCTGACATCGAACGATTTGTAAGAAAGAGTGGCTGGGACTTCACCATAGTCAAGCAGTTCGACGACCATTACCGAATTCGTATCGCCAAAGAGCAACCCTAGCCGACATCGATATGCTTGAGATCCTAAATAAGTGGTACGAACGCTATCTTTCCGAAGAGGAGTCGGTGCTGCTCCTTATTTTGGTCGCGATAGCTTTGGTTCTGCTCGCAACCATCGGCGATATTCTCGCCCCGATCCTCGCAGCGCTGGTGCTCGCATATCTAGTACAAGGTGTCGTAAACGTGCTCTGCCGTCTCGGCCTACCACCCTGGCTTGGCTTTACGGTTGCCTTTATTGTGTTCGTCGGGTCGTTTTTTGCGGTGCTGCTTGGCTTGTTCCCCTTGGTCTGGCGCCAGTCGATTGGCCTAATTGCGGAAGTGCCGGGCATGGCTGAGCAGGGCCGTGAGTGGCTTGCGGTCTTACCCGCCGAATATCCGGAGTTGTTTAGTGAGGCCCAGGTCAATCAGTTGCTGGCGAACGTTCAGGGTGAACTCGGCATCATGGGGCAAACCGTGGTCACAAAAACCTTGGCTAGCATTCCTGGTTTTATGACGGTGATGGTGTATCTCGTGCTCGTACCGATCATTGTCTTCTTCTTTTTGAAGGATCGAGAGCAGATCACCGCTTGGATTCTTGATTTTCTTCCCGATAAACGCCCGCTATTGCGCCGCATATGGGCCGAAATGAATGTTCAGTTTTCGAATTATGCGCGCGGCAAAATGGTGGAAATCATCATTGTGGGTGCGGTGAGCTATGTGAGCTTTGCGGGCTTTGGCCTGCGCTATGCGGCCCTATTAGGCCTACTTGTTGGCTTGTCGGTAATTATCCCGTATATCGGCGCGTTCCTTGTCACGCTACCCGTCGCCGCCATTGCCTTGTTCCAATGGGGCATTGGCCCGGAATTCTATTACATTCTCGCGGTCTACATAGTCATCCAAGTTCTAGACGGCAACGTGTTAGTACCCCTATTGTTCTCAGAAGCGGTAAACCTGCACCCGGTCGCGATCATCGTGTCCGTGTTGTTTTTCGGCGGGATATGGGGGCTTTGGGGAGTGTTTTTCGCGATTCCTCTAGCGACCCTAACCAAGGCCGTTGTTTACGCCTGGCCCCGGCGCGAAGACAGCGTCCCTGAACCTCTTACGGAGTAAAGCTATGCAATATCGTGACACCGTAACTGCTGCGGTGCCCTTTCGCATTCTGTGTGCCCTTCGATCGCTAACCCTCCTAGCTGTGATTTGGGCGCTCGTGGCGTGTACCTCAACGGAGCCAGAGGCGCAGGTCAAACCAACTAAAAGTCCAAACGACGAGTTTGCTTACCGCTATATTGTTCTCGATAACGGTCTGCGCGCGCTGCTAATTTCGAATCCAGATACGCCCAAAGCAGCCGCATCTCTGGATGTAGAAGTAGGCAGCGGTGACAACCCGAAAGGACGCGGTGGGCTCGCACACTTTCTTGAGCATATGCTGTTTCTGGGCACAGAAAAGTATCCCGACGCGGCTGAGTACGAAGAGTTCATTACTGAGCACGGTGGTTCGCGAAACGCCTACACGAGTTTTGAACACACCAATTATTTCTTCGATATTGACCCTGATCATCTGGCAGGGGCGCTCGATCGGTTTGCTCAGTTCTTCATCGCACCGAACTTTGATAGCAAATACGTCGAACGAGAACGTAACGCTGTACAAGCTGAATACCAAATGGGTATCAAGAGCGACGGGCGGCGTGGTCTTGATGTGTTGCAAGCCAGCATGAACCCGGCCCACCCCTTTAGCCAGTTTTCTGTCGGTAGTCTCGACACGCTCGGTGACAGGCCTGGTGCGAGTGTGCGTGATGATCTTCTCCGCTTCTACGACAAATACTACTCCGCGAACGTAATGCGTCTCGCGGTGCTAGGAAGCGATTCGTTGGACTCGATCGAAAAGATGGTCCGCGAGATGTTCTCCGCAGTGCCTAATCGAGGGGTGGAGCAGCAGGAGATCGCGCAGCCTCTTTTTGTTGATGCTCAACTCCCCATGCTCATCAAAATCCAACCCGAGGGTACTCGCAGACAACTCGAGATCAACTTTCAGATACCTGATTTAAGAGATCAATACGACGCGAAACCGATGGCGTACGTCTCTAACTTGGTTGGGCACGAAGGTAAGGGCAGTCTTCTTTCGGCGCTAAAAAATGCCGGCCTCGCAGATGGACTGTCATCTGGAACGGGTCTCGAATGGCGTGGTGGAGCGCTATTCACCATTACGATTTCTCTTACGGAAAGCGGAGTCGCCCAGTATGAGACCGTTCTCCAGCATGTATTTGCCTACTTGGAAATGCTTCAAACGCAGGAGCCAGAGAAGCGATTGTTTGATGAGCAGGCTTCGCTGGCGGAATTGGCATTCCGCTTCCGTGAACCCTCAACTCCGTTTCATTACGTAACCACCCTGTCGAGCTCGATGCATTATTTTGCTCCGCAAGATACTTTGCGTGGACCATACACCATGGATCGATTTGCTCCCTCGGAAACCAAGAGGGCGATTGACATGCTGCGACCGGATGTTGCCCAAGTGGTCTTGACGGCCCCGGAGGTGACGACGAACGAAACCTCCCCTTACTACGATGTCCCGTACGCACTTGCCGGCCCGGAGGCTGTTCTACTGTCTCGGTGGGTGAGTGACGATGTCGCTGCTATGGCGCTCCCGCAGCCCAATCCATTCATTGCGGACAGTGTTGAACTGGTGTCGCTGGCAGAGAACAACCCGCCAGTACCGGAGGTAGTAGAGGAAGCAGAGCGTAAACGGATCTGGTTTAAACAGGCGGTCGATTTTCGAGTGCCGAAGGGAGCGGTGTACGTCAGCTTTCGCTCCCCTCTAGTCGGCCAAAGTGCAAAACAAAAGGCCGCCGCACTCCTCTATACCCGGGTGGTAAAGGATGCGCTTAATGAGTACACCTATCCTGCGCTGCTGGCGGGTCTCGGCTTCGACTTTTACCGCCATTCGCAGGGAATCAGTCTGCGGTTATCGGGTTACAACGACAAACAGCTGGTTTTACTTGATAAGTTACTCGCCGACATTGCTTCTCTCGAATTCGATCCGAGTCGCGTTGAACGAATTCGTCGAGAGATGATTCTGGGCTACGAAAACACCGTCGCCCGCAGACCTTCCTCCCAGTTGATCGACGACCTGCGCCAGGCGGTTTCTGGAGGAGAGTTTGACGAGCAATCGATGATTGCAGCGCTCGATAAGTTAACGTTGGCAGGTTTGGAAGCCTACCGAAACGAGTTTTGGAATTCGGCGCGAGCCGAGGCTCTCGTGTACGGCAATCACGCTGCGGATTCGGCAGAACGCTTGAGTGCGTCTTTGGATCGCGTATTGGCACCGCAGGGTGGTCAGCTAGCTCTCGCGCCGCAGGTGCTCGAGCTTAGCGATGAGCGATCTTTACAATTGCAGTCCAGTATCGATCACAACGACGCGGTGGTGATGTGGTACCTACAGGGCGCGGGGACGAGCTTGGCCGACCGAGCTCAGGTTGCACTCACTGCGCAAATAGTCCAATCAGGCTTCTTCCAACAGCTACGCACGGAGCAGCAGCTCGGCTACGTGGTCTCGAGCTTTCCCTGGTCCCAATACGATGTGCCAGCGCTCGTGCTGATGGTGCAATCTCCATCACACAGCAGCGCGGCCGTCACGCAAGCAATGGATGTGTTCCTGAAAAACACCTTGGACGATATCGACGAAGGTCAGTTTTTAAGGCACCGGGCAGCGTTAATCAAAGACATGCTTAAGCCGGACGAAAACTTGGGAGAGCGGGCCGAGTTCTACTGGCAGGCTATCGCTTTTCGTGAATGGGGTTTTGATGCGCCACAAAAAATGGCGGATGCCATTCGTGCCATTGATTATGAAGCTTGGCGAGCCGCCTACGGCCAGCAGTTCCTGGAAAAGCGTCGTTCGCTACTAGCCTTTAGTGCCGGAGCGCAAGGCGATATTCCCCCGGATACCGATGTGGCAAGGTACGCGAATCCGGCTGTCCTACGATCTGAATCGGCTAAACACACGGTCGATCTAGCACCTTTATAATCGCGCGATAGTCGCGCGGTAATTGAGCGTCTCTCATCGGAGCCAACACAATTAGTTGATTCTAAAACAGAATCAACTAATTGTGTCCTCGAGCGGTACACGGCCTGGTTGGGCTCTTTAATTTCTCACTGCGCGCCAGCTGCAGATCACCAGCCAAACTTGTGACCCAGTTCTTCAGCGTTTAAGCTAGGCTTTCGCGCAATTAGCGGATTTATAGTTCTAAAAAGGAACTATTCACTGTTCGCCGCGTTCGCATTCACCCGCTGTTCGCCCGATGGAGAACTTTCGCCATGGCCATGCTTGAAGACAATGATCCTCGGGAAACCAAAGAGTGGCTGGACGCCTTTGACGATGTTATTCGCCAATCTGGAGGTGACCGTGCGACTTATCTCATGCGCCAGGTTTCAGAGCATGCGGTACACAAGGGCATCCAACTGCCCAGTGCGATCACCACTCCCTTTAAGAACACGATCAGTCCGGCGGAACAGAAACCTATGCCGGGCGACTTGTTTATGGAGCGGCGAATCCGCTCCTTGGTGCGTTGGAACGCGCTTGCGATGGTCATGCGTGCAAACGATAACGATGAGGGTCTTGGAGGTCATATAAGTAGCTTTTCCTCATCGGCTACGCTGTATGACGTTGGTTGCAATTACTTTTTCCGCGGTACCGATGGAGGTCATCCGGGGGATCTTGTGTTCTACCAGGGCCACAGTGCGCCCGGAATGTATGCGCGCTCTTTTCTAGAGGGTCGACTGACGGAAGCGCAGCTCGATAACTTTAGACGGGAAGTGGCAGGCAACGGGCTCTCATCTTATCCGCACCCCTGGTTGATGCCGGACTACTGGCAGTTCCCCACTGTGTCGATGGGCCTTGGGCCTATCCAAGCGATCTATCAGGCGCGGGTGATGAAGTACCAGTCGGACCGGGGCTTGGTCGATCAGAAGGACCGAAACGTTTGGTGCTTTATGGGTGATGGTGAGTGTGATGAGCCAGAGTCCTTGGGTGCGATATCGCTAGCCGGTCGGGAAAAACTCGGCAATCTCATCTTTGTAGTCAATTGTAACTTGCAGCGCTTGGACGGGCCGGTGCGCGGCAACGGAAAAATTATCCAGGAGCTCGAAGGAGTCTTTCGTGGTGCGGGCTGGGATGTCATCAAAGTCATTTGGGGGCGGCGCTGGGATCCATTGCTCGAGCGCGATAAAAGCGGCTTGCTGCAACAGCGGATGGACGAAGTTTGCGACGGCGAGCTCCAAAACTACAAGTTCAATGGTGGGGCTTACACGCGCCAGCATTTCTTCGGTAAGTACCCGGAGTCATTGGAACTGGTGAAAGATCTTTCCGATGAGGACATTATGTACCTCAACCGGGGCGGTCACGATCCCTACAAAGTTTATGCTGCCTATGCGCGAGCTGCGGGACAGTTCGAGCGGCCCACGGTCGTGTTGGCAATGACCGTAAAAGGCTACGGTACCGGTGAAGCGGGCGAAGCGGCAAACGAAACCCACTCCCTCAAGAAACTCGATATCGATGCGCTGCGGTCCTTTCGTGATCGTTTTGCAATCCCGATCGATGATGACGATCTTGATTCTGTTCCTTATTACAAACCCGACGACAACAGCCCCGAGATGCGCTACATGCGTGAGCGGCGGCAGGAGCTTGGGGGGTACATTCCGGTCCGTCGAAGCGACGCGCAGGTATTACCGGTGCCAGGACTGGATGCCTTCGGATCTCAACTCAAAGGTAGCGGCGAGCGCAGCGCCTCTACCACTATGGCCTTTGTTCGCGTGCTTTCTTCTCTTGCGAAGGATAAGGCGATTGGTCATCGGGTCGTACCCATTGTCCCCGATGAGGCGCGAACCTTTGGTATGGAAGGCATGTTCCGACAGCTTGGTATTTACTCCTCGGTCGGTCAGCGCTACACCCCGCATGACGCCGATCAGATCATGTACTACAAAGAAGACATCAAAGGTCAAATTCTGGAGGAGGGCATCAACGAAGCTGGTGCAATGTCCGCCTGGCTTGCAGCAGCGACCTCTTATAGCACCAGTGATTATCCGATGGTGCCGTTTTACATCTTCTACTCGATGTTCGGCTTTCAAAGAATTGGCGATCTAGCCTGGGCCGCTGGTGATAGTCAGGCGCGCGGATTTTTGATTGGTGCCACGTCGGGGCGAACGACGCTCAACGGGGAAGGCTTGCAGCATCAGGACGGGCACAGCCACTTACTGGCAAGCACAATTCCCAACTGTCTAAGCTACGACCCTACCTATGCGTTCGAGCTTGCCGTGATTATCCAGGACGGTCTGCGCCGCATGTACGCCGAGCGGGAGAATCATTTTTACTACATCACCACGATGAACGAGAACTACCCCCAGCCTGCCATGCCGGAAGGAGTAGAAGAGGGCATCGTCAAAGGTATGTATCGCTTGCATTCAGCGCACGGCAAAGCAGCGCTTCGTCTCTGTGGGGCGGGCAGTATTCTTCGAGAGGTCGAGGCGGCGGCTTTACTTCTCCGATCCGAGTTCAAGGTCGAAGCGGAAGTCTGGAGCTTAACCAGCATCAACGAGCTGCAACGCGATGGTAAGCGTGCTGAACGTTGGAACATGATGAACCCGGAAAAAGAACCCCGTAGTTCTTTCTATGAACAGCAGCTAAGCGATAGCGACGCGCCTGTGGTTGTTGCGACGGACTACATGAAAAGCTACGCGGAGCAGCTTAGAAGCTTTACCCCAGCCCCATTCTATGTGCTTGGCACGGACGGCTACGGACGTAGCGATACACGGCACCAGTTGCGTCAATTTTTCGAGGTAAGTCGAGAGTACATTGCGCTTACCGCGCTAAAGGCCCTTGCCGACGCCGGTGCAATGGAGGCATCGGAGGTCGCGGCCGCTAGAGACACGCTAGGGATTGACCCTAACAAACCGGACCCGGCGTACGCCTAGCTTACCGAGGACAAGAAAGTGACCAAGCACACCATTATTGTTCCCGATATTGGCGGCTCCGACGCCGCTGAAGTGGTCGAGGTTTTGGTCGCGGTAGGCGACGAGGTTGCCGAGGATCAGGGGCTCGTGGTTCTCGAGTCCGATAAGGCATCTATGGAGATTCCCTCGGACGTCTCCGGCACGGTTGTGGAACTACTCGTCGCCGAAGGTGATGCGCTAGCCGAGGGAGCGACACTTGCAATCGTCGAAACAACGGCAGCTGATCAATTGGGACAGGACACCGCTAGCGCGGAAGTGGTACCAGACTCGACGGTCGAAGCAACCGGTAGCGGTGTTGGGGATGCACCAGAGGTAACGGAGGTGCCTCTCACCGAGTCGGCAAATACCGGCAGCGCCGAGCTGGTCGTGGCCGTACCGGATATAGGGACCGATGAGGCAGTGGATCTAATCGAACTGGAAATCGAGCTGGGCCAAACTGTCACTGAGGGCGACACGCTCGTCGTACTCGAATCCGACAAGGCCTCCATGGATGTGCCGGCGCCCCAGGCGGGGGTGATTCGCGAGATTTTTGTCAGCGCAGGCCAGCAAGTAAAAGAAGGAGATAGCCTTGTCAGGCTTGAAGTACCGACTCGCGCGGTATCCAAGCCTTCGGACGATAAGGATGCTGCGTTGAGCACCGTAGCGCAAGAAATTGCGGCTGATCCAGCCTCGGCTCAAGTCGGCTCCTCTGAACCCACTCCCTTCCACATCGAGCCCAAAAACCAAACCGCAATCCCGGTGAATCCGCCCCAGCAAAGTTCGGATGATGGTGCCGAAGACGGATCAGAGAGTTACGCGGGCCCTGCAGTACGAAAGCTGGCACGAGAGTTTGGTGTGCCTTTAGCAGCGGTCCGAGGTACTGGTCCAAGAGGTCGCGTACTGAAGGAGGATCTGCATCGATACGTGCAGGATGTGATGGAGTCCGGGTCTAGCAGGGGTTCAGGTCCTGTCTTGCCTGAATTTCCGAGCATAGACTTCAGCCAGTTCGGTCCCGTCGATGTTGTCGATCGCAGCCGACTCGACAAGCTCACCGCAACGAATATGCAGCGGAGTTGGTTGAGCGTACCCCATGTGACTCAGTTCGATGATGCGGATATCAGTGATCTGGAAAACTTCCGCAAATCATTAAAAGGCGAGGCCGATCGGCGCGGGACCAAGCTCACCCCGCTGCCCTTCCTGCTCAAAGCAGCTGCGGTAGCGCTAAAGTCCAATCCAAAGATCAACTCATCTCTTTCGGATGGCGGCGATACGCTCACCTTTAAGAACTATGTTCATATCGGTATGGCCGTAGATACTCCTGCTGGTTTGGTCGTGCCGGTTATACGAGACGTTGATCAAAAGAGTGTCTGGGATATCGCAGCGGAAGTGCTGGAGTTGGCGGAGAAGGCCAGAGACCGTAAATTAAGGCCCGCCGAGATGCAGGGGGCAGGGTTTACGCTTTCTAGCCTTGGCGCGATTGGCGGACGCGGTTTCACACCCATAGTGAATACTCCCGAAGTGGCTATTTTGGGCATAGGCAGGGCAGATATTCGACCCGTATGGGACGGCGATGCTTTTGCCCCGCGCAAGTTGCTACCCCTGGCACTCTCCTACGATCACCGGGTCGTGAATGGAGGTGATGCGGGTCGATTCTTAACAGAGCTGTGTGGCATCCTGGGAGATATGCGCCGGGCAATTCTCTAGAGTAAAGCTCCAAACGGTCGTACCGCGGGTCGGAAAGCGCACCAAGCCAAGAAATTAGACGTAAACAGCTAGGGCGTCAGACTACTGGAAACCATTGAACAGAATTCTGCGGCTTGGCGTAACGCATTTTTAGAGTCGCAACGACTTCCCAAAGAATATCTTCGAACGGCCGAGAGATACTTCGACCCGTTAGTGGAGCGCTTGGTGCGGGAGCGACAAAAGTGTTCAGGGCCACTGTTCGTAGCGCTTAACGGATGCCAAGGTTCTGGCAAGAGCACGATGGCTCAATATCTCGCACAGTGTTTGATTAAGGAGCGTGATCTGAGCACCGTGGTCTTGTCCCTGGATGACTTTTATCTCACACGTAGTGAGCGGCAGGTGCTCGCACGAGATGTGCATCCCTTATTGATGACCCGTGGGGTGCCAGGTACGCACGACGTTGGCTTGCTAGCTCGCACGCTTGATTCCTTGTCAGTAGCCGGTGAAACAGGAGGTGCTGCAACAGTGCCGCGCTTCGATAAATCGCAGGATGACCGCATCGAGATAGAGTGCTGGGATTCCTACGAAGTACCCACTGATCTCGTGCTACTTGAGGGGTGGTGTCTTGGCGCGTCTGGTGATGAGCCCGTTACGCTCAAGCAGCCTCTTAATGATCTGGAACGCGACGAAGATTCCGACGGTCGCTGGCGCTCCTACTCAGATACCGCTCTAAAAAACCTCTATGTACCACTATACGAACGCTTCACTTTCTGGCTGATGTTGCGCGCACCCAGTTTTGAGGAGGTTTTGCGTTGGCGAACGGAGCAAGAGGAGAAGCTGCGAGAATCGGTTGGAAACGCTGGCGCCGGATTGATGGATGACGTCGCGCTTAAACGTTTTGTTGCCCACTACGAACGCCACACACGGCAGTGCTTGCGCGACTTGCCCCAGCGCGTTGATGTATTACTAAACCTCGATGAACAGCGGCAGATTCTTTCCTGCAGTGGACTCAATTGATCAGTCTCAAAATCGACCTTAGGGAATTACTTTGAACAAAGTCCTACTCGTAGCGTCGGATTTGGATGGGTCGTTATTGGATCACGACAACTACAGTTACGAGGCGGCAAAGCCTGCTCTTCAGCTTCTTGAGCAGCTGCGTATTCCCCTCGTGTTCGTTTCCAGCAAAACGTTTGCGGAGATCGTTGAACTGCGCGCTGAAATAGGCAACGAGCATCCTTTTGTGGTCGAAAATGGATCAGCTGTTTATGTTCCTGAAGGTTATTTTGAGCAGGCTCCAGAAGAATGCGAACAAGTTGGCGAGTACTGGCGGTATGCTCTTTCACCTCCACGACGGCGGTGGAAACCTGTCTTGGATGACCTAAGGGCTCGACTTCCCGCTAGCTTTGAGGACTTCTCCAGCGCTGGAAACGCGCGAGTTGAAGCCATGACCGGACTAGGTCGATCCCAGGCGGAGATGGCTAATCAGCGTGAATTCAGTGAGCCTTTAGCCTGGTACGGAAGTGATGAAGGGCTTGCGGTGTTAGAAGAAGCGGTGGCAGCCGCGGGCGGCCGCGTATATCGCGGCGGTCGCTTTTACACCATCGCGGGTCCTACCGATAAGGGCAAAGCATATCTTTGGCTGCGCGAAAAATATGCGCAGAATAATGGCGGCATTTCTGTGCATGATCTTTGCATCGGAGATGGGGCCAACGACGTTCCTTTTTTGGAGGAGGGCGTGGCGGCGCTCCTCATACCGGCAAAAGATCGGCCTTTACCCACGTTACAGCGCGAAGACGGGGTGATGGTGGGAGAAAATTTTGGTCCTGCCGCATGGGCGGACGGGGTAGGGCGCTGGTTAAAATCTCTGTACTCGATAGACTGAGACGAACTAAAACTGGGAGCTTTGAGCTTGGCGGACTTTTATCAAAACGGGATCGTGACGACTTTGCACAATTTGGCGTCGCGTCCAGTCGAAGAACTGGAGGCAGAGCTCCTCAGTTTTTCTGCGATTCGGCCTATGGGTTTGCTCTTGCCATCTTTGTATTCAGAGCTTGAGGGCCCAGCCTTGCCTAAGATCGTGGAAAATCTGTCGCAGGTCCCGTATCTGGATCAGGTAGTGATTGGACTCGATCGCGCCACGGAACAGGAGTATCGCAAGGCTTTGGAATTCTTCTCGGTGTTGCCGCAACAACACCGTGTGCTTTGGAACGACGGTCCTAGACTCCTGGCGCTCGACGCGGAGCTAAAAGAGTTAGATTTGGCACCCCGAGAATTAGGCAAGGGTCGCAACGTTTGGTATTGCATGGGGTACATACTTGCGGCCAACACCGTCGAGTCCATCGCTCTGCACGATTGCGACATCCTTACCTATGATCGAGCGATGCTTGCGAAACTAATCTACCCGGTTGCGAATCCACGTTTTAACTACGAATTTTGTAAAGGCTATTACGCACGAGTCGCCAATGGAAAAATAAATGGGCGCGTCAGTCGCCTGCTAGTCACGCCCTTGCTGCGAGCGCTCAAAAAGACCTGCGGGCCGTCTGAATACATCGACTACATGGACAGCTTTCGTTACCCGCTGGCGGGAGAGTTCTCTTTCCGACGCGATGTACTAACGGACCTGCGAATTCCAAGCGACTGGGGGCTGGAGATCGGTGTGCTCTCGGAGATGCATCGCAACTACGCGAACAACCGACTGTGCCAGGTCGACATCGCCGACAACTACGACCACAAACACCAAAAGTTGTCCGCAGACGATGCTTCCGCGGGTCTTTCGCGAATGTCTATCGACATCTGCAAAGCACTGTTCCGTAAGCTCGCCA
Source organism: Pseudomonadota bacterium (assembly GCA_039815155.1). Classification (GTDB taxonomy): domain Bacteria; phylum Pseudomonadota; class Gammaproteobacteria; order Pseudomonadales; family Halieaceae; genus Congregibacter. The sequence goes on from JBCBZV010000030.1 coordinate 19,462, forward strand.
CCAGGGGCGTCGTCATTAGTGCGGAGAGTTTTCGCTCCCTGAAAGCCAGCTACTATCGTATAGCCTTGGATTTCGTCGAGACCTATCACAACGACGCGTTAATGAATGGGCTCGATTACGATCTTCACGGCGAAGAGCACGCGGTCGAACTGTTCGCGGAGAACATCATGCGGGCGGGCGAAGCGTTCTTGGAACGGCCCATGGAGCGGCCGTTCATTCCAGGCTGGTCTCGGGTAGCAAGTGCAGTTCCGAACGTGCTCGAACGACTGAAGAATGCGGTTGAAGAGGATTATCGGGAGTATGGCCCAGCCCAATAATCTGGAAGGTGATCGTTCGCCCGCCGTCCTGGCTCGCGTTCAACAACACCTAGAGTTTATCTACGCTGATCTGCTTAGTGGCGTTGAGTGTGAGGAGCTGGCCTTCAAACTCGTAGCCGCAATGCGGCTAGACATCGCGTTTAGTTATTCTAAGTCGAACCAATCGTCTGCTCGCATTCCGAGTCCTATCGGTTTCGAAAACCACTGGGACCAAAGAGACGCCATCATGATCTGCTACGGAGACAGCCTGCTCCGGGATGGGGAAGCACCGCTCAAAACCTTGAAAGATTGGCTAGATCGCCATGCGCGGGGCGTACTCAAGGGGGTTCATCTTTTGCCCTTTTATCCTTGGAGTTCCGACGACGGGTTCGCAGTGATTGATTATCTTCAGGTGAATGAAACTCTCGGTAGCTGGGAGGACATTCTAGCCATTGGTGCCAAGTATGACTTAATGGCGGATCTAGTAATTAATCACTGTTCTGGATCGAGCGAGTGGTTCCGCAACTTTCTCCAAAACAAAGAACCTGGCCGCGACTATTTCGTAACCGCATCTCCAGAGGACGATTTGTCCGCGGTGGTCCGACCAAGAACTTCAGATCTTTTGCGTGAGGTTGCTTCAGAACAGGGAACGCAACACGTCTGGTGTACCTTCAGTCACGACCAACTCGACCTCAATTTTCAAAACCCCGAGGTCTTACTGCGCATGGTTGAGATAATCCGCCATTACCTCGACAACGGCGTTCGTATTTTTCGCTTAGATGCGGTCGCCTTTCTTTGGAAAGAGGTCGGTAGCAACTGCCTCAATCTTCCCCAAACCCATGAAGTCGTACGCTTGTTGCGTACGCTCGTCAGTGGCGCTCGTAGCGATGCAATGTTGATCACGGAAACGAATATTCCCAACCAGGAAAATCTGTCCTACTTTGGCAACGGAAACGAGGCCCACTGCGTCTATAACTTTTCATTACCGCCGTTGCTGCTGAACACGCTCGTCACCGGGAATTGCAGCTATTTGAAGCAGTGGATGATGAGTATGCCCCCCGCCCAGATGGGCACTGCCTACTTTAATTTTGTCGCCTCCCACGATGGAATCGGTTTGCGACCCGCGGAAGGTCTGCTCACGGAGAGCGAACTTGCGACCCTAATCGAGACGATGAAAAGTTTTGGCGGTCACGTTTCTTTTCGCGCCCTGGACAGCGGCGTTGAGAAACCGTATGAGATCAACATAGCCCTATTTGATGCGCTTCAGGGAACGGTAAAGGGCGCCGATAGCTATGGAGTTGCGCGATTCGTCTGTGCCCACGCGATTATGTTGGGCTTAGAGGGAATCCCAGGAATCTATATTCACAGCCTTCTTGGTACCCGCAATGACTATGAGCGGGTTGCAGAGAGTGGCCACTTTCGATCGATTAATCGGCATCAATGGAATGTCGAGGCCTTGAACATGCAACTTGATGACGATTCCTCGAGCCACGCGCAAGTATTTTCGGCGATTATGTCGCTCCTTGAGACGCGCCAAAGGCAGTCAGCGTTCCACCCGAACGCAACCCAATTTACCTTGCATCTGGGGGATCAGCTATTCGGATTCTGGCGCCAGAGTATGGATCGGCGCCAGAGTATTTTTTGCATCAGTAACGTCAGCGATCACACACATGACTTGCATCTGGCCGATATTAATCTCATTGAGGCGCAGCAGTGGACGGATCTTATTAGCGGAGAGCGATGCGATGAGCCGACAATCGTGTTACCGCCCTATCGAACGGTGTGGATAAGCAATATGCTTGAGCACCGCGGTGCGGCCTAGACCGCTTGCGCGAACTATTGGAATGCTCCCCCCTGGCGTGAGTAAACTAAGCTCCGATCAAAAACACAGTCGACCTAAATGTTTGAGCGTACTTTTCTGATACTGCTTCGGGTAGGGATAATATGGTAATCAAACCTCGCGTTCGCGGGTTCTTATGCACAACGACCCATCCTGTGGGCTGCGCCGAAAATGTAGCACGACAAATTCGCTATGTCCGCGGCAATGGGGATGTAGACGGCGGACCGAAACGAGTTCTGGTTGTCGGTTCGTCGACCGGATACGGGCTCGCATCCCGAATCGTAGCCGCCTTTGGTAGCGCCGCCGCAACACTCGGTGTTTTTTTTGAAAAGCCTGGAAGTGAGCGCAAGCCTGGCACGGCTGGTTGGTACAACTCGGCGGCCTTTCATCAAGAAGCGGAAGCTGCCGGGCTATATGCGAAAAGCATCAATGGCGATGCGTTCAGCGACGAAGTTAAGCAGCAAGCCATTGCTGAGATCAAAGAGTCTATGGGCCAGGTAGACCTAGTAGTCTATTCCCTGGCCGCACCGCGGCGGGTTCATCCAAAAACGGGTGTGGTGCACAACTCCACGTTGAAGCCCATAGGTAACCCCACAACACAAAAAGGAATCAACACCGACAAAGGCGAGATTCAGGAATTTCACCTGGAACCCGCCAGCGACGAAGAGATAGCTAATACGGTTGCGGTCATGGGCGGCGAGGATTGGCAGTACTGGATCGAGGCCCTACACGAGGCGGGCGTGCTTGCAGATGGAGCGAAGACCACCGCCTACACCTATATCGGTGAAAAGCTCACCTGGGACATCTACTGGCATGGGACTATCGGCGCGGCGAAGCAGGATTTGGACCGGCGCGTACTTTCGATTCGCGAGCGTCTAGCGCTCACGGGAGGTGATGCACGCGTATCCGTGTTGAAGGCGGTAGTAACTCAGGCGAGCGCGGCGATTCCGGCGATGCCGATTTACCTGGCGATTCTATTTAAGGTAATGAAACAGCAGGGTACCCACGAAGGTTGTATCGAGCAGATTGATACGCTCTTTCGTAATTCACTCTATGGCGAGCACCCCGCGCTCGATTCGGAAGGGCGCTTGCGAGCCGACGAAAAAGAGCTCGACGTCAAGGTTCAGGAGGCGGTGGCGGATCTTTGGGCGACCATCGACACGGATAACCTAGATCAACTGTCTGACTTTGACGGTTATCGTAAGGAATTTCTTCAACTGTTTGGCTTTGAAGTCGACGGTGTCGACTACGAGGCCGATGTAGACACGAACGTTACTATTCCGCAGCTAATTGCTTAGTAGATTTCGATGTCTTTTTACCGACCGTTTTATTGATGTAAGAACTGATGACAGATCAAAATTCCGTACAGAACTTGAGCCCGACTATTCGCTGTCTGACCGCACCCAATCCCAGCCCAATGACGGCCAACGGAACGAACAGCTATATTGTCGGAAAGCGCAGCCACATGGTTATCGATCCCGGTCCGATCATCGATTCGCATATCGATGCGATTCTCTCGCTAACCGACGGTGAGGTCTCGCACATTCTATGCACGCATACGCACCCGGATCATTCGCCAGCCAGCAAGCCGCTTGCGGAAATGACCGGTGCCAAAGTCGTTGGTGCACGAGCGGCGACCGTGGAAAATCAAGATCAGAGTTTTGCTCCTGATCTAGATTTGCACCACGGGGGCTTGATCAGCAACGGTGAAGTCTCGCTACGGGCTTTGCATACTCCTGGTCACGTTGGTAATCACTACTGTTTTTTATCCGAGTCCGATGGAGTTTTGTTTTCCGGCGATCACGTCATGAGTGGAAGCACCGTTGTCATTATTCCGCCTGAGGGAAATATGGCTGACTATCTAAGTTCCCTCGACTTGCTCGCGGATGTTGCTATGAGTGTCATCGCTCCGGCTCATGGAGGACTCATTGAAGATCCGCACGACGAGATTGCGCGAGTAAAAGCACACAGACTTCGTCGCGAACAGAAAGTGGTGGATGCGCTAAAAAGGTCCCGTTTCGATCTCGATGCACTTGTGGAAATCGTTTACGACGATGTCCCTCCGCAGATGCATGAATGGGCAAAGCTATCTCTAACCGCGCACCTTCTAAAACTAGAGCAAGACGGTCTGGCCTCGAACGATGCGGAAGGTTGGCGCGGTCTAAGCTAATCTTGGGCTTACGCCAAAGCTTCCCGATACTGAGCAGTGTAAAAAGATACCGCACACCAATACCTACAAAAGATACAAATAAAAGGAGATGTAGATGAATGGCTTGATGATGGACGTTCCCCTGACCATCAACTCGATAATGGCCCACGCTGAGCGGGTCCATGGTAAGCGAGAGATTGTTTCCGTAACGAAGGATAACGCTCGTCATCGTTACACCTACCGGGAGGCGTTTGCTCGAGCGCGACAGTTAGCCGATGCACTCAGCAACTGGAACTTAAAGCGAGGTGATCGCCTCGCTACGCTGGCCTGGAACGACTACCGTCACTTCGAAACCTACTACGCTTCGGCGTGCAGTGGTTATGTCTGCCATACGATTAACCCTCGCTTGTTCCCGGAGCAAATCGTTTACATCATTAATCACGCTGAAGATAAGGCGGTGTTTGTTGACCCGGATTTCATGCCGCTGATTGAGGCGGTCGCTGCGCAATGCCCACTTGTCGAGCACTGGGTGGTACTCGCACCTGCGTCTCTTATGCCAGAAAGCAGCCTTACCAACATGGTGTGCTATGAGGATTTCATAGACGGCGGCTCCGAATCGTTTGCGTGGCCAGAGATCGCTGAAGACGATGCCTGCGCCCTGTGCTACACCTCCGGAACGACGGGCAACCCCAAGGGCGTGCTTTATTCCCATCGCTCCACCATGTTGCACGCTTATGCGTCTCTTATGCCGGACACCATGGGCGTGTCGGGGGGTGACGCGGTGCTCCCCATTGTGCCGATGTTTCATGTAAACGCTTGGGGCACTCCCTATGCTTGTCCCATGGTTGGAGCAAAGCTGGTCTTTCCCGGTAAAAAGATGGGTGACGGGCCCACTCTGTCGGCGCTGATCAATGAGGAAGGCGTTACCAAATCGGCAGGTGTCCCCACGGTCTGGCTGGGTCTTTTGGCGCATCTAAAGCAATCGGGAGAAACCGTTGATTCAATGACGATGGTCGTGGTGGGAGGAGCCGCTTGTCCCTTGTCTGTCATGGAAGACTTCGATCGCTACGGCGTAGAAACGCGCGTGGGTTGGGGAATGACTGAGATGAGCCCATTGGGTTCGGTAAACGAGAGCACTCCTGCACGAGAGAGCTACGGCGAGGAGGCATTTGCAAAGCAACGACTGAAGGCGGGCCGACCGGTGTTCGGGGTAGAGATGAAAATCGTCGACGATGCCGGGAAGGAACTGCCGTGGGACGGTGTTGCTTTCGGATCTCTCAAGGTCCGCGGTCCTTGGATTTGTTCCAACTATTACAAATTGGAAGGCGAATCCAGTGCGCACGCAGAGGACGGATGGTTTGAGACCGGAGACGTCGCCACCATCGACCCAGATGGCTATATGGCGATCACGGATCGTACTAAAGACGTCATCAAGTCCGGGGGCGAATGGATTTCATCCATCGATGTCGAAAACGTGGCCACCGACCATCCTAAGGTCGCCGAAGCAGCCGTCATCGGTCGCTATCACCCCAAGTGGTCCGAGAGGCCTTTGCTGGTGGTTGTGAAAGCACCGGGGGCTGACGATCTTAGTGCGGATGAAATGTTGGCATGGTTCGACGGCAAGATCGCCAAGTGGTGGGTGCCAGACGCCGTGGAGTTCGTCGGCGAACTTCCCCATGGAGCGACGGGAAAAATCCATAAAGTTGGCTTGAGGGATCAATTTAAAGACTACGCATTCCCTGGTTAGCGACCCGTAGCTATCCGCCTGCCCGCTGGGCGAGCGGGTCCTGATTCGTCGAATGCGCATTGTACGGCGCCCTTGCTTTTGGGCTGACTGTCTACGCTACCGTCCCTCATAGGCGCTTAGCGCAACGATCAGCCCAAAACAGTGCTTAGAAATTCGATCGGGCGATCAGTGAATGAATACAGCCGCGACACGTTATCATTACACTCGAAAAACGGATGGATATCGCTCTAAGCGGTGGTTTTAGCGAACATCCGACCGGAACAACGGTCCAATGAAGCGAAAGGGTTTGTAGGCGTTGCCAAATGGCTGCATCAGAATCAACTAAAAAGCTGGGTGAAATGCTCATAGCGCAAGGCAAGCTAAGCGAGCGCGATGTTGAGCGCGCGTTGCTTGCACAGGCCGAAATGGGCGATCTCTTCGGCCGTGTCCTAGTAAAGCTTGGGCTTGTATCCGAGGCCGATGTGGCCGCCGCTCTCAGCGAGCAGTTACAAACACCTTTACTACCCTATGCGGACTTTCCCGATATTCCAGCGGTGCCCGACGGTGTTTCTCGGGACTTCCTAGTCAGTAACAACGTGGTCCCCGTCAATATTTCCAGCGAGGAAGCGCTATTTGCCGCCTCCGTACCGCAAGATCCCTATTTGAAGAAGGCCCTTTCTCTGGCGCTAGAGCGGACCATCACTTTAGTCCTGGGTACGGATGGAGACGTTAACAAAGCCCTTGAGCTTATGTTGGCTGAAAGCGACGCGGATTCCAGCGACGAAGATGATCTTGATCAGTACGCCGGCCAGTCTGATGAAGAGTTCATTGAACACCTGCGAGACCTAGCGAGCGAGGCTCCTGTTATTCGCCTGGTAAACCAAATTATCCATCGCGCACTCGACCTCTCCGCATCCGATATTCACATTGAACCCTTTGAGGATGGTCTGCATCTTCGCTATCGCGTTGATGGCGTCCTGCAGGACGTGGCAGACGCACCGCCAGCGAACCTCGCCCCAGCAATTGCGTCGAGGGTGAAATTGTTGGCTCAGATGAACATTGCCGAGCGACGTTTGCCTCAAGACGGACGAATTATGACGCGCGTGAAGGGGCATGAGCTGGATTTGCGCGTGTCTACCATACCTACGGTGCACGGTGAGAGTATCGTACTGCGTGTGCTCGACAGGGAGAGTATTCGCCTATCGTTGCCCGATATGGGTTTCAGTGAGGACACCCTGTTCAAATATCAAAAGCTTCTCGCGAGCCCCCATGGTGTTTTGTTGGTAACTGGGCCCACCGGTTCCGGTAAAACCACCACTTTGTATGCGTCGCTGGCCTCGATGGATGCAAGTGATCGGAAAATCATCACCGTAGAAGATCCCGTTGAGTATCAGCTCCACGGTATCAATCAAATCCCGGTGAATGCGCAAATAGACCTGACTTTTGCCGTGTCGCTTCGGGCAATCTTACGACAAGACCCAGACATCATCATGATCGGAGAGATGCGCGATACGGAGACGGCTCAGATTGGCGTTCAGTCGGCTTTGACAGGCCATTTGGTTTTATCGACGCTACACACCAACACAGCCGCTGGTGCGATCACCCGTCTCGAAGATATGGGTATCGAGCGCTATCTGGTGACCTCCTCGGTAAATGGGGTATTGGCCCAGCGTCTATTGCGAACGCTCTGTGCAGATTGTAAACGCCCCACAGAGCTATCTGATACGGCCCAGGCCCAGTACGGCATAAAACGCTTTTTCGAGCAGGGACAGCGACAGGTGTTCGAAGCCGGTAGTTGCAAGCGCTGCATGCATACCGGTTATCTCGGGCGAACGGCCATCCATGAACTCTTCGTGCTCGATGATGCTATTCGAGAGGTGATCCAGTCAGGAGCCGATGCGACGGAGCTTCACAGCGCAGCCCGTGAGCAAGGCATGATCACCCTCTACGAGGACGGTTTGCGCAAAGTTGTCGCGGGTGAAACCTCTTTGCAGGAGGTGCTCCGCGTCACCCAGGACCAAAGCGCCGATGCGGAACCGGAGCTACCTGAGGGTGGTGCAGAGGTCAGCCAATTGCAGCCGATGCCGGCATGAATAAGGATTGGGCGTGGCTGAAGTGCATTGAGTCGATGCGCGCTGCAGCCGTTTGAGAGCGAGCTAGCAACATGGCGGTCTTCTACTATCGAGCAGTCGGTCGTGACGGCAAACCGATTGATGGCACGCTGGAAGCTTCCGGAATGGAGCTGGCTTCCCGCCAACTTCGAGCCCGCGGACTGACGCTTCTCTCGCTAAAGTCGGAAGCCGAGGGCGCTGCTCTAGCACGCAGTCGCGGTAGAGCCCCAAATCGGCAGGACGTTTTGGCGATGACCTCTGAGCTTGCTGTGCTCTTGCGTGCAGGCCTTCCCCTCGATCGATCGCTGAAAGTACTCATCGATATGTCGTCTGTACCTTCTATGGCCGCGCTCCTTGGCGATATTCTGAAGTCCGTAAAAGACGGAAAGGCGCTTTCCGTAGCCCTTGAGCCCTACGCAGATTTATTCGGGCGTTTTTACATCAGTATGGTGCGCTCCGGCGAGGCGAGCGGAGAGATGTCGAATGTTCTCGATCGTCTGGTCGCACATCTAGAGGAAGCGAAAACTAACCGTGACACAGTGGTGTCGGCGCTGGTGTATCCGGCGATCTTGCTGGTCGTGGCGACCGCTTCCGTGTTCATGATGCTCGGGTTGGTTGTGCCTCAGTTCCAAGAACTGTTCGACGATATGGGTGACGGCTTGCCCCTTCTCACGGAAATGGTCATTGGTGCTGCCGATTTTTTAAAAGCCTGGTTTTGGGTGCTTGTGCTGCTAATAGTGGGCACGGTGCTATGGTTTCGGCGTTGGCTACGCAGCGATAAAGGGCGCCGGAGCTGGCACCAGCGACTACTGCGAATGCCCCTAATCGGTACTATCGTTTTCGAATTTGAGATGGCGCGTTTTGCTCGAACACTGGGTACCCTGCTTTCCAACGGCGTGCCATTGCTGCGAGCGATCGATATCGCGCTGGAAACGGTCGGCAACACGGTCCTGCAAACCGCGCTATCCGCACTGTCTCCGGCGGTAAAAGCTGGCCAGCGTATGTCGGTTGCCTTGGCGGAAACTAGAATGTTTACGCCTCTTGTTATTCAGATGACACGAGTGGGCGAAGAGTCCGGTGCGCTGGACAAAATGATGTTGGAGCTCGCCAAAGTGTTTGACGATCACGTTAGCACCGGAGTAAAGCGCGGCTTAACGCTGCTAGAGCCGGCCTTAATTCTCGGTATGGGTTTGATCATTGGATTCATCATTGTTGCGATCATTCTCGGTATTACGTCGGTAAACAATCTGGCTTTGTAATGGCTCTGCTGAAGACGCTAATTTCAGCCGCACTAGCAACTAGCAACTAGCAACTAGCTTAGGAACACACGCTATGAAATCGCCTAAACCTCGCACCGTATCAGGATTCACACTCGTTGAGATTCTCGTGGTGCTCGCAATCCTTGGGCTCCTGATGGGCTTGGTTGGTCCGCAGGTGCTCAATAGTCTTGGTGGCGCGAAGACTAAAACAGCACTCATACAAATTCGCGATCTTGAACAGGCTCTGGAAATGTACAAGCTCGACGTGGGACGCTTTCCGAGCAGCGAACAGGGACTGACTGCGCTCGTGGGGAATCCAGGGGGAGTGTCTGGTTGGAACGGGCCCTACTTAAAAAAAGGCAAAGTCCCCAAAGACCCTTGGGATCGTGACTACATCTACAAGTACCCCGGCGACCAAGGGGAGCTCGACGTTTACAGCTATGGTCAGAATGGTCAGCCCGGCGGAGATGGCGAAGATTCTGACGTGGGAAACTGGCAATAGCTTGCCTTTGTTTCCCCCCGTAACCACCACGCTGAGGGTGTGTCTCTAGATGTATCAAACCCCGCCGCGAGGCTTCAGCCTAATTGAGGTGCTGGTCGCGATCGCTATTGTCGGTGTGGTGATGGCGGTTGCCGTGCCTTCATCGGTTCAGCTCTACGAGGGAATGCAGCGCCGCGAAGCGGTACGGACAACGATGGAGTTCCTCAACAGCGCCCGCGAGCGAGCGTTGGCAACTGGCACCTATCAGGACGTCATGGTGAAGCCCGCTTCGAATCAGATATGGAACTTTCGCAAGCGGACGACGCTTTCTGATGCGGTCCGCCTTCAAGTTCACGGGGCGGCAGAGCTGAACTTTGATCAGACTGGGGTAATTCGTTTTTATCCCGATGGGAGTTCGAGCGGCGGCGGGGTCGATCTGGCACGTGCCGACGGTTCTGGTACGCGCGTTACTGTTGACTGGTTGATAGGCCGTGTCGAACAGACGTCCCTCTGAGTGTCGACGTGCTAAGTCGCCTATACCTGGGCTGCAAAAGCCCAGGTTGCGGAGATCTCACGGCGGATTCTCACTGCTTGAATTGCTGGTCGCCATTACCATCTTAGGATTTTCTTTAGGCGCTTTATACCAAGCCGTAGGCGGAGCGACTCGCAATTTGCGCACGGACGAGCGGTACGCCTATGCGGTGGAATTGGCCCGTTCTTTGGTAGCCGATAACAGCATAGTTCCCGACTCCGGTATGAATAAGTCCGGAGAGACCGCTGGCGGTTTTCGATGGGCTGTTTCTGCAACACCGGTTCCCGTTGCTACACAAAGCAGAATACGCCCCGGTCAATTACAGCGTCTTCAAGTGGATGTGAGTTGGCCGGAAGGGCGCGGCGTTCGTGGAGTAACGCTTCACTCCGTCGTGGCCGGTTCGCGCTGATGCGATTATCCCACCCGTCTCGGGGTTTTACGCTGGTTGAGGTTTTAGTCGGTATCTCGATCCTTTCGCTGGTGCTTCTCGCCACCGTTTCCGGATTGCGAACTCTTGCGAGTACGCAAATTTCTCTAAGTGCGGTAGCCGCACGAAACGATGAACTGCGGACCGTCGGTTCATTTCTTCGTGATGCGCTAGAAGCAACCACCGTCGGGAGCGGTAGCGGCGGGTTGTCGCTTGGGGGCGGTGGGAACGAAGAGGCGATTTTCGAGGTCGGGAGCGGTTACCTGCTCTGGGCCGCGCGAGTAAGAATTGGCGACGGAGTCGGTGGTCACTACGTGATTCGAGTCGCGCAGGAAGACGGGTCATTGGTGATGCGTTGGCAGCGCCGAATACCCAGTAGGGAGCTTCAGCCCTGGAATAACGCCGCTGCGAGGACGTTAGTGGACAACCTTGAGGAATTTTCTGTGAGCTATCGTCGTAATCCCGGGGGCGAGTGGTTGGGAGAATGGGACCGACGCGGCGCACCCGGTTGGGTTCGGATGCGAATTAAAGCGTCGAGCCGCTATTGGCCTGACTTAATCGTGACCGTAGCGTCTTAGATGTTGCAAGCGAGCGTAGTGTGAGAGCAAGGAGAGACAGGAAACTGCAAGCGATGGAAGGTTCTGCCAAGCACCAGCGCGGCGTAGCGCTGGCCGTTGTTGTTTGGTTTATCGCGGCTATGTCCTTACTCGTCGCGGGTGTGGTTGCCGCAGCGCGTACGGACACGCGATTTGCCACTCTGCACCGGGAAAAAGCCCAGGTAGCCGCCGCTGGAGACGGCGCGATCAATCTCTTTTTGGCGGATGCGGTGAGTGGACGTTTTGAGCAAGCCGGCGCAAATTCCGCGTCGATCAGCAGTGCGGTCTACAACGTCGGCGACATCACCTTTCGCGTACTTGCGGTACCCGCGACCTTCCATATCGATCCACGGTTAGCGAATCGTGACCTACTGGCTGAGTTGCTGCGCATTTCTGGTGCAGTTCCCGCCGATAGCATCTCGGCAGTTGTGGATGCTGTTGTACAATGGCGTGGCAGTTCTTCGGCGACTGGAAAAAGGATCACGGTCCTCGAAGACATGCTGGAAATACCCGGAATCAACAGGGCGGTGCTCGATGCGTTTACGGACTACGTGTATGTTTCTCGCTCTGCGGGCCGTTCAGGTCTAGCGGCAGACAACCTAAGGTCACGGCAGGCATTGCAACTTCTGCAAGCAGTTTCTCCATCAGCTCGAGCAGCATTTGGTGACCCGGTTGCAAACGTATCGGCAGACGCTAATCAACTGACGGGCGCACCAATTAGAGTCGATGCGCTCGCAACAATAGACGGCAGACACTGGTTGCGGCGAAAGTGGGTAACACTCGGCGGACGCCAAGCCAGTTTGCCTTGGCGCGCCATCCAGGCTGATGCGGCACGAGTCGTGAGTGTTCGCGGGGGCGCCTAAGTTATGTGCTCAAAGCTGAATTCGCTGGGTAGTAATTTCGGATTTTTTGCGCGGGCAAACGCCGCTATAGCGGTAACCGGAGAGGGCGTATGTTCCGTTCCAGCAGCTGCTCACACGCCGATCGGAGCTGTATTTAGTGACTGACAGCGTAAACCAGTGGGAATTGTTTGGAGTGGATATCCGCTCGCTGGGCCGCTATTGGTCCACGGCGTGGCGTGAGTTCCTTTTCGCTCCCGATTCACCCATACGAAGCCACTTAGATGAAGTCGTACAGTTGCACGAAGCGGATGAGGTGTTGTTCGTTCACAACGGACGACAGCTTGCGAAGATGTCAGGCGAGACAACTTGTCGTGCTTTTCTAGTCCCCGATAATTTTGTTTTGACTCGCGAAATTCACGTGCCGCTCTCGGCGCTGGCCGAGGTTCAATCAGTAATCGATCTGGAACTTGCTGCGCTAAGCCCTTTCGAACGTGAAGACACTGTGAGCGGCTGGTCTGAGGTCGGCCGCGACGAGGGCACGGCGCGCATTGCGCTAGCCGTTTGTTCTAAGCTGGCCATGAATCGCTGGTTCGCCAAACTTACGACAGTGAGTGAATCGAAAAAAGCCGGTGCCGAGCTGTGGGCGCGAGTGGGTTCTACGTTCGTTGCCTTTCAGCTAGCTGAGGAATGCGAACGAGATCGGCTCTATCGAAGGCGACTCCTTCGCGTATCAGCTTTATTCGCAGCGGTATTGCTGGCTCTCTTGATCAGCGCTTCGTTGTTCTCAATCCAACAAAAAGTCGCTTTAGATAAACTCGCCGACGTTGCTTCAAGTTTTGTACGGGATACCAAAGGTGCGGTTGCTGCGCGCGACTCACTTGTTCTTGCGAACGAAGTCCTCGGTAAGGCGACAATCGTCCAAGAGAATTACCCGAATCCGCACCTGGAATTAGCGAGACTCACGAAACTCCTCGGGGACGATACTTTCGTTACGCACTTTTCGTCTCGTGGTCGGGAGCTTCGAGTCCGAGGTCGATCTTTGGACGCGGCGCTTGTGATGCAAAGCCTTGCGTCAGATGCAGCTTACGAAGCGGTAGAGGCTTTGGGACCCATTACAACGGTGGGCAATAGCGGTCTTGAACAGTTTAATCTCAAGATAGAAATTAAGAGCGATGAAGAGGACTCTTCGTGAACTGGGTCCAAGAACATCGTGCGAGTTTCTTCTTTGTTGTGGTTACCCTACTGGTGCCGCTTGTGCTTTATGCCAAGGTTCTCGTTGGATTGGTTGGACTGGGCTTTGAGTATGCCGCCGAACGCGAGCGCATTGAACCACGGTTGGAACGTCTCAGCGGTCTTCAAGCTAAGAATGCGTTGATTCTCGAACAGAATTCGGCTGCCCAAGCGGTTCTTGCTGCAACGACTTATCCATCAAGCCAAGACAATTCAGAACTCGCCGCGGTGCTTCAGTCATCCGTTAGACAAATCTTTTTAGAGTCTGGATTCAGCGTAAGCAACTCGCAGGTGCTGCCGGTTAGGGAAGACGAAGATTTCAAGCGAGTCCAGGTAAAGTTGACGGTGACCGGTTCTTTGCCTTCCTTAGACAGCGCTTTGATTGGCCTGGCCGCCCACTCGCCAGCGCTTCTGATTGAAAATTTGGACACCTTCCCAACCCGGCAAAGCCGCCGCCGCAATAACAATGCGCAGCCTCAATCCCTGACCGCGGTGGTGCAAGTGATGGCGCTCCAGGCTCGTTCATGAAGATCGGAACCCGTTATTTAGGTAAGACAGCCCCGCTTCGCGCAGAGCGAGGTGTAGAGCTTGCTCTTTTGCTTGTTCTTGCTGTCTTAGCGATCCAGTTGGGGGGAGTCGCTTGGGCTTATTTCCGTGATGCACGGGTGGGTTCGGTTGCACCCGCGGCTGATGTGTTATCCGTTGCCCGTTCTGAGCAGCGACGTTCGATTACTGGGTCCGACAGTATGCAGATCAAATCTCGCCCATTGTTCTGGTCCTCTCGGCGCCCGGAAGCACCTATCCCGGAAGTTATCGTCGCAGAGGAGGGCGGTAGTCAAAAAGCAGCGGGGCGCATTAAGGGCCTGGTGGTTACGGGTGCGGTTGGTGCCGGTGATGAAGGTATGGCGATCGTCGAATTCAAAGGCGAGCAGTTTCGTCTGCGAGTCGGAGAAGAGCTAGAGGGGTGGACGCTGCTTCCGATCGATGGGGGACGCGTAGTCTTTGCAAGCGCCACGCAAAGAGATGAGCGAGTGCTGACGCCGCTACCTATTAGCGAAGCGCCATCGATAACCGATACTGAATCCCCCGGCGAAGATCAAGCAACAGCGTCAGCCTCACCACCTATGCCGCCCGGGCTTGAGGCCAAGCTAGAAGAATTGCGCTTACAGCAAGAGGCGAGGAAGCGGGCGGGCGTGGGCACCCCGAATCAGCGTTCAACGGCACCGACGGAGCGTAAGAATACGCTCAGCCTCGGGGGCTAACGAAACATCATTAGATCGCCATCATTTAGAGAAAGCATCGGATAGTATGAATTTCAGAGTAACGAGACACAGAAGTACTAAGCTTCGCTCTGCGCTGGTTGGTTGCGCCACGGTGCTGTTGATTCACGGATGTGCGATGCAAGATTTTCGGCAGATCGGCAAAGCGGAAACCGTGCTGCTAAGCAATCCGGGAGATCCATCGTCAGCACGAAACAAGAGCGCAGGGGAGACGTCTGATGATCGCGATACATCATCGGAGCCCGGAGTCGTGCTCGCCAGCTCCGCTGCAGAAATAGCAGAGCGCGGAACCGAGCGCGCTCAAGCTACCTTATACAAAGGCACCGACAACGCCGTAAACCTCCCGGAGCCCCAAGAGGCCGTCAAGTTCCTCGGCGACGATGTCAGCCTAAATTTTGAGCAGGCCCCGCTCGATGAAATTGTTCACGCGGTAATGGGCGACATTCTGGCGCTCGACTACATCGTCGACCGCCCGCTTCAAGGGAAAGTGACCCTGCGCACTCGTACACCAATACCGAGAGATGAGCTTCTCGTAGTGTTGGAGTCGCTCCTACGAGCGCATGATGCTTTGATGCTTCGTGGAGACGATGGCCGCTACCTAGTGACCGGTTCGCAACAGGCTATAAGTATTCGCCCTCGGCTAGGGAGTCAGGCGGATACCGCTGCCGGTTTCTCCAATATGATCGTTCCCTTGCAGTACATCAGTGCGTCCGCGATGGCGGAAATACTTGAACCGCTTGCAGGCAAATCAGCGTTCGTTCGTATAGACAACGCCCGCAATCTGCTGATGCTCGCAGGGACGCGCACCCAGCTGAGCGGTTGGCTCCAGATTATCACGACTTTTGATGTTGATATGCTCGCGGGAATGTCGGTCGGACTGTTCCCGCTCGAGAATAGTACTGTGGAAGAAACCGTGGTGGGCGTGCAAACGCTGCTGGACTCAGTGGGTGGTGAATCTCGGGCGATATCAGGCATCGTCCGTATCCTGCCGATGGAGCGCCTCAACAGCGTGCTGGTAGTCACGCCTAGAGCCAGCTATCTCGATACGGTAGGTACCTGGATCGAACGTTTGGATCGCGATCCCGACGCGCGCTTTGAGAAGCGCTTACATGTATATCCGGTTCAGAACACGACCGCTGCGCGACTGGCTCAGTTGCTGAATAGTATTTATGCAGGTGGAGCCGGGTCTTCGAGCGCGCCCGCAGGACTTGCGAATAACCGAATTCAGGATCAGTCGGCGATAGCGCCTGGTTTGTCTCCCGAATCGATAGGCGGAGGCGGTGGCACCGGTATCGGCAGCAACAATAATCAGCAGTCTGGCCAAGCCAGTTCGGGCATTGGCTCGGGCCTGGGCGGGTCCTCGTTAGGGGCGTCCGCAGGAGGATTCGGTGGAGGCGCACCAGGAGGTGCGGCCAGTCTGGTGACCGCAGTTACCATGGGAGCGGCCGCCAGTGCGAGAAACAGCGAACTGACGGATGTTCGTGTTGTCGCCGATGACGAGAATAACGCTCTAATGATCTATGCGGACGGGCGCCAGTACGAGACCATCAAAAGCGCCCTGCGCCAGCTGGATGTCGTGGCGACGCAAATTCTTATAGAAGCTAGCATTATCGAGGTCCAGCTAAACGATACGCTTCGTTATGGCCTTGAATGGACATTTCGTAACGGTTTTGGAGGTGGTGACATCGGTACCGGAGTACTTTCTGCCGGTGACGATGGTGTTGCTGCCGTCGCACCAGGGTTTTCCTATTCACTAACCAATGGTACCGGATCGATATCTGCGGTGCTTAACGCGCTCAGTGATGAGTCGCTGCTGAATGTCATATCTACGCCTTCTGTGATGGTGTTGGATAATCACACCGCGACAATCTCTGTGGGAGACCAAGTTCCCGTCCTC
The DNA here is from genome assembly GCA_039815155.1 of Pseudomonadota bacterium. GTDB lineage: Bacteria > Pseudomonadota > Gammaproteobacteria > Pseudomonadales > Halieaceae > Congregibacter. The sequence goes on from JBCBZV010000030.1 coordinate 36,128, forward strand.
CAGGGAACCACTCAGACCAGTGGGGGTAATGTCACCGAGAACATTGTGTTTAGAGATACGGGTGTTCAGCTTTCGGTTAGGCCTTCTGTGAATGCGGGAGGGCTAGTGACTATGGATGTCGCTCAGTCGGTTATCGATGTAGGTCCCATTGACGATGCCACCGGGCAGCGAGTGTTCCTCGATCGCACGATTAATAGCCGAGTATCAGTGCGTTCTGCCGAATCGGTCGTGTTGGGGGGATTGATAAGGGAGAACTCCACCCTCGGTGATAGTGGTGTACCGTTGCTTCATAAAATTCCCGTGCTCGGAACGCTGTTTGGGACAACAACGACGGAAAGTCGCAGGACCGAGCTGCTCGTGATCATAACGCCTCGTGCCCTCTACAACGAAGAGCAGTTGCGAACGGTCAGCGACGAAATGCGTGAGCAGGTTCGTTTTCTGGAGCTGGTGCAGGATCCGCCTCGCAACGGACGAAAAACGTACGAGAAATGATGGTACTTTTTCGGTGCACTTATTCGCTATTTTGAGGGAATAATTCTAGAACTTACCCGCCTGATCCCTTGCATCTCCTGTTTAGAGTTTAATAATGCGGCGTCAAATCACGCTCTTAAGGCATTGAAATCGCAAGAGTTTGAAGCTCAGTCAAATTACGATCGATGCGGCCTTGCTGTGCCAGGCCGTAGACGATAGAGATCTCCCTACGGGGATTTTCTTTTCAATTAATGAGGTCGATTTTAAGAAATGATTAATAAAATCATATGTTTAGAGGATTTTTCGAGAGCCTATAAATGGGTGCCAGTATTGCTTACATTGAGTTTTCTGGCCGCCTGCTCTTCAAATCCCGCTAAAAATTCGCAGCAAAGAGCTGAACTTACGCAGCGAGCGACCGAGCGCTGGGAAGCGTTAATCGACAAAGATTGGAATAGAGCCTACACCTACACGTCACCTGCATATCGGGCAGTATTTTCGGAAGCGCTGTACCGACAAAAGTTTTCGTATCAAGTTGAGTGGGAGTTGACTTCCGTCGAATTCCTTAACTATGATCGCGACGCAGCTGTAGCAAGTGTGGCAGTCCGG
>JBCBZV010000230.1:0-4039 GCA_039815155.1 Pseudomonadota bacterium
AGCCATACGTCCACTCGATTGTAGACATTCATCCATTCCGGGTGGTGATTCAAGCGCTCGGCCGCTAGCGCCACCTTTGCCATGAAGCCGAAGGCTTCTACGAAGTTTTTAAATTGGAAATTCTGATGGAGTTTACCTTCACGCAGTTCCCACCCTTTCAGTTCTGTCAGCGTCTGCTCAAGCAGCGCCTTACTTAAGATCGTCGCCATAAAGTTTCACCCGTTCTTGTGTGACAACTGCCGTTCGAAGCCATGTCGAAGCTCGCGAACTCTTACTTTTGGATAGACCTATGGCTCACGCACCCGGCGTAATCGTTGTTATAGATCTTCACAAAAGCTTCAACGAAGCATAAAGGTTCTGCAATGGACTCGGAAGATTATCTGGTGGCCAGGAGGAGTTGCTTATGGAACCAGCATTCGGCGGGAGCGTCGCGTCGACACAGAGACTTAGAGATGCGATCGCAAGGCAGGTTAGCCTATTTCTAGAAAACGGCGGAAAAATCACGGTGGTCGATACTCCAAAGCCGGAAAGACCGCACAAACGCGAGGCCCGCTTCGAGGGTCAAGACTTGCGTCTGGTTCCTGAGTCTTGAGCGCCCTATCGGCTTTTGCCTGATCTAATCGCCCAAAAAACTCTGGTGCGAGCTTGTACGCTTGTAAAACAAGTGTCACGCAAGCTTCACCGGACTGTCACAGCTCATTCACTTTTGCGTAACGCAGGCTTGTCAGGCTCGCAGCCGACAGAAATCCAGTCAAGCCTGAAAAACGGAGAAGTAAATGAAACAGAATTCAATCGTCCGTGGCCTGTTGTTCGCAGCTATCGGAGTGACTGTCATCGCCTGCGATGGTGATGACGGCCGCGATGGCATCGACGGCGCAACGGGATCACCTGGTGCAGACGGAATGACCAGTCTCCTCCTTAACACCACTCTGCCTGAGGGAAATTCAAATTGCGCCGCCGGTGGCACTCGAATTGACTCTGGTATTGACGACGATGGAAATGGCCAACTCAGTGATGACGAGATTGATCAAAGCAGCTTTGTATGCAACGGCACAGATTCGGGCTTTAGTACGCTCGAACTTACCTTCCTAGGGCGCACACCCGCACTCGCAGAGAACTTCGACGAGTCCGCAGCAGAGATCGTTGCCTTCGATCCAGCGACCGACTTTGCTTACTTGGTAAACGCGAACGCGGGACAGATCGATATCGTTGATCTCAGCTCCCCAAACATGCCCACAATCATCGGATCGCTCGATGCGGCATCTGACATCGCGTTGGTCACAGAATCCTCGATGGGCGGTGTGAACAGCGTTGCTGTTGATGGTGGCCTGATCGCCGTGGCCGTCGAGGCCAACCCAAAACAAGAGAATGGGTACATCGCGTTCTACAATACAGAGGGGACTTTCCTACGAGCGGTCGAAGCCGGCGCTCTTCCAGATATGGTGACTTTCACACCGAACGGTGAATTTGTTGTTGCCGCCAATGAGGGTGAACCCAGTGACGACTACTCCGTAGACCCGCAAGGCTCAATTACGATCATCGCTCGCAATGCCATCGAGGCTGCGACGGTAAGTCTGGCAGATTCTACGCGAGTAACCGGCCCGGTTCGCCTGTCTAGCTCTGCAGACGTATGCGGTGGCGGCGTGACGGATATCAACACTCGCATGGCATGCGATCTTGAGCCGGAGTTTATAACCGTATCAACGGACAGCAAGACCGCCTACGTGGCTCTCCAGGAGAACAATGCTGTAGCCGTTGTAGATATCGCTAGCGCCAGTTTGACTAACGTGCTCGGCCTCGGTTTCAAAGACTACGGGCAAAGCGGAAATGGCATCGATGCAAGTAACGAGGACGGTGGTGCGAACATTCAGAATTGGAATGTGTTCGGCACTTTTATGCCTGATGCGATTGACTCTTACTCCGTCGCTGGTACCACCTACCTATTAACCGCTAACGAAGGCGATGGCCGCGAGTACTTAACAGAAACGGAGGAAGCCGAGTGTCCAGCAGGCCGTATTTTTGACGATGGGGATTGTATTTTTTACCTCGATGAAATTCGCATAGGTGATATCGCCGATACCGGCGCTACGCTGTCTTCAGAGTTACTGGCGTCGCTGCCTGCGAACTACGCTGAAGATCAGAATCTAGGTCGTCTAAAAGTAATCACGGATCTAGGATTAGAGGATACAGGGTGTCTGGACATCACTTATCAACCCACCGCAAGCTGCGTCTACAACGATTTGTATAGCTTCGGAGCGCGCTCGTTTACTATCTGGAACGCGTCCACCGGTGCCGTTGTCTACGATAGCGGGAGTGACTTCGAAACGATTACGTTCACCGAACTGGGCGAGACGTTCAATGCGAGCAACGATGATAATGAGGGTGACGATCGATCGGACGACAAAGGTCCCGAACCAGAGGCGGTCAAGGTCGAGAACATTGCCGGAAAGTGGTTTGCGTTCATCGCCCTGGAACGGGTCGGAGGCGTTATGGTTTATGAGGTAACAGACCCTTCATCTCCAAGTTTCGTGCAGTATTTGAACGAGCGAGACTTTACCGTTGATGCAGAAGACGATCTCGAACTAGTGGGCGATCTGGGACCGGAAGATATTGCTTACATACCGGGGTCAGACAGCCCAAACGGCGAGCCATTGTTGTTGCTGAGTAATGAAGTATCCGGAACTTTGTCGGTGTTTAGCATTTCGCTGAAGTAAAAACCTCAGCTACCTTAGAACCTTAGCTCACACTGATCACTTTGCTTTCGCGGGACGCAGAAGTAAAAAGGGGCGCTAATTAGCGCCCCTTTTTGTTGAGCCATAGGCTCACTGCTACCTCTAGGTCTTACTCAAAGTTGTACTTAACCGTCAGACCATAGGTACGAGGCGTATTGGGGTAGCCACTAAAGCTGCCCGCCTGCGCCACAGACGGGAACGCCTGCTGAAGGTACTCATCATCGTTAAGGTTACGACCCCAGAAGTTGAGCTCCACGCCGTTGGACAGATTCACCCCTGCGCTGGCATTGAACAGATTGATCTCTCGTGAACAGATATCCGCCGGTACGTTTTCAATACACTGCACCTCGTCTTCGTACACGTGCTCGAGACGAACATAGGCAAACGCCTCCCCCACCTGGAAGTTGTACGTCACGTTCGTGTTAGTGGCGAGTTCGGGAATGCCCGCAGGCGTGGTGCCCGAAAGATCCGTGATGCCATCGACCCCCAAGGCGCCTGGAAACTCATCATATAGCGGATCCAGATAAGTGGCCGCAAAGCCGATACGCAGTCCTTCAATGGGCGCCCAATTCACGTCAACCTCAACACCCTCGGTCGACTGCTTTCCCGCATTGACTAGGTTAAAGCCCGTGCCAGAAAACACGTTGGACTGGAAACCATCGATTTCCTGATCAAAGATCGCCAAGTTAACGGCAACGGAATCCCACTCCCCTTTCAAGCCGATCTCGATAACCTCAGACTCTTCAGGGCCCGCAAAGCGAGTCGCTGGGGCGAGTGCACCGGGGTAGTTAGCGACGCCGGCTCCAAAGCCGACATCTGGAAGCGCCGGGTCTCCCGCCGCAATCAGAGCATCCAGATCAGCCTGAACGGGTCCGGAATCCTGCGACAGGTTCCAAGAAGTGGCCTTAAAGCCGGTGCTGTAACCGATATAGACGTTCATGTTCTGTGTAACGTCGTAGGACAAACGGAACGTGTAAGTCGTGTCGTTATCGTCACTCGTGCCATCTTCGACAGAGTTGGGGAAGTTAACAATCGGCGGCAGGAACTGTGCCGCTTGCAAGAAACCAAGTCCTAAGGCATCCAGTGGCAGTGCACCAAACAGGTTGTCATTGACAATAAACGCCGAGGCCTCCTTCTCGGATTCGGTGTAGTTGATACCCAAAGTTAAGGTCAGCGAATCTGTGATGTCATAGTCCATCTGTGCGAAGAGCGACAGAGTGTCATCGTCGAGCGTGTATTCCTCCGACTGGTTACCAACGCCATCGGCGTAGAAGGTGCCATCGGGAACGCCGGCAGCGGCTTCGAGC
>JBCBZV010000084.1:0-18216 GCA_039815155.1 Pseudomonadota bacterium
CTATCGTGGAGAGCTTTCCCGATACTCCTGCGCTCCTGCTCCTTTGCCTGAAGGATTCTTTTGGCGAAAGCCGTTCGCTCTCGTTCTCTCGCCAAGCTTGCAGCTTCTTTGTCTCCACGGAGCACATTCACCTGAAATGCCAAGGCTACCGACAAGATCAGCGCATCGGCGGCCATACCCAGTTCCGCAAGGTGCTCGGTCCAGGCTGCGTCGTCAAAAAAACCTGCAAAACGCAACAAGCCGATACTGTTGCATGGCAAAAGAACGATAAGGGACGCAACCAGAAAAGGTGCGACAGGACTTCCCCTGAGTGAGCAATAAAGCGCGGCCCAAAAACCCAGCAACATGATCGCGGCCGAACTCACCAGTATTGGCGCGAGCGCTGCGTAGCCATAGATAAAAACAAAGGGAAGGCTGAAGAGGGAAAAATAGGAAAACGCGCGCAGGCACTGGCTTAGCGCCGGACTGAAGGAGCTTAATTTTAGAAAGTGAATGACGAACAGCGCAGTCCCACTGTTAGTAAGAGCGAGAAACAGATTAGCAAGATGCGTCGTCAGCCCCCTCTCCGTAGGCCAGAGGTACTGCTGCCCAATTCCGCTTGCAGTGATCAGCAGTGCACCGAACGCGCATACATAGAAAAAGTAGTAAAAATGAACATTGGACCGAAGGGAGAAGAAAATGACTGCGTTGTACAGACCCAGAGCCACCAGGACCGCGATCCAGAAGCCATAGAATAAATAGTCGGAGTTTGCCTTGCTGTTAAACCGCTTCGTCTGCATCGCATTCAATGGCAACGAAAAACTCCCTTGAGCGCTTACGCGAACTACCACTTTCTTTACCGCGACACCGTCCAATTCACGAAACAGCGGGAAAGCGGGATAGCGAAACGCCAGCGGCCGATTGGAAAAGACCTCTTCATCGCCGGCTGAAAAAGAACGGTAAGTGCCCTCCTCAGTGACGAAGTACACCTCGACTTTATCCAACCAGGCAAGCTCTAACTCGAGCACATCGAGTTGTGCCGCAAGGGAGTTCAGAGAAAACCAAACCCAAATACTGCCCTTAATCGCTGCGTAAGCTCGCGGAGGCCTGTCTTGTTGTGAGCGAAAATTGGCGTCGATAAGTGCTTCAAGAGTAAGCGTTTCGTTCAGGTCATAGACCAAGCCTTCGAACTGGACCCGTTCTTCGCTGTCACCGCGAGAGGCTGATACTTGGGAAGACAGCTGGCACAGCACCGCCAGCACCATAAGCGCCGCGACGATCGCAATTAATAGAGGCCGGACGTTGTAGCCTTGTCTATTGTGATCAAGCTTCACAGTGTTCATCAGAGTTAGATTTTTCGGCGCCTTCTATTAGCCGCAGAACCCTTTAGCCGCAGGCGCTGTTACGCCACCTCAATTACTTGGTGTCGATGCGGAAACGCCCGATTTCTGATCCAGGGGTGCATTTAGCTCGAAGAACAAAATGAATACTCCAAAGCGAGTATAGCTATTTTGAGTTAGCTGTAAGGCGTAAGTGAGTAGATCTACTTCATTTCACCCAGCAAGAGCACTTCGTCTTAGACACCTTTCCGCTTCACCTCCTACTCTGGCAACCAAAGCTCAACGAGCTTTTGATTTTTAAGGTGACTCTCTTTGTCTAGAGGACAGCGCGGTGAAACTTGCCCGTAGCCGGATAGCTAAAACGCAAAGCGAATTTCGACGATGATGCTCGGTATTCGAATCGAGCCAAGATGGCTGGCTGCGGCATCCTTATCTGCGCTGTTTTTCGTAGCCTGCTCTATTTTCCGCGCTCACATCGAAATACAGTCCTGCGCGCAAGAAGGTGCTGGGATAACTTGGTTCTCCGAAAATCGCGGTGCGAACTCCCACTGCTCAGCCACGCCTCATATCTTCTGGCCCAGCGAGTCCTCGGTGAAGGTGACAGACGCGCGAGCACTGACCAGAAGCGACGCTATCGCCTATTCCTTCAGAAGGGCACGCTCTCGCAGCAAGCTGCATCAATAACTGCGATCTTTCTCGATCGTAAAATCCTAGAGTAAAGCACGCCCGCATCTCACCGGCCCAAGACAGGTAATTGCGCACGTCCATAGGCGTTCTTGGAGAAGTGCTGAGGCCCTTCACAAGGTATCATGCGCCCGGAATAAAATGGGTACCAGGCGCCCGGTATACACCCCATTGGAATTGGTGCCGACGAGAGGATTTGAACCTCCGACCCACGCATTACGAATGCGTTGCTCTACCAACTGAGCTACGTCGGCTAGGAGTGACGGATTGTTATCTAAGCGACCGCGTTTCGAGCCGTCACGGGAATCCAACTTCGCTTGCTACAACTTTTAAACCCAGCTTTTCACGGAGCCAATAACTGCGAGAGAAGCGCACGCCCGTCAGAGGGCGCGGAGTATAGCGACGGCGGGGAAGATCGCAAGTCATCGTGTAAAGGCCGGAAGCGAAGTCTGAGCCGGATGATGATCAGTAGGAGTAGCGAACCATCAAACGAGCACTACGAGGTAGGCCTGGTCTTGCGCCAAATGGTCTTCGAGACACGACGTAAACCTCGTCGGTGGCGTTGTCTATGCGCCCGGTTACGGTCCAGTTTTCACCGAATCGGTAGCTAGCAGCTACATCTAAAATTGTGCTTTCGTCTGAACCCTCATCCGCCGCAAACTCGCCGGCACCCGCTTGATCGCGCATGCGATCTGTATAGGTCAGGGTGAGCTTCAGATCCCAGTTGCTCCCAACAAAGCCTGTTGTCAGATTTGCACGATTTGGAGGCAGGTAGGGTAGCTCAAAGCCCTCCTCTACTTGGCCGTACTGCGGATTCGTTGAAGAGAATGACTCGCCGAATTCCGCATCCGTGTAGGTATAGCTCAGAGCAATCGGTAACTGTAACCATGCGTTAAGCGCGAACTCAGCGTTCCACCCAAACTCAACACCCTGGGTCAGCACCTCCCCTGCGCTGGTCTGCGTGTCTAGATCACCGGGAGCGCAACCTGCTGATACGGTGCATACGGCGGTTAAGTTGCTGTAATCATTATAGAAGAGAGTAGCCTCCCAATTACCGAAAGGGCTGCGCCAGCGCGCTCCGAGTTCGTAGTTTAACGACTCCTCTGGATCCAGATCTTCAGTTAAAGAGGGCAGCGCGGGCGAAAATCCTCGATGCACGCCCAGAAACAGATCAAGGTCTTCGCTTGCCGAAAAGAGAGCACCGAAACCGGGTAAGGCGACCAGATAATCATTCTCCTGCTTTGCGGGGATCAGGCGGTTGTTAAAGCTGTTGTCTATCGCTTCTAGGCGCAGCCCCGGCACCAGCAGCCAGCGGCCTAGCTCGATTTCATCTTGCGCCCACAGAGCGAGCGCACGGGTCCATCCGGTATTGTCCGCATTGATCGCTCGTGGCAGGTCGTTAAGAATGATTTCGCCAGCCTGCTGCTCGTAACCGAACTCGTCGTGCAAGCGTCGGATTCGATCGGTATGCAACCGGGCACCTACTTCAAGTGCGTGGCTCACGGTAGTGCCGAATTTCCAGCGTAGCTCACCCTGAATACCGGACTGTTCAATGAGCCGATCGTTCGTACCGATTCGAATGTCGTCTGGTGAACCGCTCACTCCATCCGTATCACTGCCGTTCAATATCGATACGAAGAGCTGACTGAAGGGACCTTCTGGATTGGCAAGCACGTCACCGATATTGGCTCCGGCAAAGTTATTGAACTTCAGCCAGGCACGATCGAGCTGTTGTGCATAAGCGGTCACTTGTAGCGAGCCACCGAAAAGCGGCTGTTGCCAGTTGGCACGAGCGGCTAGCCACTCCCATTCCATACGGTCAAGCGCACTCGCTCGGTAGCGCCGATTTGGACTCGCACGAAGATCCTCCTCGGTGAGACCTAGATACGTCTCATTTGACACCTCGTCGGCGTAGCTCAAGCGGGCTTCTAGGCGGCCGGGGCCGAGTTCGCGCGCGAGCTTTAGCACTAGCTCATTTTTCTCAAAACCCGTATCACCTCCGCCGTCCAGACTTTTGAAGCCATCGCTTCCCAAGTGGACGAACTCTCCGAGCAAACCATACTCATTGATCGCCGAGCCCGCCCGCGCGTGCAAATGCCGATAGCCATCACTGCCATTGGCCAGCTCCAGCATCGCTTGCGTCTCGGTCGGAATCGGAGCCGATAGCAGATTGATCGCCCCTCCCACTGTCTGCGGGCCGTATTGAATAGACGCCGGACCTTTAAAAACTTCCACGCCGGAGATGCGATTGCTGAGCGGAAAAAAATAGGCGGCAGGGGCCGAATAGGGCGCTGGTGAAAGCGGAACTCCGTCTTCCATGAGCATGACTTTGACGCTTCGTTCCGCGCTAGCGCCCCTTAGGCCAATATTCGGGCGTAACCCCACGCCGTCTTCCTCGCGCGCATAGACCCCAGGAACGAAGTTCAAAATTCGATTGATATCGCTATAGCGAAAGGACTCTAGGGTTTCTTCATCAATACGGTGTGCAGATCCAGTAACTCGGCTCGGATCATCAAAAATCCCCATGACCAGAACTTCTTCTAACTGGTCTGTGCTTTCACGCGGATCAACAGCAACCTGCACCCTTTCATTTTGCGATTGCGCAAGTGCCGCCGTAGCCATCGTTGCGCTCAATAGCTGGGCCGTTAACAGCAATGTTAAATAGCGTTTCATCGATTTGCCGCCAATCGTAAGGGCTTCTGAAGAGGTGGAGACTCGCTGGGAGCGTCGGTTATCCAAGCTGCCTCACGGAGCGTATCCTCGACCTGCGCCAGGTCGACCGTTGGGTCAATCATCCGGTGTGCGAGTCGCCCATTTAGAGACACGCGCGAATCCGCATAGACTTCGACAGGCGCTAGTCCGCGGGCGGTGTACTCGTCGCGAATATGATGGGCGAGTTGCAAGACCATATCCGGTTGCCCTGCCATCTCGCGATACTGATCCTCCGTGAGATATTGATTGGGCGAGACCAAGGTCGCCTTACGCTCCCCGCCATAGATCACGCGATATTGAAGCGAACCAGACTTCTCACGAACCATAACCCTCCAAGAAAATCGCATGCCCTGCTCATGCCAGAGCACCGTACCGGGATACAACCATTGCCGCAGAGGGAATAAGAATTGGAAGGCGCAAAAAAAAGCGATTGCTGACGCATAAAAAACCGAGGGTGGACGCCATGCTAGACCTTCGGAACACGTTACCTTGCTAGGTTCCTTTTGCTTATCAACGATGGAGGCAAGGGACAAAAATCGAAAAATCTTTCGGGGCCAATCCGCTTCAAAAAACACCAAAACGGAGAACACCATGATGAGAGGGAACAGGCCGATGTTAAAAAATAGATGGGTGAAATAATGAAACACCAAGATCACAACAAAGGCATAGGGTCGTGCACGTTTCCATAACATGAAACCGATAATTGTCGTATCAAATAGAAACGCGAACCAGGAGAAAGCATAGTGCACCCAAGTAAGCTCTAAGAAAGGTCCGAGCAGCGGTAAGCCGCTGTGGGGCGGTAGCCAGATGTTGAGTGGTTGCGCATGCAACAGCCAATCCGGCTCGAACTTCGCCATGCCCGCGTAAAAGTAAAGCAGGCCAACCTGATAGCGAAGCCAGTAGGTTTGCCAGCTAGCTAGGGTGGCGCTGGCCAGCTCTGGTTTTCGCCACGCATCAATCGACCAAGCACGGTGAGGCGAAAGGAAACAGAGAATCAGAGAGAGCAGGCTCACCAAATAGTAGTGATTTAGGTAGGTGGTGACATCCATCAGCTCCGCGTAGGTGAACAAGCACCAGAATGCGATGATAGCGACGCGGTAGAAAGCGCCAATCGAGACCATAAACGCTGTCAGCGCAATGCCCCCATAGAGCGCGTATAGCCAAGCTTGGCTGGGAACGGCCACCCATTCAAAGCCCCAGAATTTGAAATGGAAATCGGGCTCTACGTACATCCGCTCGATCCATCCATTGCGAATGAAGCGGAGCGCACCAAAACACATCAGGGCGCCGAGCAGCATTCGGAACACCGCTAGCGCGGCGATGTCCTTGGGCGCAAAAAGGCGTTCAGCAAGATAATCGCCGAGGAGTCTGGTCCTCGTTACGGTCTTCTCCTTCGGCGAGCTTGCTTGCGACGTAGCGGAATACTCCTGCATTGAGACTATATGGAAAAAATGGCCTAGTCGTTATCCGAAACTTGCTGCTCGGTTCTAGTCGTTATCGCCAGCCGCTGCGGTCGGAATTGCAAGACCGAGCGCCGAAACGATAGGTGCGCGGAAAATATCCATCGCGGTTTTTATGGTCCCTTGCAATGCGCAAGGCGGTATACCCGAAGAATTTACGGCGGCGTTGACGCAATCCGTGGCGTCGGCAATCGCAGCGACTTCCGCATCGAAACCGATACCGGCTTCGATGGCTTGGAGATCGGCGATCACCACATCCAAGGCTTCGATGAGTTCGTCTGCCAAATCCTTTCGATCGATGCCGATCAACAGATCATTAACCCCATAGCCTCCGGCGACGCCGGTAAACACATCGCGAAAAGCGCGCACGTTCGCCAACAGGTTTGCACCGGAGCTGGCCGAGATCGGCGATTCGAGAAACTCGGGACAGGCAACCGGGTCGGCGCATTCAAATCCGGATACCGGTATCCCCGTGGGAAGGGCGATCTTTCGGTCTTTGGTAGATTTTTCCACGTAGAAAAGCGCAATGGAGAGCGCATCAAGCGCGTCCTGTGGACGGGAGTAGACGACGCTACTATCGAGCCCCGCAGTGCTCCACTGGGCGAGAAAATTGTCCTCGCTCGGCTCCCAGCGTTCACGCAGCGCCGTCGCCAGTATTAGCACTCGCTCGGCGAGCCGATTGGAATGCGCTGCACGGGCAGCCGCATCTGCCGTTGTTGTGCAGCTAGCCGGTGTGACGTCGATAAACAGCAACTGCTCGAGCGCTCCCAGTCCGGTGATGTTGATCGGCGTGGCTCCGTTAACCAGGTCGCCCGCAGCCGCAGCGGCCTCTAAGGCGCAGGTGTTTAAGGTAAATGGCCAGGAGTAAATAAGGTCTCGAAAATCCTGCCCACCAGCAACCGCATCTGGATTTGTTGAACGTCCCGCAGGGCCCACTTGGAACACCTCATTGCGTTGCCACACGTTCATTGTCATGCGCCACTCGCTTTGCGCACTCGCCAAAGCGGAGGCATCGCTCGGATTGGCCGCGAGCGCTGCGGTGGATGCTTGTAGAGCGACTGCCCTTGTTTCGAAATCTCGCAGAGCGGGTAGAAAGATCTTTTCGCCGATGTCCGCCAGTACAGCGCGCCGTGCGTCGTCACCGCTTAGCTCTAGCGGCCTCTCTTCAAAAACGGCCTCTAAGAAAAACTCCTCGTCGCTAGCGAGAAAGGCCAATAAAGTATCGTTTCCTACAAAGCCGGAGGTGAACAGCCGGCAGTCATCAAGCGAGCCACCACAAAGTCCGCGATTCCTGGTTCGCCATCCGGCGAATTTGAAACCGGAATCGGGAACGGCGATAAAGGTTTCGTCGAAGTCCGTGTCGGTGACTTCAACGGCAAAACACTCTTCATCGGCTCCGCAAAAATAGTTCCCGGACACGGTTTGGACTGAGCCACCCTCGGTGGTACTCACCTGAACCCTACAGGCGGACAAAAATGCGCCTAAGAGAATGAAAAGGACACAACGACGAATCACGGAAAACTTCATGGAACCTGCCCTCTTACCACTGTACCTAGAACTCTCCGTGTGTGGCCGCAAAACACAACGATCATGATCGAAGCTCACCAACAACGGACGCTAAAACAAGAAACCCCGAAGCCGTAGTACTACCACCGCTTCGGGGCTGTCAGTGCCTCGGTTAATACCCCCAGCGAACTAGGAATACGACGCACTATATCGGTCGGTCACTATTCGGAGCCGACTTTCAGTACTACGATACGAGCGCCAGCGTCACTCGTATTAGTCGACAAGGCGACGCGGCTGCCGTCGGGGGAAAGCGCAATGCCAAAGAACTGGCTTCCCACCGGCGAATCACCAAGCTCGATCACGCCATCACCGCCAACGGTGGTATCGCGATTGCCATCTGCGGTCAAAACAAACGCTGCTGGGTTACCCCCAAAGCGCCCCGCAATTACGTACGGTCATCGGGCAGGACCGCGATGTGTCGGCCTCGATCCTCAGCTGTTGGAAATCCGAGACCTTCCGACTGGATGACCTGAGTGCCGCTATTCGCAAAGCTCATATCAATGCCTTCCGAGTTTCCGCCCGACACCCGAAAAGCGACCATATCCTGGCGGATAGACGTTTCGTACCCCAGCGAAGAGCCCGTCGTAGAATCCCGCGAGGTCGCTTCGCCGTAGCCTACGACCACGTAAGAAGCCGTACCTTCCTGCCATACCGCTCCGTAGCTCTCTGCATAGCCGAGATCTACTTTGAAGGGATTGAAAACCGCAATACCAGGCGTAGCGGGTATTGTTGGCTCATCACTGAACCCACCAAAACTAGAATCGACGGAACCATCGACGTTAAGTCGGATTTGGAACACGTGATTATCAAGCCCTACGCCAAGGTCCGTGTAGCCAGACGACATGATCTTGCCATCGGGCTCGACGAGGCCTCGTCGCTCGCTGTCGTTCAACACGCCGGTTGCGTTGTAAGTATGTGCGGTTCCACCGTTAAACATTGGATCGGCTTCCGCACCAGTGGCGGTGATATTCAAGCGCGCAACATAGCGATCTCTATCGGTACGGGTGCCATCGCTCGCGGATCCCTGTCCGAAAACGACAACTCGATCTGCAGCTACGCTGCGGTCTACGAGCACATCCCAGGCGATGTCTGCAGGTAAGGTCGCAGGAGCACCGGGGAAGTCGCCGTTGTCTGAGTTCGCAAAACCAAACACCACTTCGGCTTTACCCTGCGCATCACCCCAACCGGCCACTTGCTCACCGTCAGCGTTGACTCGGAAAAGATAGACTGACTGTCCGCCATCCGCGTCGAGCGCGTGCGCAACTACAACCACGTCGCCGCCCTGAAGCTCGGCAACACCGTAGGACAACTCGTCACCGCTACCTTCTGTTTCCGTAGCTTCTAATTCGACAAAGCCATCGCCCCCAAAGCTACTGTCTGGAGATCCATCCGCAAAGAATCGAGCGACGATAACCTGACGAGAAGCGTTGTCTGTGCCCACGTGACCGGATGCGTAAATTTTATTGGCGTGCGGCGCGACCTGTGCATAGGTCAGCCCGCGCAGATCGTTAGCGGATGTAGTCACCTGATCTACGGCAACAACAACGGCGCTCGCAGATGCATCTGCTCCAGCGGGTCCCGCTGGCCCGGCTGGTCCCTGTTCACCGTCCGCTCCGGCAGGCCCTGCAGGCCCGGCAGGACCGGCTGCTCCATCTGATCCATCGTCTCCTTCACAACCCGCAAGGGCCAGCAGACTCACCAAAATGGCGATTGCTAGTAGGTTTCTTGGCATTCGGTCTTCTCCTCTCGACACAACGTCACAGGTTTGTGACACCAAAAGTTAAGCGGCGGGACCGTAACAGGAATGATTTGCATTAACAATAATTTTTTAACTTTTGCTTTAAGACAATAAATGTACAAATAGGGTCTCAGGGATCGGGCCTGCGCATATACGCAATCTCATGGCGTTAATTGAAAAATACCGGGCATACACCGTAAGAAGGCTTGCCTGACTCAACAAGCCGATGCAGGGTTTAGTTCAAGGGACTGTCAAGGGACTATCAACGGACTATCAAAGGACTACAACGGTGCTCGATCAACGTCTTAGATCGGCTTTCTTCTTAGCATGAAAAGCAACAACTTACGCCCAAGTTTTAATATGGGGTAGAGAACCGCGGACGCGCGCTCAGAGGAAAAGATCGCCGCGTTGACGCGATTGAACGCGCCAACGGGTGTGCTGAGAAGAGCGAGATGGGTCACGCAGTCTTTGCCGTAATAAACAGTGCCTCCTCGCACAAAGGCTATTCCTTCATTGAGATCATAGCCGTCTTGTTTTAATCGATGAACGACCGGGTGGGACTCGCGCGCGCTAACAAGTTCTACCGGCCCAACCGCGTCGCGTAAGCGCAAGTAGCGCACATACTGACAGCAGACAGGACAATCACCGTCGTAAACGAGTGTGCTAGTCAAAGACATACGAGTTCACTGGGCGCTACCGAG
This sequence comes from Pseudomonadota bacterium, assembly GCA_039815155.1. Lineage (GTDB taxonomy): Bacteria > Pseudomonadota > Gammaproteobacteria > Pseudomonadales > Halieaceae > Congregibacter. Next base: position 10,181 of record JBCBZV010000084.1, read on the forward strand.
GGCTGGAGCAAAACCCTTTCTAGCAATTGGGCCAAGCAAGGGAGTCAGGCCGTGCGATAGCGCAGCATCTCGCGACTTAGCTGAGACAAGTTGGTGATACCGAGCAACTTCATATTGCGCTCTATTTCCATCTGCATGTTACCCAGCGCACGCTCTACTCCCGGCTGGCCCGCAGCCGCTAAAGCGTACAGATACATGCGTCCGCCCGAGACCGCTTTTGCCCCCGCTGCCATCGCCTTCATTACGTGCGTACCACGACGGACGCCGCCGTCCAAGACAACATCGATCTGATCGCCCACAGCGTCTGTAATCTCCGCGATCTGGTCAAAAGGAGATCTTGCTCCGTCCAGTTGGCGGCCACCATGATTGGACACCATGATCGCCGTCGCGCCGATGTCGACCGCCTTTCGCGCATCGGCAACGCTCATAATGCCCTTTAAGCAAAACTGACCGCCCCATTTTGAACCGAGCGCTTCCGCGTCATCCCAGTCCATAGATTGGTCGAGCATCGTCGAAAAATAATCGCCCACCGATACCGCCACATTCGAGCCCTCGCGAACATGACTTTTGAGCTCTACCAGTTCAAAGGGATCATGCGTGAAATAGTTAAACGCCCAGGCAGGATGAAACGCAAAGCTAAGTAAGCTTCTTGGGGTGAGGCGCGGTGGAGAGGTAAATCCGGTGTGTAAATCTCGCTCTCTATTGCCTCCGGTAATCGTGTCGACGGTGAGCGTCAGAATATCGAAGCGAGCCTCTTTTGCCCGCTCCAACAACGCGTCGTTGAGACAGCGATCCCTATGGAAGTAAAACTGAAACATCTTGGGGGTGCTGATCAAAGAGCCGATTTCCGCCAGACTCACCGTGCCTAGCGAAGACACGCCAAAAAGTGTTCCAAACTTTTCCGCCGCACGGGCGACCGCGCGCTCTCCATCGTGATGAAAGAGTCGCTGCAATGCAGTCGGCGAACAAAACAAAGGCATCGCCAGTTTTTGCCCCATGACCTCCGTGCTCATATCGACCTCTTCGACTCCAGCAAGAACGTTGGGCACCAGATCGCAATCCTCGAAGGCCTGCGTGTTCCGTCGATAGGTCACCTCATCGTCGGCGGCACCGTCGATGTAGTGAAAGATGGGGCCGGGAAGGCGTTGCTTCGCGAGCAGACGCAGCTCCTCCACATTGTGACAGTGTTTGAGTCTTCGAAACATCGCTGGTAAGTGGCCTGGTTTTCGGTCCGGTTTAAGGTGAGCGGGCAACGCTAAACGAGTGGTACACCAGTCGCAAGCCAGGGTAGGCTTAAGTGCACAAGTTAATAATAGGTATTTCCGTGGTCTATACAATAATCGTCCCATCAGATTGCGCTTCTAGGGCGGTGCGACGCCTACCGTCGCTTTCCATGTTCAGACAGTCTGGTTTTGAGGACGATCACGATTTCCGCGCAAGGAGAGTTGAAAAAGCACAAGAGAAGCAAAGCCACGAAAGAACAGAACGACGGCTTGGACGCGTGTTGCTTGCGCTCAGCGTGCTTTTGTTCCTATCGACACCGCACTCACGAGCAGACTCTGCGATGCGGCAGGCGGCGGTCGCCATTCCTGAGAAACAGGCGGCTGCAATCGCAGTCGCCACCTTGAACCGCGGCGGAAATGCGGTCGACGCCGCCGTTGCGGTCGGCTTCGCCCTCGCCGTTACGCTGCCTGACGCAGGAAACATTGGTGGTGGCGGCTTCATGACTTTGTACATGGGCGGCGCTGGCGAGTTTCTCGACTATCGGGAAACCGCGCCGGCTGCAGCGAGTCGCGATATGTACCTAGACCAAGACGGAAAACCGACCTCCGACGCTAGCGTATTTGGGCACCTGGCCGTAGGCACTCCCGGCACCGTTGCCGGTCTTCGAGCAGCGCACGAACGGTACGGAAAGCTCTCTTGGGAATCGCTGCTCCAACCTGCGATCGAACTTGCCCGCGATGGCTTTGTACCCGAGCTCTGGTTCCTAGATGTCATCCGCGACGCCCCAGCTGCATTCGCCAGCCGTACGAATTTTTCCGAATACTTCGCCAAAGCGAATGGCACTGAGCTTTTTCGGCAAACAGAGTTAGCAAAGACCCTGCAGCGAATTGCAAAAACCGGTGGTGCGGACTTCTACCATGGGAAAACAGCGGACCTGTTGGTGCAGGAAATGCGGCGTGGCGGCGGATTAATCACTAGTGAAGACCTCAAGTCCTATCGCCCGATTTGGCGCACACCGATGCGTGAAACTTGGCGCCGCTACGAGATTTTAACCGCTCCGCTGCCAAGCTCTGGAGGTTTCGCAATCGTACAATATCTCAGGATGCGGGATCTTATTGGCAAGCGCTTTCTAGATGAAACCCATAACTCAGCCCAGTACATCCATCTAAAAGCGGAATTGGAAAAAAGGATCTTCGCGGATCGGGCCCAGTACCTGGGTGATCCTGATTTTAGCGATTTTGATGTTCAGCAATTGCTCACCGACGAGTACATGCTGCAACGCGTCTCGGATCTCAGCTTCGACAAGCCAAGCCCCACTAGCAAAGTAAAAGCTGGCCTTGAGGGAAAGCACACGACGCACTTTTCGATTTTGGACTTCGAAGGAAATGCGGTCTCGAACACCTACACGCTAAATACGGACTTCGGCTCAGGGGTCGTTGTTGAAGGGGCCGGCTTCCTGCTTAACAACGAAATGGATGACTTTTCGATTGCACCGGGCGTCCCTAACTACTATGGCGTGGTCGGTGACGAAGCTAATGCGATTGCCCCGGGTAAAAGAATGCTTTCATCAATGTCACCGACCATCCTACTGCGCGACGGCAAGCCTTCGCTGGTCGTCGGTGCAATGGGTGGCTCGACGATCTTTACCACGGTGTACCAAATGATCAGTAATTTGACCGACTTTCGCATGAGCGCGAAGCAAGCTCAGGAAATGACGCGGGTACATCATCAGCTGCTGCCGGAGAATTTGATCAGTTACAGCCCCAGCACACCGCTCGCAGACACCACGGCGAATCAGCTCAGAGAGCGCGGTTATCGGGTGGAACCGCATCCCTGGGAATTCGGCAACGTGCAGCTAGTCTGGCGTAACGAATCCGGGGCCTTAGAAGCGGAGAGTGATCCTCGCTTTGCGGGTCGCGCGCAAGTCCTACCAGAGCCAGAAACTCGATAATCAGGGACCTGCCGAGCTCATCAGCCGTTCGACCAGACGATTCATTTCCGCCAGATTGAGTCCGCCATCGAAGTTGCGGTCAAGTAGATACCACTTCCAACCAATCCCGTCGCGCATGCGACGGGGTAGTTCAGCTTTCTGCACTTTACCGTCCATGTTGCGGTCCATGAAGCCCATCCATTGGGCGGTATCGGCAAGTTGGTTTGAATGCGTCGGTGCGCTCGTTGTCTCGTTTACCCAGCTGTAGCCAACGGACCCATAGAGCATCTCGTCGAAGGATTGCAAACCCCAGGGAACGGCGCGCTCTGGATCGGGATTTCCTCGGTTCTTAGCGGAGTTGTCGTAGACGGTTCGGTGCACTAGTCGAGTCCCAGCCGGCACTTCTTTTGGTGCTTCCAGGCTATAAGTTCGTTGCCAGTTGAAGTCGTAGTTCGGCACAGACAGCAAAATCTCCGTCTCTCCGTCCGGATAAACGAGTTCAAACTCGGAACTGCGGCCGCGGTAGTGTGCATGCGGAACCAGCGAGTAGATAACTGCGTCATCCCAAAACTCAAAATAAGCCGCTTCTTCGTGCGCCTGCGCATGCGGTGGAATCTGAATCCTTGGATTCAATATCACCTGTTGGCGAAGAAACTTTTCCGGCCGTTGATCTTCTTTTGCAAAGTACAAACCGACTTTTGTCGTGTCCGTCGACGCGCGACCATAGGGAGTGTAGTGCATCTGAAACAGGTAAACGCCTCCCACTGGTACGCGAACGCCGGTATCTTTCGGCATATGTTGCGATTCGTTACCGGGCGCATAACCCATGATGTAATTCTGAAAAACACCCTCGCGTTGATTTTCCTTTGGCGGCTCGTCCGCAGACCCCATCAAAACGTGATGCACCGCCTGCGGATCACCGGGAATGATCGTCGCTGCGACCACCCAAACTTCATGATCAAGGGGGTTTTCAATGAATGGAAATTGATAATCAACAACGCCGCTCGCGGGCACATCAAAGGCAGGAACCTCAACAATCAAATCTGGCTCACCCAAAACCCAGTCAGCCTGCGAGGGTTGCATCGACGGCAGAGGATCTTCTCCTTCTCCTCTACGGGCACCGGCTTCTATCCATCGCACCAATGTACTTGCGTGCTCGTCGGATAAACCCGCGTCGTGTTCCCAGGCTCCCACGGCAGGATCCGCATGCCAGGGTGGCATCCGCTTAGTACGAATCACCTCCCGCATCATGGGTGCGAAACCCTGCACCATGCGGTAGTCGCTCATCGCCCAGGGCGCGATACCGCCCTCCGTATGACAGTGCACACAGTTTTGCGCCAAGATCGGTGCGACGTCGTGCGCATAGCTGATGTCCGCATCGGCTAAAGAATCGGGAAAGTTAATTAAGCACCCCGGCGCGTTAACCCGACGAAATTCGGGCTTTTCACCGTCAATAAGAAGATCGAGCGCGTCGCGCACATAGCGTTCGCTCGCGGCGGCCTTCTGTCGTTCGTAGTCGACCCGGTTGTTGAGTGCGCCGCGATAGACAATTGACCAGTCTCGCGGGTCGAGAACCAACACCTCCGCCGTACGCGTCAAGCCTAGGGAACGACCAACAAGCTGTGCGCTGTCATCGAGAATCGGTATGTCGATATCCCATTCCTGCGCCTCCCGTCGAATACTGTCGCGATCATCCTGTAAATTTGAATTGAGCATAAAGACTTGAACGCCCTGCTCGGCATAATCGTCGCGAAGTGATCGATAATCCGCGAGGCTGGAGCGAACGATCTGACACCCGTTTCCCTGAATGACCAGCACTACCGCATTCATATCGCGGTAGTAATGCAATTCCTGCGCATCGCCGAAGTGATCGATCAAAGTGAAGTTGTCGACCGTCATCGCATCTGTTGACGCAGTCGCACTTAGAGGTCCGATAAGGATCAGACCAAGGAATACAAGACCTAGCGCTCGAAGATTGGTCGGTACAAATCGGTCAATTCGAAGTCTGGTAGTTTGCAAAAGTCGGTTCTCAGAAATCGGCTTTTTCCCAACGCGATAACGAACGTTAGTCGCCTTTTCGCGAATTTTAAGGGGAAAACTTGCTAGTTTCGATAGTTTTATGAGCACTTGCTTCATTATTCTAGCTTTCCTAGTGTAGGCACTTTGGCAGCGCCCTGAGTTTTCCAGCGTGACTATGAAAAAGTCTAACAAATCGCGCCTTAGACTCTCGCCAAAGACTCCAAATTCTTAACAATTATTGAAAAGCATGGCAAAACTGTACTTTAGGCACGGCACAATGAGTAGCGGCAAGACCCTGAATCTGCTTGCGGTTGCTCACAACTACGAGCAGAAGGGCGAACGGGTAATTGTAATTCGCCCACGCCTAGATCGACGTTTCGGTGCCGGAGCGGTAGCCAGTCGTGTCGGTTTGAGCCGTGAGGCAGACGTACTGGTCACGGATGACTCAAAGCTGGAGCGTACTACCTTTCGCGGTGCTGCTTGCGTATTGGTGGATGAAGCGCAGTTCCTGTCGCCGGCCGTGGTTGATCAGCTCCGAGAGCTCACCTGGGATGAAGATATTCCGGTCATTTGCTACGGCCTAAGGACGGACTTTCAGACCAAGGCATTCCCTGGCTCCTTGCGTTTGCTGGAAGTAGCCGATGCGATTGAAGAAACAAAGACCGTCTGCCATTTCTGTAACAGCAAGGCGATCTTCAATCTAAGAATATCAGACGGAGGCGCGGTCACGGACGGACCGCAAATAGAGTTGGGGGCTGATGAGCGCTACCGGCCCGTTTGTGGCTTTTGCTATCGAGAAAAGACGAAAGCTGGTTAACCGTTCACATTCCAACAGGCAGTGGTCCGAAAAGCGTTTCCGAATTTCTTTCGCAGCGCCGTGGCGTGGGTAGCCGGTGACTTCGCTCTCCGTGCGGCCCCGCTAGCTGGCGTAGGCAGTCTTGCCAGAACGCAGTAATAGTTCAATCTGGCCTGCGTCCATCGGCTTGTAAAGGTAAAAGCCCTGCACCTGATCACAACCGCAGCGTCGCAGAAAATCAAGTTGCTCGCGATTCTCGATGCCTTCAGCTACGGTCTTCAGCTTGAGTCCGCTTGCCAAACCCACGATCGCTCGGACGATTACCGCATCACTACTGCCATCGGAGATGTCGTCAACAAACGCCTTATCGATTTTGATCGTATCGATAGGAAAATGCTTGAGATATGCCATCGACGAGTACCCAGTACCGAAATCATCGACAGACATAGAAACGCCGAGCGCTTTCAGATTGTGTAGCAGTCGCATGGTCGACTCCGTGTTGTCCATGAGAATGCTCTCGGTGAGCTCAAACTCAAGCAGTCTAGGATCAAGCTCGGTGTCTTTAAGAATCCTCTGTACTGAGGATGCTAGTGTACCGCTCTTAATCTGATGGCTTGACACGTTGACCGCCATTTGGAGACTCCCCAACTCCCCTAGCTGCCACCGACGTGCCTGTTCGCAGGCGCACTGCAAGACCCACTCGCCCAAGGCATCGATGATCCCGGTCTCTTCCGCGATCGGAATAAATACCGTGGGGGGGACATCACCAAACTCGGGATGCTGCCAACGCAGCAGCGCCTCCACCCCAACGATCGCGTTTCTTGAAAGGTCAACCTTGGGCTGGTAAACCAAGTACAGCTGATCTAGGGAAATTGCCTTTCTCAAATCTGACTCAATGCGCAGGCGTCGCTGGACCGCCTCATCCATCCGCTGCGTGTAGAACCGATAACAGTTTTTGCCGCCATGTTTCGCTTCATACATAGCAATGTCGGCGTTTTTTAAGCATTCGTCGACGCTTTCGCCATCATCTGGGAATATAGCTATCCCGGCACTGCCGGTTACCTCAAACTCGCGACCGTGGGTTTTTACGGGTTCACGCACGTTCGCCAGTAGACGGCTCACGATCGTGGCGACTGCATCTGGAGTAGCCATTTCTGGTAGAAGAACCACAAACTCATCACCGCCAAAACGCGACAAAGACGCCGTCTCGGTGTCTCTTTGACTGAACTTGGCGACCAAATCCGAGCCTCTCAGACCCCTTAGTAGTCCATCTGAAACGGCCAGCAACAATTCGTCGCCCGCCTCGTGACCCAAGGAATCATTGACGAATTTGAAGCCGTCAAGATCAATAAAAACGAAGGCGACGCGAGATCCCTTTCGACGGGCACTGCGAAGTGCCCGTTCCGAACGGCGTCTAAACAGTTCCCGATTGGGTAGTGCGGTCAGCGGGTCGTAGTAGGCGAGCTGATGTATCTGACGCTCCGCGCGTTTGCGCTCGCTTACATCTTGCATGGTGCCTAACCAACGAATTGACTCACCGTTAGGATCCCGGACCAGTTCACCTTGATGCTCGACGATTACCTCTTTTTCAGCACCGAGTAGCAAGCGATGCTCGATGGAAAAAGGGCCACCGTTGCTGAGCCCATCGCGGAGGTTTTCGACGGATTCTCTGAGCCGAATGCGATCTTCCGGGTGCGCATCTTTCACGAAGGACCGTAGGTTAGGCCAGACCTTATCTGCGTCTAATCCAAAGACACCCTTTGCGGCCTTGGACCAGTTAATCTGACCTGAGACCAAATCCCACTCCCAGTGCACCAGCCGCGCTACACGTTGCGCTCGCAATAACTCGCTTTCGCTTTCTCGGAGCGCTTGAATAGCATGAGCCGCTCGGAGCAGATAGCGAACCCGGTAAGCAAGCGTGTCCCAGATAACTGGCTTGGTGATAAAGTCTGTGGCGCCGGCTTCATACGCCCGTTCGAGACTATCAATATCGGTCAAGCCTGTGATCATAACCACCGGGACCGATGCTCCACCGGGCAAACGGCGAAGTTCTTCACAGACTCCATA
>JBCBZV010000019.1:0-43044 GCA_039815155.1 Pseudomonadota bacterium
GCTCGGGGTTATTTTGCCATGGTGCAGAAGCTCTGGGGTTGGGTTTGGGGTTGGGGTTGGGGTCGGGCAGTACAGGCTAGCCCAGGGTGCGAACACCAGCCAGCGGGTCCGAGCCCTCGACCAGCGCCGCGAATTCAAAGGCCAGCTCACTGCTCCTTTGTATGCAGCTTTGCCAGTAAACGCGTCTTCGTTCCGGCGATAGCTTGGTGAAGTCCGTTCGGTCTGGGATCTTTCCAAGAGGGAGGCTGGTGACAAACTCTTTGCTTGGCGCCAGCAGAATGAGCGAATCGAGAGTGTTCGGCGCCGACCTGCGCCATGGAAGAAACTTGTCAAACCAACCAGGTGTGATGTCGGATCTAAAATGGGGGTAGAGAACCAAGCCCTCTCCCGCCAGGCGGTCTAGCTCTTCGAGCTTGAAGTGGTAATCAATAATTCCGCCGTCCCAGTAGTGGCCCTGTGGACTCCCGGGAATATCGCGTTCGCCCGCCAAGATGAAGGGTATCGAGCCACTCGCATGAAGCGCCGGTATGAGCGTAGCTTCCGTTAGCGAGACTTGAGTGGTTTCGAAACCCTTGAGGAAAATTCTTGGTGCTTGATCGCCTGCAAACACCACCCTCTGAAAGGCTCTTGCCAAAAGCTGCCTGTGGATCGCGTTGCCCAAAGCACCTAGCCCCATACCGACGGCCAACGGAAGCTTGCGTTGACTACTGGCTAGGCCTCTCCCGCGAGCGGTTACTATGTAGCTTTGAAAAGCTCGGTTCTTAAGTATTTCTGCTGCGCCGTGTTGTCCAAACACGTGCTCCAACATCACGTAGCTGGCCTTGCTAACTTCGACGATGCTGGGTTTTGTCGAGTATTCGTAGTTCAAATAGATTTCTTGAAAACGATCGTAGGCTGCTTTCGGGTCCTTCATACCCATGAGCGCGTGTCGCCAGCTTCCTACGGAAGAACCGAGTGCTAATAGCGGCTGCTCGCGCTCGACAAAGAGAAATTCGCTGGACAGCAACCGGTCTAACTCGCCCAGAATAAGCCACTTTGGACCACCGGAAGCGCCAAGTAATAAGGAAAAATCCCGACCACGCCACCCATGTTTGCGCAGGTGCGTCGCCGCGGTCTTGCCCGCATAGATTTCTAAGGCACGCAAGTTCGCTTATCGGTTCGGTGCAGTACGCACTGCCGCCTCATCGGAACGTGCTAGTGCAGCGCGGCGAACCTCACCAGGGCTCTTGCCGGTCCAGCGATGGTAGGCACGACGAAAGTTTGATGGATCACTAAAGCCGAGGCGATGGGCAATGCCCGCGATTGAAATACCGCCCTCCTTCAGATATTGAGTCGCGTGTTCTGCGCGAACCTCATCTAGGATTTCCTGATAGCTGGTTTTTTCGTCTGCTAGCCGTCGCCGATAGGTGCGCGAACTCAGATTAATCATCGCTGCTATTTGCGGCATTTTCGGATAGTGGCCTTCGAACTTGCGAAGCAATCGGCGGGTTTGCACACGCACTTCTATCGCGTCTTCGAGGTCGGCGAGTAGGCGCGCGCACTCCGCTTCATAAAGAGTACGTAAAGCAGGGTTTGAACTTGGGAGTTCGCAGTGCAAGAGCTCCGCAGAAAAACTAATCACCGCGTAGGGTCGAGAGAACTCTAAATCCTGACCCAGTATTTCTCGATATGCCTGTCCGTAGTCTGGCTCTGCGTAGGGAAATTCAAAATGGATCGAATCGATCGTCTCGCCCAAAAGCGCCTCTAAAGTGTTGCGCATACCGGCGGCGATGCACTCCGTTCCAAACCTGCCCTCTGGTCCGTAGTCCATCGGTTGGAAGCGAAATCCAAATTGGCCGTCCGTTTCGAGGAATTCCGGTTCCAAATCCTGTGTGACCACGCGATAGTAGCGCTCAAACAGTTGGATAACTTCGCGCAGGGTGCGGCAGGTCATAAACGCTTGACCGAGTACCGCGTGCGCACTGAGATTCAATCGTTCCCCTAGACGTAACCCCAGGCTTGGATCACCGGTTAATCGAAGAGCGTTATTTGATAGCGTGCGGAAGTCGTCTTCAGCGACGCGTGTTCCGAGCTGGTCCAGGGTCTCGGCGGTGAGGGTAGTTTCTTCTAGCAACTCTGGTAGAGACACGTCCCGGCCTACCGCGAGGTCGATTAGGATTAGTGCATATTGGGCAGGCGTGCTCCGGCTCATACGGGGATTTGGCCATAAATGACCGATAAATAACACCCCTCAAAAGGCCCGTCGAGGAACGCTGGGGAGAAAATGCGAAAACAAAAGTCTTACGCAATAAAAAAGGCCGACTAAATCGACCTTTTCTACTAAAACTCTGTGTACACGCCCCCGTAGACAGCAGGCGAGTTCTCCCGGTCGGCGCTACTGTTAACGACTCCGCTGTTTTAAAAAATGCCGGATACAGCGGACGTGCTCGGTAATGTTATGCTGCGAGCGCCTTTATTTGCTCGTTAAGTCTGCTCTTATGACGGGCCGCCTTGTTCTTGTGGATGATGCCTTTATCCGCCATGCGATCGATTACGGGAACGGCCTTACCGTAGGCTTCTTTTGCCTGGGCAACGTCGCCGCTACGAATTGCAGCAACCACTCGCTTAATATTCGTACGTACGAGAGAGCGCAGGCTCGCGTTATGAGCTCGTCTTTTTTCCGCTTGACGTGCACGTTTGCGCGCTTGAGGAGAGTTCGCCACGATGGACTCCTGAATTTGTCGTAAATTTGGGAGCGCGGATTCTGCCGATCACTGCTGGTACTGTCAATAGCGGTTCCCGCGGTATTGGTCGGCGGAGATTGCGACAAGAGACCGCGTCTTACAGCTGTTGTGCGTGAAGCTGTCACTTCCCCAAGTTATGCTTTCAATCTCTTCACCCCAGGCTTTTAACCGTCCTCCACCCCCAGAGAGAAGGAGACACCGTGGAAACCGGCTCCGTAGAATCAGCTAAGCCAATCCATCCAATGCAACGTCATCTAGACCTCGAAGGCTGTCCAAACTTTCGCGACGCCGGGGGGTACGAGACGAAGGCGGGGCCCTTAGGCTGGCGGCGACTGTTCCGATCGGGTCATTTAGCAGACGTAAGTGAAGCCGGGAGAGCGAGCCTTGCTCGGCTCGGCATAGAACTGGTCATTGATCTGCGAAGAGCAGACGAGCGCAAGCTCGAACCGTCCACGCTCGCGGGAGCAAAACTCATCACCGCAGAAATTACTCCCGGCAGCCAAGCGAGCGCGATCTATGCCGACTCCACCAAACTGGGTGGCGCAGCGGAAATGCACAGGTTTATGTGTGAGATAAATCGAGAGTTTGTCACCTCCCAGACCTCCGTATTTGCTCGGCTCTATGAGGAACTACTGGACAGTGGTGCAAAGCGCGTACTGTTTCATTGTTCTGCCGGTAAAGATCGAACCGGGTTTGCAATTGCAATGTTGCAGCTTGCGCTGGGAGTTGCGAAGGAGGACGTCGAAAGAGATTACCTGTTGTCTGCTAAGTACTACCTACCAGAAGAACACATGGCTCGCGTACGCAAGAAGTACCCCGTCGATCATTTATCCGATGAGGATTTACGTCCGATGCTGGAAACGAACGGTGAGTATCTGCGTACCGCGTTCGCAGCAATCGAAAGCGCTTATGGAAGCATTGCCAAATACCTTGTAGCAGGGCTCGGTTTAACCCCAACAGAACAAGCACGCTTGAGGGAGCTTTTCTTAGCTTAGCGGCAGGCGCTAGAGCGCAAGATATACCAGTAGTAATCCCACGCCTGCGGTGGCCAAAGCTTGGCCCGCCTGCTTAAGCCTGAGGAATCCAAACAGGTAGCCCACTGGTGGCAGCAGCGTTGCGAAAAGGCCCCAGGCGTAGCCATCACGCCACGCAGCGATAAGAAGTAGGATCCAACTGACGAGTAGCGTGGCGATCCCCAATACCATCAAATAAGCACTTTCGGCTTCCATCGATTTCCCCCGGAAATTTAGCGGCGCAAGGGTAGCAAAAAAGCGACCGTACTCGTAGCTCCTTCAAATCACCACAGGACCGAGTCCATTGCGGATGACGCTTAAAGGTAATTTCGCTAAGGTGGCGGCGCTTTAACCATGGAGCCACGCGTGGCAGACCCCTTTGCCGATATCAGACCCTTTAACGACGATGAAGTCCGAGAAACGGTCGACCGAATACTCGCGTCGCGCGAATGCCTGACCGCCCTATTGCGCTTTCGCTTAGGTGATCGCTGGTTGCCCCTTGCGCCTCTTCTGCGCCCGCTCGCTCGTTGGTACTTGCGAGCTCAGGCAAAGGACCTAACCACAGTTACTGACTTTCAAATGCGAGTCAAAGGCTATGTTGAGCAGATGATTGCCGAGACGACCGCTGGCTTTAGTGTGAGTGGCCTCGAACAGTTGGAATCAACGCAGGCTTATCTCTTTATCAGTAATCATCGCGACATTGCGATGGATCCGGCCTTCACAAACTACGCACTTCACCGAGCTAAACACGACACCTTGCGCATCGCCATTGGCGACAATTTGCTCACGGAGCAATGGGTCGCCGACCTAATGCGGCTCAATAAGAGTTTTATCGTGAAGCGCTCTGTCTCCGGGCCGCGGGAGCTCCTGGCGGCGTCGAAGCAGTTAGCGCGCTACATCAAGCATTCCGTGCAGCAAGACAACGTACCCGTGTGGATTGCTCAGCGGGAAGGGCGGGCCAAGGACGGAAAGGATCGGACCGATCCTGCGGTTATAAAAATGTTGTCACTGGCGCGTGATAAACGTGTACAAGATTTTGGAGAGCATATTGATGCTCTTCGTATCGTTCCCGTTGCGGTGAGCTATGAACTAGACCCCTGCGATGCTACGAAAGCTCGCGAGTTGCTGCAGCTGGAAACCACCGGTAGCTATAAAAAAACTGGGGATGAAGATGTCTCGTCGATTGGCCTAGGCATTTCTGGCAATAAAGGACGCGTCCATGTCCATTTTGGGACGCCGCTGCAGCAGGGCTTTGAGTCGCCGGAGGAGGTCGCGGCAGCGATTGACGATCAGATCATAAGCGGCTATCGCCTTTTCTCGACGAACCATTGGGCTTATAACCGTTTATATGGACAGATTGATCCGCCGACCGGGCTGGAGGTAGGAAGTGTGAGCCGCTCTGCATTCGAAGCTCGTATCGATGCAATACCCACCCGAGAACAGCCCTTTGCGCTCGCCAATTACGCAAACGCCTTAAAAAGCGCTGAACAAAAACTTGAGGTTCGGTGAGCGTTCTAAGCGATGCGGAAAAGGAAGAAGTCCGCGAGGCGTACAACAGGCTGGTATCGGCACAAGAGCTGAGTCCACGCTGGGGTCAGCGGCAGATGATCGCTGAAGTGGCGAACACTTTTGCCCAAAGCACCCTGAACGCTGCTGAAGACGCTAGCGAGTCGGCGGCAAGTAATTTTTCCGGCGCTGGTGACGCAGGCCGAGAAAGTGCGCTTAATGGCCAGCATATCGCACTTATCGAGGCCGGTACGGGCACTGGAAAAACCATTGCCTACGTCATACCCGGCGTGGTCATGGCGAAAGCGCGGGGCAAGCGACTGCTGATTGCGACCGCGACGGTCGCCTTGCAAGAGCAACTCATACACAAAGACCTGCCGGCGATTGGAGCGAGCTCTGGGCTCGACTTCAACTTTGTTCTAGCCAAGGGGCGCCGGCGCTATTTGTGTCTTTCGCAGCTTGATCGTGTTCTTGAGCGTGAGTCACCGAGCAATGAAAACCTGTGGTTGTATCCGGATGAGCTAGAACCGGATATCTCTCGCGATGCCTACGCGCTGTACCAAAAGATGCTCGAAGCGTTGGCCCGCGGTGATTGGGACGGCGATAGAGACAATTGGCCTGACCCAATAGAAGACTCGGTTTGGTACCCGCTCACCGCTGATCAGAGCCAGGTTGCCGGTAGACCCTGCGCCCATGGGCGTAGTTGCAGTTCCTGTCGGGCCCGAGATGGGATTCAGGAAGCCGAGGTAATCGTTACCAACCACGATCTCGTACTTGCTGATCTGGCGCTCGGTGGCGGGGTTATCTTTCCTAAACCGGAAGAATTGCTCTATGTCTTCGACGAAGGCCATCATCTGCCCGACAAGGCCCTGCAGCACTTCGCTTCTTTTTGCCGAATAGGAAGTACGCGCAGCTGGTTGGGCGACTGTCGCAAGGCCTTTACGCGCGGTGAACCTCTTTTGAGTGAACTCCCGGGTCTGGCGACCTCGGTCGAATCTCTACCCCAGCAGTTTCAAGATATCGTCGACGCCCTAGAGCGCGTCGAGATGGAAGCCGCCACACTCCTGGCCGAGCATGCGATCGCAGAGCAGCTGCGCTTTCCCCGCGGGGTGGTACCCGAAGGCCTTCGCAGCGTAGCCCAAGAGCAGGAAGGCCTGTGGTCACGCCTGTCGGCGACAACCAGGAGTGTCGCCAACGGAATCGAGAGGGCTCTCGATGCTGATGATGAGCTCAGCGCACGGAAAGACGAGCTTGATCACTGGCAACGCGCGGTGGCTGGAATCGAGCTTCGAGCGACGTCCAATCTGGCGTTGTGGAGTGACTTCGCCGGCGGTATCGAGATCAAAGATGGTTCGCTACCCCGCGCTCGATGGCTAAGCCAGGGTGGCCAGGACGCCGCTGCAGTGCTCGATTTCCATTCGAGTCGAGTCCTTGCAGCGGACCTCTTGTCGTCGCAACTCTGGGATCGTGCCGCTGCGGTCGTGTTGACTTCTGCGACGATGACGGCGCTGGGGCGCTTTGATCGGTTTGTCTTCGCATCCGGTGTTCCAAGCTCCGCTCGCCAAAAAATTGTCAGCAGTCCTTTCGATTACGCTCGCGGTACTTTCGCCATTCCTGCAATGAGAAGTGATCCGAGCGACAGCCTCGCACACACGGAAGAAGTGCTCGAGCGGCTACCGGAGCTCCTTGCGACTGGTGCCGGTAGTTTGGTTCTATTTTCGTCGCGGCGGCAGCTGAACGATGTATTCGACGGACTCCCGCTTAAGCTTCAGCAGCTGGTGTTGAAACAGGACGACCACAGCAAGCAAGAGTTGCTCAAGCGCCACCGGGAGACGGTCGACGGAGGCAGCGCTAGCGTGATCTTTGGCCTCGCAAGCTTCGCCGAAGGAGTGGATCTGCCCGGTGATTACTGCCGCCACGTGGTAATCGCAAAACTACCATTTCCGGTTCCAGACAATCCGATCGATGCAACCCTCGCAGAATGGATCGAGGATCAGGGCAAGAATTCATTCATGGAGATCAGCGTACCGGAAGCTGCCCTACGCTTGGTACAGGCAAGTGGACGCTTGCTCCGTACGGAAAAGGACAGTGGTCGTATCACGCTCTTGGATCGAAGGTTGCTCACACGGCGCTATGGAAACGCGATCCTAGAGTCGCTACCTCCTTTCAATCGGGACTTTCACTGATCGGAGTTTTCGCTTAGCGCGGCGTCGGCCGCTGCGGCCGTACTAGTGTGTCCTAGGGCTCGGTTTCGTCCGGTACGTTTGGCGCCATAGAGGGCCAGATCGGCTTGTTGTACAAGTTTGTGCGGATCTTCTACCTCGGTTACGTCAGCCGTCGCATAGCCGAGGCTGACGGTAACAAACCCGTGGATGTCGCTTTCTGGGTGCGGGAGCTTCAGCGCTCGCACGCCTTCCAGAATTCGTTCCGCAGCCCGTACTACCCCTTCCTCGTCCGAGTCATACAGGACGACCAAGAACTCTTCACCGCCGTAGCGGGCAACCATGTCGTGTTCACGAAGCAGATTTCCGCTAATCGCGTTGGCGATCTTTCTGAGGCACTCGTCCCCGGCATTGTGGCCCAAGGAATCGTTGTACTGCTTGAAGCGATCGATATCGAGCATGATGACGCTCACAGGCACGCCACTTCTCCTCGCCATATTCCACACAGATCTGAGTTGTTCTTCCATGTGCCGTCGATTAGCGATTCCCGTCAGTGAGTCGATACGCGCGTTGGCTTCAACTCGAACCAGCGCCTCTCGGAGCTCTTCTGTTCGCTGATCTACAAGTTGGCGCAGTTGAGCTTCTCGGACCCGTGCGCGGCTAGAGAAGACGCGTTGGACCAGCGTCATCGCGAGCACAAGAAGCGCCAGTGCCGCGAGCACGGACCAGGTGGTTTCATACCATCGCGGTAGTCGATACAGATTCAGTGTCGCCGTCTCGTCCCCGGGGATGCTGAAACTGCCATCGCCCAGCTTAGCCTGAACCCGAAACGTGACAGCGCCGGCGGGTAATGACGTGAAGTAGGCGGTTCTCCTTGGTCCGGCATCAAGCCAAGCGCCATCATTTATCGAGTAGCGAAAAGCGATTGCATCAGGCTCGGCGAGCTCCGGCGCGCTGTAATCAATTTCCAGCGACTGCATTGAGGCTGGAACATCAATTGCGTCGCTCAGGGCAAGTTCCTCGCCATTTACTCGCACAGCTTCCACAAAAGAATGAGGCTGGGGAGCACTGGTCAGCAAATCGCTGGCGCGAAAGCTGATGAGCCCTAGGTTCGTGACGAACCATAACCGGTTGTCAGGGGTCGTCCATGAGGACGGCTGAAAGCCCCCAGAAAACTGCGTAAAGCGCAAGCCCTTGGCTTCATCAAAACGCTGTACATGTACGGCTACTTTCTTTCCGAGGGCGACTGCATCCAGCTCATCGCGGGACACCTTAAGAAGCCCCCCAGAGCCTGAGATATAAAGACTTCGAGAGCGGTCCTCAAGAATTGCGTAGGACGAGAGCTGGGGCAATCCCTGTTCTGATTTGTAGCTGAACAGTTTGCCGTCGCCGATCCTGACGAGCCCGCCGTCGCGTACCGCGATCCAAAAGACTCCGCGCTCGTCCTCGTAAACTTGCGAAACTACGCTACTGGGAAGACCTTCCGCTTCGCCCCAATAGCGATGTTCACCGTTCTGAAAGCGATAGAGTCCGCCATTTCCTCCTAACCAGATGCTGCCATCTCTCGCCTGGTGTATGTTGCGAATGACCGCGCCATCAGCTTCTGTAAAGACGCTCTCTAGCTGCGCTGAGAGCGGATTCCAAGAGTCGACCGCCAAGTCGGACGCCAGCAATATATTCCCTTGGCGTGTTTCCTGGATCGCAAAGATGTAGTCACTGGAAAGGCCCTCTGCGCTACCAAGCGGTGTTACCTGCTCATCGCGAACAATGAACGCGCCGCCACCGAAACTTCCCACCCAAAGGTCGCCGCTGCGACTAACCAGCAGCGAGCTAATACTTTGGTCTCGGAGGAAAGGCTGTTGCTCGACCTGCCCGCTCGGTGCAACTTTGAATATTCCTGAGCGCTCCGTTCCCACCCATAAGGTTCCGTCCGGCGACGAGGTGACCACCGTAGTTTTGTCTGCGAGACCTTCTTTTACGCCGAGTTGCAGGAAGGGTGTATCGCGGACTCGGAACAAGCCGTTTGCTGAAGACACCCATAGGCTACCGCGCCTATCTTCCAAAAGACCCACAATGACGGGTGACTGCATGTTCGCCGTTAAGGGAATACGGTCACGACCCGTTTCTCTGTTCGTTCGCCATAGTCCGTTGTCGTAGGTGCCCAGCCAAAGGTTTCCGTCTCGATCCCGAAGCGATACATCAATGATGTCTTCATCGTCTCGCTTAACTAGCTGTGCTTCTCCTGAAGCGAGGACTTGATAGACGTTCCCCGCCGTAGTTCCGGCTATGACTCCCAGCATCGGATCCAAGGAGAGCGAGATAATCACGGTCGAATCGAGCTCGGTGTTAGTGCGTAAAGCACGCATCTCCCGACCATCGAAGACACTTAAGCCGCCGGTTAAACCACCGAACCAAAGAGTTTCATTCTTGTCACTGGCAATCTTGAAGACCTGAGGGGATGCGAGACCATCTTCTTCTCGCCAACTGCGCATTTCCTGTCCATCAAAGCGACTGACTCCCGAGCCTGTCGCGAACCATAGCGCGCCGTCACTAGCCCGGTGGATGTCGTAGACCACATCGCCAGCTAGACCGTCCGCGCTGCTGATTGACTGGAACTCCCCGTCGCGCATCAGCATCGCCCCACCGCCATAGGTGGCAATCCAGAGTTCGCCGTTTGGTGTCCATTCGAGATCGCGGACTTCGTTTGCGGAAAATGCGGGATGGCTTTGTCGATTAAACACGCTAAAGCGCGCACCATCAAAACGGACTAAGCCGCCGCGAGTACCGATCCAGAGATAGCCGTTCGGCCCCTCGCGGACTACCCAGACCGTGTCTGATGGCAGACCGGATTCGCGCCCGAAGCGGTCGACTAGATACTGGCTAGGAAGCCTGTCCGGGTTGAGCGCTGAGACTGGATTGCTTGGCAGGAACTGTAACGTAGCCCCGCAGATAAGCGCAGCTGTAAACGCCCAAGCACGCAAGTTTGGAACACAGAACAAATCACTATTATGAATAAATACTGGCAAACGCTCTGCGCTCATGAAGAGGATGCCGGAGGGGACATCACACCGCGTGAGCTTTAAGGTTAGCTAAATTCGCTCACGCATTGAACCTGCTAACTGAGATTTTGCCTACGAAAAAGGCCGACGGTGCCTACACCGTCGGCCTTTACGAGTTCCGAATTGCCTGCTTCAGAACTTAGAAGTTGTAAGTAACTTCTGCGCCGTAGGTTTGGCCGCGTGCTAGCGGTGAGAAGGTACCACCCAGTGGCACCCCGAGTGATGCAGGTAACTGCGTATCGCCACCCCATTTAACCGTATCAAGTAAGTTTCGGCCGTATATAGACCAAGTCCAGCTTCCGTTGTTTGAGTAGAAGTCTAAACCCGCATCCAGGATGTCTTGCTCCGGTATGATTCCCAGATTGTTGTCCGTATAAGCCACTTCGTCTCGGTAGGCGTAGTTGATCCTCGCAGAAGCGAAGCCCCAACTGCCCACGCTAAAGTCGTAGTTCAGCCCAATGCTATAGGTTATTTCCGGTGCCCGCGGTAAGTCGAGGCTCTCATCGGCGCTATTTACCGAGCCGTCGCCATTGAGGTCAAAAGCGACGGAATCGTAAGAAGCATCGATGTAACCAAAGGACGCGAGCAGCAGTAGTGAGTCGCTGAGGCTAAAGGCTCCATCAACTTCAATACCCCACAGCGTCGCGTCGGCTGTGTTATCGATAATCTGCACCACACCCGAAGTCGGATCCGGTAGGTTCACTTCCCGTTGCATATCATCAACTGTGTTGTAGAACGCGGCCGCATTTAATTTGCCCCAGCTTTGTTGCGACTTGTAGCCGACTTCGAAGTTGTCTACCTGCTCCTCGTCAAATGGACCGGGTGCCGCAGTCGGGCTGGTGTTGCGAAGGTTATAGCCACCGGAGCGGAAGCCGCGGCTCCAGTGTCCGTATACCTGCGACTCATCTGTCATCGCATAGGCAAAACCTATCTTTGGTGCGAAGGTGTTGAAGGTTTCGCTATCGTTGAAATCAAGCGTACACGCAGGCCCGTTGACGATGTTGCAACGCGTGTCCGTTCCCGTGATCGGGTTTACGTACGTCGGTGTACCTGAGGCCAGCGTGGCGGGGATATCAAGCACGTTGGTGTTCAGCGCCAGCGTAGCGATGTTCGCCGCCTTTTCCTCTGAGGACCAGCGTGCGCCTACGGTTAAGGTGAGAAGGTCGGTCAGGTCGTAGTCCACTGCGGCAAAGACACCGAGCGTTTCCACATTGTACAAACCGCCACCGTCCTGAATCTGGAAGGACACATCATCGCCAAGCGCGCCCCCGCTTTGTACCGAGGTTAAAAAGCCCAGCAAATCACGACGCTCATGATACTCAAGCTCGTTATCAAACCAGTACACACCGGTCGTTACATTCGCATCTCCGAACTGACCGTTGTAGCGAAACTCAAAACTGTTCTGTTCCGATGTCAGATTTGACGGGGCGTGGAACAGCGCGACCGGCTGTGCGTCGATATCGCCCAAAGCATCAGAGTCGCTTTGCCGATACCCGTAAATAGCCGTCAGTGTACCGTCACCAAAGTCGACGTCGTGGTTTACTTCCGCTGTGAAAAAGTCGGTTTCGATTGTCTGAAAGCCGACGAGATCGTAGTTCACATCAAAACTATCGGGGTCGCTGTTGACTGGAGTTCCAGGTATCCCAGACCCGTTCGTATGCGATTGAGGTACCGGACCGTCTCCGTCGATGTCACCGTTTTCGTAGCGAATCACGACCTCGGTTCGATCGCCAGGCGTCCATAAGGCGGTACCGCGTATGTACGTCTGCTCGACCGCGCCCACTTCACTGCCATCAAAGCCATTTTCAAAATAGCCTTCGTCGTCGTTCCAGTAGGCGGTAAGTTTCAGCCCAAGCGTATCTGTGACTGGTCCGCCGATCGTACCCATGAGATAGCGGTTTAGCCCGCCATCACCGCCGCCATCAATCGCTGCACGCAGCGTGCCTTCAAACTCCGTGCCGGGTTTTTTGGTGTTCATGAGCACCGCTCCTCCGGTCACGTTTCGACCGAAGAGAATCCCCTGCGGGCCCCGCAACACTTCGACACTTTCCAGGTCGAATACGTCGAAGATAATGCCGTTGTTCAGACCGAGGTAGACGCCATTTACAAAGACACCCACGGTCGGATCAATAGAGGGAATTGAACTGTTGATCCCCAGTCCACGGATCGAGAAGTTTGCGGTTCCTCGAGTGGTGCCAATGTCGTCTAGAGCGACGTTCGGCATACCTACTGCGAGATTTGTAAGGTCTCGAACCTTTAAGGCATCGAGTTGATCGGAACCAAACGCAGAAATAGAAAGTGGAACATCTTGCGATCCTTCCTCTCGCTTTCGGGCGGTAACGACTACTTCCTCCAATAGAGCTGAAGCGCTTCCGCGGCGGGGTTCTTCCTGGGCCTGTACGTTCACTGTTCCGCTGAGCAAGGCCGCCGAGAGGGCAGCAACCAGCGGCTTGTGCGGCAGTCGAATAGATCGTCGCAGAGCTCGCGTATCTGATTTACATCGATTCATCGGGCGCATCCTTTTCATTTTAATTAGTCGGTTTGCTTTGCGGCGTTTGCTCACAGTTAAGGTGAACTCTCGGGTAATTTTTATGGGCTCCCGATCCAGTGCCGCACTGTCGCAGGATTTAGTTCTGAATATTAGATATTTGGCGACAACTTCGCCAATAAACACGGTTTTCTCATATTCACGTAAGCCATTGGTATACTTTGGAATTATAGATTTTCTAAGACTACTGGACGTAAATAGTGCACACGGATGCGGCGTCTTTGTTGATCGATTTGGAGTCTGAGCTCAGACAGCTGGGACTTTGGAGCGCCAAATCGCCTAGTGCGAGCGCCCTGGCGTCTTCCCAGCCGTTTGCGATTGACACACTGAAGTTTGAGGAATGGCTGCAGTTTGTTTTCCTGCCGCGCATGTATGGGCTGATTGAGGCGCGGCAACCTTTACCGGTCAAATGCGCCATCGCGCCCATGGCCGAGGAGTACTTTTGCGGGGGTCAGCTGCCTATCGGCAAGCTATTAAACACCTTGCGTTCCCTTGACGAGCTTTTGAGTAGCGAAGCCTAAAGCCGGTAGATTCGGGATGCGGTACCGGAGAACAAGGCGTCTTGTTCATCAGCCGAATAGGACGCGGCAATTTTTTTGAATCCATTGAAAAGCACGGCGTAGCCTAGCGATAGGCGATCGACCGGAAAGTTGCTCTCAAACATACAACGATCTGGCCCAAAACAGTCGATCGCATGGTGATAGTAATCTCCCTGTGCCTCAACAAACTCATCAGAGCTGGGTGGCCGCTCTGCCGTATGCCAAGCAAAGCCGTTGTCCGGCATTGCAAGGCCACCGAGTTTTAGAACAACGTTCGGGCATTCGCTGAGTTCTTTGATATCGATCACCCATTGTTCGTAAATCTCCCTTCTTTTGCTGTGATAAGCCCCTATGCCTAGGGGGGTGCCAAAGTGATCGAGAATGAGCTGCGTATCTGGGCAATTCTTTGCGAGCTGTATGAAATCCTGGGTCTGAAAATGGAAATGCCAGGTGTCATAGCTGAGGCCGCGTTCGCCTAGGCGACGAACGCTGCTGCGAAAGTCCGCTTGCTGATAGAGATCAGCCGGTGCGGATGCGGGGATGAACATGTCATCGATATCCGCTTCTCGGGCGCTGGCTCCTGCGTGGCGAATGCCTTTGAAGAAACTACCGGCGATGGCGATGTGCCGATCAAGGAGATCGTCTACACGATCATTCAAACGAAGATCAACATGGCCGACCATGCCCAGGATATGCGACCCGTCTGCTAGCTCGCGCGCTTTTTGTGTTTGATCAAGCACATAGGCCGTCTCACCAAGTGACTTTTCTTCCTCAGGTCCGGTTTCGAGATAGCAGGTGCCACATTCCATGAAGACCGTACCCGCTATCTTGTGGCCTGAGCTTGTATCAACAGCGAAGTCTTCGATGTTGTAAACGTCGCCGCGCATGTCGGGCCACAAGTGGTGATGAGGATCTATGATGAGTCGGTCTGGATCGACGATAGGCTCTTGTACTTGCGCAAGCCAAAGGGCCTGGTCCTCGTGAAACAAATCCACTGGGTGCACCTCGTTGATTTTTACTAAATCTTACCGCTAAGGGTCTGCTAGACCTAATCCTTGCGAAGTACGTTCATTTTTGACCACACAAAAGCATCGGGTCGGTCAAAGTAGCGAGGGGAGAGTAGGGAGTAGGGAGTAGGGAGTAGGGAGTTAAACGCGGGCACCGCAGCGGGTGCCCGGCAAAGCGCAGGTCAGACCCGTTCCAGTACGGTGGTGATTCCCTGGCCCAGACCAACACACATAGTCGCGATTCCGAGCGACTGATCTCGATCTTGCATCACAGTCAGCAAGGACCCCGTGATTCGCGTACCGGAGCAGCCGAAGGGATGGCCGAGCGCGATTGCTCCGCCGTGTACATTGACCTTCTCTTCCATATCGTCAAGAAGTTCCAGATCTTTCAGTACGGGCAATGCTTGTGCAGCAAAGGCTTCGTTGAGCTCGACCATTTCAATGTCTTTGATAGTGAGCCCAAGCTTTTTCAGCGCTTTCTGTGTTGATGGAACCGGTCCATAACCCATGATTGAAGGGTCGACACCGGCGGTTGTCATCGCATTAATTTTCGCGATGGGTTCTAAGCCGAGTGCTTGTGCTTTTTCGTACGCCATTACAATCATGGCCGAAGCGCCGTCGGATATCTGGGAAGATTGCCCGGCGGTGACTGTCCCGCCCTGAGGATTAAATGCCGGAGGAAGAGACGCTAAGCCCTCTACGGTGCTGTCCGGGCGAATCGTTTCATCTTGTTCAACGCAGATCAGCGCGCCGTTTTCATCGTGACCCTCAACGGGGATTATTTCGCGCGAAAACTTTCCGTCTTCTGTCGCCTTGTGGGCGAGAAGATGAGAACGAACACCCATTTCATCCTGCTTTTCTCTGCCAATCCCGTGGATGAGCGCGAGGTACTCAGCGGTCATTCCCATCATGCCGGCGGCTTTCGCTACATTGAGCCCGAGGCGCGGATTGACATCTACGTCGTCCATCATGGGCAAATGTCCCATGTGCTCGACGCCTCCGACCATGTAAACATCACCGACCCCGGCTTGCACATAGGCAGCGGCCGTGTGCAGTGCGGACATCGATGAGCCACACAGGCGATTGACCGTTTGCCCTGGAATGCTAAACGGTAGCTGGGCAGTCAAAACGATCAACCGGCCAAGGTTCATTCCCTGTTCACCACGTTGCATTACGCAGCCCCAGATTAAGTCGTCGATCTCCGCCGGGTCGAGCTTCTCGTTGCGCGCCAGCAATCCATTAATTACTGAGGCGGACAGGTCATCCGCTCGAACGTTGCGAAAGCAGCCGTTTTTGGAACGGCCCATGGCGCTGCGGGCATAGTCAACAATCACCGCATCACGTGCATTAATACTCATAGGACAGTCTCCTTTTCTTGTGAGCGGTTAGTAGTAGGTCTCGCCAGCTTCAAGCTTGGCGCGCATGCCATCGGTCAATTCATAGGCCTTGCCTAGGTGAGCGAACTGCTCTGACTGGGCAGCGAGATAGCTAAGTCCCACCGTATCTATCCAGCGAAACACACCTCCACGGAAGGGCGGAAAGCCGATGCCGTAAAGCAGGGCGAGGTCGGCCTCTGCTGGCGTTGCTACGATGCCTTCCTCTAGGCAGCGCGCAAGCTCCGTGCACATGGGTAGCATCATGCGCATCTCAATCGCTTCTCGCTCGAATTCCTGCCGCTCAGCGCTCACGGCTTCCAGCAGTTTGTAAGTCTCTTGGGAAACGGTCTTCTTCGGTTTGCCTCGCTTGTCGGGTACATACTCATAGAAGCCCTTGCCGTTCTTCTGGCCCAAGCGATCGTTTTCGAACATGACTTCCGTCGCGGTCTTAAAGTCCATTTGCATACGATCGGGAAAGCCTTCTGCCATCACTCCACCGGCATGGACTCCCGTGTCTATTCCGACCACATCCGACAGGTAGGCAGGGCCCATCGGCCAGCCCCACTTTTCCATGACTTTATCGACCGCCTGGAAATCCGCACCATCTCTGACCAGCTTGGCAAAACCGTCGAAGTAGGGGAAAAGAACCCGGTTGACCAGGAAGCCAGGGCAGTTGTTTACAACCACCGCTTTCTTACCCATTCGATTCGCATAGGCCACGGTTCGCGCAATCGCTTCATCTGAGGATTTCTCTCCCCGAATAACTTCCACCAGGGGCATTGCGTGAACCGGGTTAAAGAAGTGCATTCCGCAAAAGTTTTCTGGCCGCTCAAGCGCTTCGGCGAGAAAGTCGATAGAAATTGTCGAAGTATTGGACGCTAGGATGGTGTCTTGGCCGATCTGCTTTTCCGTTTCTGCGAGCACAATGTGCTTAACCTTTGGATTCTCGACCACCGCCTCAACAACAATATCGATCTGATCGAAGCCTTCATAGGAGAGCATTGGATCGATGTCATTTAGCACTTCGCCCATCTTTGAGGCGCTCATGCGTCCACGAGACACGCGTTTGGAAAGGAGCTTATTGGCTTCCGATAAGCCAAGGTCTAAGCCTTCCTGGGCAATATCTTTCATCTTGATCGGTACGCCCTTCAGAGCGCTCTGGTAAGCGATGCCGCCGCCCATGATTCCCGCACCCAGTACTGCGGCCCGCTCGACTTTCTTTGCGGCCTTTTTTCCCCACGTCTTTGCGACCTTGGAAAGGTGTTGATCGGCGAGAAAAACACCGACTAGCGCGGCGGCTACGTCCGTGCCCGCCAAGGCGGCGAAGCCCTCTGCTTCTATTTCTAGCGCCTCATCGAGGCCTTTGGTGCGAGCATTTTCTATCACTTCGACGATCTTCACCGGTGCCGGATAGTTTTTGCCCGCCTGCTGAGCCACCATAGACTTGGTGGTAAAGAACGCCATCATGGCTTCCGTATCGTTTAAGGGAAGCGGGGAGCTCTTGAGCTCTCGTCTCTTCGCGTAGTCCAGCTTGCCGCTGATCGCGGACTCGAGCATCGATAGCGCCACTTCTTTTAGTTGTTCTGGCGCGGCAATCGCGTCTACCGCGCGCGTCGCGAGCGCGGCTTCCGGTCGCTGCTCCTTGCCAGTTGCCATCCAGGTGACCGCCTCATCGACACCGATCAAACGGGGCAGGCGAACGGTACCGCCCCAGCCTGGCAAAATGCCCAGCTTCGCTTCCGGCAGGCCTATTTTTGCAGCCGTGCTCATTACTCGAAAATCACAGGCAAGACAGATTTCGAGACCGCCGCCCATGGCAAAGCCATTGATTAACGCGATAGAAGGGTAGGGGAGATTCTGAATACGATTGAAGTTGCGATTGTTGTGCGCAGTGAAGCCTTTGAGATCTTCCGCCGCTGTGTCGAATAAAGTTGTGAACTCTGTGATGTCGGCACCGACAATAAATACGCCTTTTCCACTCGTAAGTAGTAGGCCTCGAACGCCGGATTCGGCGTCTAGCGAATCCAAGGCTTCGGTCAACGACTCGACGGTTAACTGGTTGAATTTATTGACAGATTCGCCTTTGAGGTCGAACTGCATTTCCACTACATCGTTGCCATGACGTTGGAGCGTAATCGCGTCGCTCTGGTAGATCATTGTGAGTTTCCTGTCTTGTCTCCGAAAGCCTAGAGGAACTAAGCCGTGCTTTTACAAGCGCTAGCTCATTCAGCTTAAAAGGCGGGGCTGGTTGGTAAGAAGCACTCGGCCTGCGCGACGGCCAGCATTTTGCTTACTCGTCTCTTATTCACTACCTTCCACTACATTTGAAATGAGTCAGCTTGCGCAGCACAGACTGGCCGTGTAACGCGGTCTCCAGTCCCCCTGCCGACCGCGTCTATGCGTGCGACACAATACCGCGTCGTACGAAGGGCGCCTAGGGTGCCGCGCAATGTGTTCACTGTCAATATCGAGCGCGTCAACCTCAGGCGCGTACTCCAACGCTAAGCAGAATGCTCCTTCAGATGCAGTTTTATATCGACGATTATTTTTAATAGGACGAGCGCAAGCAGCATCAATTGCGGCTGGCCCAAAGCGCTAGCTGCGAAACCACCGGCCATTACCGCAACATGAAGCACTATGATCCGCTTGTAGGGTGAAGCCATTAATCGGCCTAAGTTTGTGCCTTCTAGTTCCTTCCCTTGGATAAAGTTGCTAACGAATGAGTAACCGTGACTGATACAGAGACCGAGGAAAGCCAGAAGCCACGCTTGCGGGGCCTCTGCAAGTATCGAGTTGACTACGGAGTAAAGTAGTTCGAAAAAGACTAAAGGAAATGGCCAGGAACTACTGGCCATTGGTTCCTCGATTCCCAGCAGCAACAGGCTGATAAACAATCCGTGTACCGCACAAAAGCCGCCAAAGTGAAAACAGAAGAAAAGCGCCATCGGTACTGCTGAGAGACGTCCTTTCGTGAACATTTTTAGGATCGTGTAAACGCCGATGATCAAATTCTCGGCCCAATAAAGGACGACCAGTGCCCCCACATCCCAGGCGAAAACCGCTACGCCAAAAAGCGGAATGAGGTTCGCTAGCACCAAAAAGGAGAGGTTCGTAGACCGGCGGAGGCCGGTGTAGGCGTGAACTTCCGTCAAGGATTCGGACAGTGAATCGTCATCGGGCCTTGTATTCTGTTGCATTCCTTCGTTCCCCAGCAAATGTCCCGAAAGCATAACCCGGAGTCGGAGAAGTCCGACGGGGAGGTCGCGTGGCCCGGTTGATGGACGATATAGCAGTCGAGCTTGGGAGGAAGATCTAGCCGTTGCTCAATTTGAGCAAGCGGTGAGAGACCCAGGACCCTCGCGGTCCGCGATTAACGAAGAGAACGACCGGCTGGGTGCGGCCGAAAATTTTTAGGAACTAGTGCAGCGTGCGATCGGCGCCCATGCTTGTCTTAACGGGCGCATCTTGAGTGAGCTCTTGCTCCTCAACGTAGTGACGAAGCCTTCCAACGACGCTTGTCATCACGTCGATAGTCTGACTGATTTGATCGAGCGCCATCAGGATCGTTTCGTTATCCTTTTGCTCGACCTCCTCGTGCGTGCCGCTGTCACCGCTGTCGTTTCTATCGTCGTCCATGCTCATGCTTGGGTCTCTACTCTCCTGGATGCCTCCCCTTGGCGAGAAGCATTTTAAAAGGTCTTGCTATTTGATTTGGCTGTTAACGATCAGCCAAATTCTTGAGCGTGATCACAATCGTTCACGCCCTTATTGTTCTTGCTGTCAGTTTCGCTATTCCCCTGCAGCTGAATCTGCCCCACGTCCCGGGCACAGCGATCATCCTCGCAGGCGATTTGAACGGGTTCGGCGCTTGCTGCTGTCAGCCCCTTGAGCTGGATTTTTGATTCCCGCTGCGTCGCTGCTGTTCCACTATTAGCAACGGCAATCGTTTTGAGTCCTCGATACCACGCCATGCGCACACACAGCCCGACTTTCTCGGGGTCAGCATTACGGAGGTGCACCGAGGTGTCTTGACCCTGATCCACCCATTTTTGCTGACGACCTAAGCTTTCTACTAACCAATCAGGTTCAATTTCCGCGGCGGTCAGGAACAGAGCACGTAGCTGCTTTGGAATTCGATCGATCTCTTGGAGTGCTCCGGCGTAGTACTTCACGTCATTGAGCAGAACGCCGTCCCAAAGCTCTGCGTCGAAAAGTGCGCCGGACAAGGCGGGTGCAACGCGCACTTCGTCCGCGAAGCGATAGAGATTACTCTTCGCTGCCCCAGCGCTACCGCTCGCGCCCGCAAGCTCTGCACTGGCGCCCGCATCCGCAAGAGAAAGTACCGATGCATTACGCAAGCCGACCTCAACTATGCGTGTGCGCAGCGATTCCCAGTCCTGCTGACTCTCTTTATTGAAGTTAAGGAATTCCGCTCCTCGACGTTCTTCCAGGACATGAAGTCGATCGAAAGGCAGCTGGCCGCAATGCCATCCAGATCCCTCAAAACTCGGATAGGACCCGCGCTCCCCCGCCAGCATGCTCGAAGCTTTCAGAACGCTGTGGGAGACCAATTCGCAGAGATTGTCGATTGCTCTCAAGCTCGCCGGAGAACCGAAGGCGAGTTTCAGCTGACGTAGGTGCTCTTGCATGCCGACCAATCCCACCGCGATCGGACGTTGTTGCCGCCAAGCTTCCTTGATGGCCGGAACAGCAGTCCAGCTGAGGTCTAGCGCATTGTCGAGCATGCGTACTAGGCAAGAGGCGGAGCGCATCAGCTGCTCCGCGTGGGCATCCAGTTCACGGTCAAACAGGGCTAAATTGATAAATCCCTGGGGTGCGCCCACGGGATTGGATCCCTCGGAAGCCAACACTCGCGCGCCTTGAACTCGAGTGTTTCCTACATGGGCCTGTGGATATCCCGCGTTTGCGGCATCGGTAAATGCAACGTGGAACGTCGAAGGGCCCCGGGCGGCGGCAATGATCAAATCCCAAAGATCTCTTGCTGCAATGACTTTGTAATTGGAACAAGCGAGGCCTTCAGATGAAGAGAGGTTTTCGTAAAATTCGTAACGCTCGACAAACTCTTGGCCGTGTAAATCCACAAGGTCCGGCGTAAATGTGGGAGAGAATAAAGTCCACTGCTGGTCAGCGTTCACACGCTGCATGAATAGGTCTGATACCGCGAGCGTCGCGCAGGTGTCCGAAAGCGAGTGCGCAGATCCGATCGCAAGGATTTGCTCCAGGTATGGAACAGTATCGATGTGCCAGCAAGACAAAGTGGAGTGGATAAAGCCATAACCTGCGGTACAGCGAGCGGTCGCTCTCGCCAGCTCGATAAATGAAGGGATACCTCCCTGCTCTCCGCTCTTGGTTTTTGCTCGATCAGAGCCCACCGTTGCGCTCCAATCGAGGGTCAGGGAACAGTTGTCCTCGCCCAGCAGCGCCGCATCGTGCATCGTGTTGAAAACACTGGACAGATCGGAAGATACACTCGAAGCAAAGTGATCAATTAGCAGCGGTTTGACCGTGCCCGCTTCCGCCAGGACCCGCGGGGGCATTACGCACTCCAAACGCGATAAACACTCATAAAACTCGATTGCTCGCGCATTCCGTTCTGTCTCGTTAACCGCCAACCCCATAGCGACCCGCATAAACAATAATTGGGGCACCTCTAGCAACTCGCTTGTTTCGTTGCCATCGACGTACAGGTAGCAGTTTTGAAGAACACCCGTTGCCTGATCGGACAAAAGCCGATCACTTTCCGCATTGAGTGCCTGAGCAAGCGTTCCCAGATCGAAGTCCGCGAGTCGTTCATCAAGCGCGCCGATCTTTATTCCGCGATGTACATAAGCAGGGAACAGTCGCTCCAGCAGCTGCTGTCTATCCTCGTTCGACACGGGTGGAGCAACGCGAAGATTGCTTACTGTCTGCGAATACGAAGCGTCAATTTCGAGTCGTGCGACGACAAACCTATATTCAGGAGTGAGTTCGCTTTTCGATCGAGCAGTTGCCAAGACGGCTTTGTCCACCTCTTTCTGAGACGCTCCGTCATAGAGGGATTTCAAGATATCGTCCAGCAGCTCGGCGGCATTTGCTCTTTGAAGGCCGGCGCAAGCGTCGTGCAGTTTTTGATGCAAGTCCTCGATATCGAGCCTGACACGCTCGCCCTTTGTGTCGACGACGGTAATGCTGTCTGCTGCAGCTTGGGTCTGCTCAGATAAAGATTCCCGCGCAGCGCGTTTAGTAGCCTGCTTCTCTCTGTAGATGACATAGTCGCGCGCGATCTTGTGTTCGCCAGAGCGCATTAAGGCTAATTCGACCTGATCTTGAATGTCTTCGATGTGTACGGTGCCGCCATCCGGAAGGCGGCGCTTGAAGGTCGAGATCACTTGCTCGGTCAGAGCAGCGCAGCTCTCGTGGATGCGTGATGACGCAGCGGCGGTGCCCCCTTCTACCGCTAGAAACGCCTTCGTGATGGCCACAGAGATCTTGCTCGCCTCAAACGGAACCACCGTGCCATTACGTTTGATGACCCGCAGTCGTCCATAGGGCGTAGGCGTGCCACTGTCGTCGCTTGCTTCCTCAGCGATATACGCTTCCTGGCTCGCTTGTCCTCGGAGGTTGGTTGGTATAAGCGTCATCGCGTGGTGGCCGGCTCGTCACCGGTACTTGCACCCGGGTGTTTAGGCCTCAAAGGCGCGGCGGCGTGTCCATCGACAGGGATTGAGAAGAAGTGAACCTGTGAGAATGTTTGGGGGGAGAGATAACGTCCGAAGGGCATCGGATCCTGCGTGACTCGCTGCTGAAAGTAATTACTTACTATCAATGCACGTTTTCTAGTTTTGAGACCTGACCGTTTGGTGCTTCGGTTTCTGCACACGCCGCGTGGCGGTGCCGCTTAAGTGCTTCGCGCTCTTTTTCACGCTCTCTATCGTGAAAGCTTTTTGTCGTTGAGACTCAGTGTCTGTGAACGGGCGCTAATTCGTTTTATTTGAAAACCCTAGATGTGGGTGTTTTTAGCGACTCGAACTACAAGATAATGCGCAAAGGCCTACAAAGCAAGCAGATATTTTGGTCCTAAATCTATGGATCTTGAAAACCGCGAGAACAAAGGTAAGTGATTGCTTACTTCTAAGGCGCGCGGAGCTAATTGGGAAGCGTTTGGGAGGCCCAGAGCGATAGTTAACAAAAGCGCTGTTTTAGCCTTTAGTAGAGCGCAATTGCTCGTTTTACTAATCAGATAGAAGGGCTTCAAGCAGGGCTTTTTGAGCGTGTAAGCGATTTTCCGCTTCATCCCAAATAACGCTGTTGGGTGAGTCCATCAGCTCCGCAGTAATTTCTTCTCCGCGGTGTGCGGGTAAACAGTGCATGTAGAGCGCATCCGGTTGAGCCAAGGCTAGTACGTCGTTGTTTAGCTGGTAGCCCGATAGCGCTATTTCCCGCTGCTGCGCTTCTGCTTCGTCTCCCATAGAAGCCCATACATCTGTAACCAAGAGATCCGCATCGCGAGCTGCGTCTTCGATACTGCTGGTAATTAGGACTCGTTGCTTATTCGCTTGAACCAGATCTTCCCGTGGCTCAAAGCCTTTAGGGCAAGCGACTCGCAATTCGAAATCGAACTGTCGCGCCGCGTTGATGTAGGAGTTGCACATGTTATTTCCGTCGCCGAGCCAACAGACTGTCTTACCCTGGATAGCACCACGGTGTTCAAAGTAGGTTTGCATATCTGCTAGGAGCTGACAGGGGTGAAAGTCATCGGTTAGTGCGTTGATCACCGGTACTGAGGAATGCTTAGCGAACTCCTCCACAATGTCGTGCCCGAAGGTGCGGATCATCACCGCATCGACCATAGAAGAGATGACTCGAGCCGAGTCTCCAATCGGTTCACCGCGGCCCAGCTGTGTATCACGATCGGAAAGAAACATTGCTGAGCCGCCCATTTGCGCCATGCCCGCTTCGAAGGAAACTCGGGTACGGGTAGAGGACTTAGCGAAAATCATCGCCAAGACGCGCCCTGGGAACTGGGGCGAGCCGTCCCCGTTTTGAAGCTGATGCTTGAGTTCGCTCGCTCGCGCGATGAGCGCCTTCAACTCAGCACTTGAAAAGTCCAACAGCGTTAAAAAATGCTTCACGATTACGCCGCCCCTTGCAGCGGCGCGGACTCTTCTAACCAGGCATTGACCGTAAGTGCCAACCGTTCGCCGAGCTCTTGAGCTTGCTGCTGCTCCATCACCAGCGGTGGTAACAGCCTGATCGTGTTACCGGCGGTGACGTTGATCAGAATGCCTTCCTGCAAGGCTCGCTCTGCCAACTCTCCGCAGGCCGATTGGAGTTCTATGCCAATCATGAGACCCGCTTGTCTCACCTCTTTTATGAACGAGCTGTGCTTAAAGGAACTCTGAAAACTGTCCAGGACAGTGCGCCCAAGCGCTGGCGCTTTTTCGCTCATCGAGCCTTTGCAGATCACGTCCATGACCGCTGAGGCAGCGGCACAAGCGAGCGGATTACCGCCATAGGTCGATCCATGATGACCAGGCGCAAACAGCTCTGCGGCTTGCCCCTGGGCAAGGCATGCCCCTATCGGGACTCCATTGCCGAGCGCTTTAGCCGTGGTTACGATGTCTGGCTTAAAGCCGAGCTGCTGCCAATAGAAATAACTCCCCGTTCGCCCGTTACCAGACTGAACTTCATCAAAGATCAGCAGCCAGTTTTGCTTGCGACAGAGATCCTTAAGCGCAGCAAGATAGGTAACATCCAGAGGATGTATTCCACCTTCGCCCTGTACCGGTTCTAGCATGACCGCTACGACACCTGTATTGCTCGCGCCAATGGTTTCGATAGCACCAATGTCATTCCTTGGTGCGCGCACAAATCCGCTCACAAGGGGCTCAAATCCTGCTTGAATTTTTCGGCTACCCGATGCCGATAAAGTCGCCAGGGTACGGCCATGGAAAGCGTGTTCAAGAACAATGATCTGTGACTGTTCGACGGCTAAGCGTTGACCGTGAAGTCGTGCCAGCTTGATTGCCGCTTCGTTTGCCTCGGCTCCAGAATTACAGAAGAAAACCCGGTCCATCTCGGCAATAGAGGTGAGTTGATCCGCGGCGCGTTCTTGAGCGCTTATCCGAAAGAGGTTCGAACAGTGAACCAAGTTAGAAGCCTGCTCACTGACGGCCTCGGTGACCGCGGGGTGGGCGTGGCCCAGGTTCGTCACTGCGATTCCGGAAACGCCGTCTAGATAAGACTTTCCCGCATCATCAAAGAGCAGCGCACCTTTTCCATGTGTAAACGTCACTGGTAATCGGGCGTAGGTGTTCATTAACGTAGACATTGATCTGATCTCTCGCTATTCGTCTTTCCGGATCCGCAAAATAAAACAGCGTGTCGTCGATCTTTCGAACCGACCAGGCATTAGGGAAGAGGACGGGAAAACAAAAAAGCAGCGCAAAGCGCTGCCATTGGCTGAATATAGCCAGTTACTCGCTTGGTGACAATTTCTTTAGGGTGCCGCGTTAGCCTGACCTACTCAAAAAGCAGTACACTTTGCTTTTGAGTTTATGACCGGCAACCGCGTCTGGAGATGACTATGGACGTCATGGAACAAATTAAAGAACAGGTAGAGGAGAACCGCGTTCTCCTCTACATGAAGGGATCACCGAACGCGCCGCAATGTGGCTTTTCTGCTCGTGTAGTACAAGCGCTCATGGCCTGCGGGCAGCGCTTTGCCTATGTGGACGTACTTAGCAATCCGGATATCAGGGCGAACTTACCCACCTACGCTAACTGGCCAACATTTCCGCAGCTATGGGTGAACGGAGAGTTAATCGGCGGTTGTGACATCGTGACCGAAATGCACGAAAACGACGAGTTAGAACCCTTGATTCGCGAGGCACAAGAAGCAGCCTAGAGACCTCTTGGCCGCCCGGTTGCATTGGGGCCAGATGAGTTGGGCGTAAACCTGCTAGCAACACTCAGTTAAAAAGGGGCATTGCGCCCCTCTTATTTGCTTCGATAAAGCGCGACCAACTGCCCCCAGATGGTTTCCGTTATTGTTTTTGTCCGATCGATCCTAGCTATGCTGCCGGTTTGACCGAACCGGTAGCCGTTTGGTGATAGTTGTGAATGCCTAGCCGCTCAATCAGGCCCAGTTGCGTCTCCAACCAATCCATATGCTCCTCCTCCGCTTCTAAAATACTGACTAGAAGGTCTTTAGAAACATAATCATGTACTGACTCGCAGTACTCGATCGCATTTTTTAGGTCTTCATGTGCTGTGCGCTCCACGTTCAGATCGCTTTCGAGCATCTCCTGAGTGTGCTCTCCAATCATTAACTTTCCGAGATCTTGAAGATTGGGTAAGCCTTCCAAAAATAGAATGCGCTCGACCAGCTGATCTGCGTGTTTCATTTCATCGATTGACTCGTGGTACTCGTGGTCAGCAAGCTCCGCGAGTCCCCAATCCTTGTACATTTTGGCGTGCAAAAAGTACTGATTGATCGCAACGAGCTCGTTTCCGAGAATACGGTTGAGGTGTTCGATGACCTTAGGGTCGCCCTTCATGGGTAGTTTTCTCCGTGACTGCATGTAATCGAATTTGCTTGAACGACTGATCGTGATAAATCGCCGTTTTCTAGGCGCGCAATTCTAGGCAATCGCAATCCCAATTACCACCTAAGTTGTTGAAAATACAAATGAAAATGATTCTTCTTGAGTGATTGAGGGTGGCTCTCGATAGGGTCTTGGCAAGCGCAGCAGTTGCGATACAGCGGTCGCGACTCCCCCGCGCTAGCTGATTGCAAGTGAGCTTCTAGCAAGTGAGCTTCTAAATGAGGGGGCTTAAACGGCCGCGACAGCCGCGACCGATCGCTGCGTCTGCCTATATGGCTGAGCTAGAAGGAGAGTCTACGCTGCCGAGTAATACAACGGAGTTGAGAAAGCAGGTACTGGAGTGCCAATTGCTCGATCGCCAGTAGCCAGGCTGCTACTGGCTTCAGCAAACTTGATCTCGTGGAGAATGTCCCGGGCATGGTCTAGACATCCGCCACATTGAGCAGCTACGCCGAGATTTCGCTTGAGTTGGCTCAAGCTTGTATCACCAGCCCTAACCGCGGTGCGGATCTGGTTCTCTGTGACACCGCTACAAAGACAGACGTACATGGACTCTCAGCGCAATAGCTTTGCTTCGTTCGACGGCTGCTGAAGGTATTGAAAGTGAGAATGCTTGTCAAATTCATTGGCGTCTCCCGTTTCATACAAGCGGTCACGATCTGGGTGTTCGGCTAAGCGTGGATTAGCGGCCCCGGCAGCAGCGCGAGTCGCGCAGTGCTTCGGTATACTTGCGTTTTTTGCATAGGGTCGGAAAGCAGGCTGAAGACTATGAATGCGGTAACCACAGCGGAAATTCATGAGCAGCTCCGAGTGATGGCAGCGGCGGCTAAAACCGCTTCACGGGTCCTGGCTGCGTCTTCTGTTCAGCAGCGCAACCGCGCTCTTGAGGCAACAGCGGATGCCGTAAACGAAGCGCGCGCCAGTGTCCTAGCGGCGAATCAGGAGGATCTTGCTCGTGCTAAAGAGAATCAGCTAGACGCAGCCTTAACTGACCGCTTGGCGTTAAATGATGCTCGGATCGATTCCATGATTGCTGGATTGCAGCAGGTTGCGACTTTGCCAGATCCCGTTGGTGAGGTCAGTGAATTGCGTACCCAGGCGTCGGGCATTCGGGTTGGTAAAATGAGAGTTCCCCTTGGGGTTGTTGGGATCATCTACGAATCGCGACCCAATGTTACCGCCGATGCGGCGGCGCTCTGCTTGAAGTCCGGCAACGCAACAATACTGCGCGGCGGTTCGGAGGCTTTGAACTCCAATTTAGCGATAGCCGATGCCATGAGCATCGGTCTGAAAGAGGCCGACCTTCACGACTCTTGCGTGCAGGTCATCGCGTCGCGGGATCGGGCGGCTGTAGGTGCGCTTATCGCGATGGAAGACTTTGTCGATGTGATCATTCCGCGCGGTGGTAAGGGACTCATTGAGCGCGTAAGTAAAGATGCCAAGGTGCCGGTTCTTAAACATCTGGACGGTGTTTGTCACGTCTACGTGGACGCTGCGGCGGACTTGGAGATGGCTCTTGCTATCGCCGTGAATTCAAAGACTCAGCGCTATGGCACCTGCAATACGATGGAGTCTCTGCTGGTACACGCAGCGCTGGCCGAGACCTTTTTGCCGCAACTGGCGTCAGCACTTGCCGAGTCGCAGGTGGAATTGCGTGGCTGTAACCGCTCCCTTCAATTTTTGCCCGATGCCGTGGCTGCGACAGACGAGGATTGGGCCGCAGAATACTTAGCACCAATCTTATCCGTTGCCGTAGTGGATGATCTCGATTCAGCGATCGCACACATCAATCGCTATGGCTCTGCGCATACCGATGCGATTGTGACACGTGATTATCAGAGCAGTCAGCGTTTTCTGCGCGAGGTCGATTCCAGCTCGGTGATGGTGAATGCGTCGACAAGGTTCGCGGACGGTTTCGAGTACGGTTTGGGTGCAGAAATAGGAATTTCGACCGATAAGCTGCATGCCCGCGGACCCGTTGGGCTTGAAGGGCTAACTACGCAGAAGTTTATCGTACTCGGCGAGGGGCAGCTGCGCACTTGACGAAAAAGTCGGCGGTCATCGTTTTTGGCGGCACCTTCAATCCAGTACACAACGGTCATCTTCGGTCGGCGACCGAGCTTCGCGACCGCTTCCCGATTAGCCAGATTCGCTTTATGCCATCGGCGAATCCGCCGCATCGGGATCAACCGCAGGTAAGTGCTGAAGACAGAGCTAC
This sequence comes from Pseudomonadota bacterium, assembly GCA_039815155.1. Taxonomy (GTDB): domain Bacteria; phylum Pseudomonadota; class Gammaproteobacteria; order Pseudomonadales; family Halieaceae; genus Congregibacter. Next base: position 28,759 of record JBCBZV010000019.1, read on the forward strand.
CATGATTGAGCTGGCGATCGCCGATTTGGAGGCGCTGACCTGCGATCGACGCGAACTCGTCCGCGCTGGGCCTTCTTACACCGTTGTCAGTCTGCGGGAATTGCGGCAGGAGCTGGGTCCAAAGCGATCGCTGACTCTGCTGTTAGGAACAGACGCATTCTCTCATCTCAATTCCTGGTATCGGTGGGAAGATATCTTCAGCTATGCCAATTTGCTCGTCATGTACCGGCCACCGCACGACACGCTCGCGGAGCTCGTCGCAGACCCGGTGGAACTTGAATCAGAAACCCTCGTTGAGAGTCACGCCAACGCCGAGTTGGCAGAAAGGCTCCCAGCGGAAGTATCCGTCGATACCCTATGGCAGCAGGCGTTCGGCGGTCTGGCACGAGTGCGTTTAAAACCTCACGCGATTTCGTCAACGGAGATACGGGCCCTGTTACAATCAGGGGCAAAGCCTCATGCGCTCACACCACCGGTCGTAGCGGATTTTATTGAGGATAAAGGACTCTATCGTTAACACAGATTGCTTAGACGAAAATGGCGAAAAGAGCAGCAAGACGGGTACAGTTCCAGGCGAACGCTTAGACGGGACCTGTCAGCGAAGGGAATTGAATAACTAGAAGGGAATTGAACAGCTAGAAGGGAACAACTAATAGCTAGTTAGCTATGGGCGTCCCCGATCCTGGAGCGAGACGCAAATAAAATACGGATAAGTTGGTATCAAAGGAGCACGATCCCCATTTCATCGGAAGTTTTAGAGAATGACCTTCCTGCAGCGGGTTTGCTGGAACTGGTCGTTAATGCCCTCGACGATTTAAAGGGCGTCAATACGGTATGTCTTGATGTGAGCGAGCAAAGCAACGTCATGGATTTTCTCGTCATCAGCAGCGGTAATTCCAATCGCCACGTGAAGTCACTCGCCGAAAACGTCTCAAAAAAGGCTAAGGAGGCGGGTACGCTTCCTTTGGGCGTGGAGGGGCAGGACGCATCCGAGTGGGTGTTAGTCGATTTAGGCGACGTTGTGGTCCACGTAATGCAACCTGCCGCGAGAGATTTCTACGACTTGGAGCGTCTTTGGGCGCCGGTCCCCAATCGTTCTTCTGATTGATGCGTATTACCGTGCACTCGGTATGCGGAAAAATGCCTCGCTGGGTGCAACAAGGCGTCAGTGACTACGAAAAACGCCTTCCGAGCGAATTAAAGTTGCAGTGGCGAGATGTGCCTCTCACCCGCCGTGGAGGAGACCGCTCGAGCGACCAACTCAAAGAGAGTGACGGCATTGCCTTGCTTCGCGGTATTGGCAGTCGCGACCACCGCGTAGCGCTCGATGGCGCGGGAAAACCCTGGAGTACGGAGGAGCTAGCAGACAAGCTCAGCAAGTGGCTGATGCAGGGACAGCCGCTCAGCTTCCTCATCGGAGGCCCCGATGGACTATCGAGCGAATGCCTGGCCAGCTCCGATCAGCGTTGGTCTCTGGGGCCGATGACCTTGCCGCATCCGCTCGTTCGCGTGCTTTTAGTAGAACAGCTGTACCGAGCGTGGACCATCACGATCGGCCACCCGTACCATCGCGCCTAGTCCGTAATGGCCTCCCGAATAGCCCTTAAGGATACGCGCCGAGAGCAGCGCATCTACAGCGCCCGTTCGGCCGTTGCGCTGCTTTTTGTGGCCGGTCTTCTCGGCATGTTGCTGCTGCGCTACTACAGTCTTCAAATTAGTGAGTTTGAGACCTATCGCACCGCTTCCGAGAGAAACCGCGTTCAGTTGCAACCTCTGGCTCCAAAACGCGGGCTGATCTACGACCGCAACGGCGTGCTGTTAGCCGATAATCGGCCGAGCTACACCTTGTCGCTGATCCTAGAGCGTGTCGACGATCTCGAAAGTACCCTCGAGCAATTGGGCGATCTCGTTGTTATCGATCAAGAACAGGTCGATAAGTTTCGCGGTCGTGCGCGCCGCCGCCGTCCCTATGAGCATGTGCCGCTCCGTTTCAAGCTAAGCGATGAAGAACAAGCACGTCTCGCGGTGAATCGACACCGACTTCCCGGAGTGGTCGTGGATGCACAGCTTCAGCGTCACTACCCACACGGCGAGTTGTTTGCGCACGCGCTTGGCTACGTAGGGCGAATCAACGCGCAAGAACTCGCCACCATCGACGAGGCTTCCTATCGCGGCACCTTTCATATTGGCAAAACGGGACTCGAGCGGCGCTATGAAGAGGAGCTTTTGGGGACGGCGGGTTACCAAACGGTAGAAACGAATGCGCACGGTCGCGTTTTACGTGTGCTCGAGCGTTTTAATCCGAAGCCTGGGAGCGATTTGGTACTGCATCTGGATTACAAGTTGCAGCAAGTGGCACACCGGGCCTTAGCAGGGAGGCGAGGAGCGGTGGTTGCGCTCGATCCGCTCTCCGGAGGTGTGCTGGCTTTGGTTAGCACGCCCTCCTTTGATAGCAATTTGTTCGTGAACGGAATCAGCAATCGCGCTTACGGCGCGCTGCGGGACTCTCCAGATGTGCCCCTATTTAACCGCACAGTTCAAGGTCAGTACCCGCCCGGCTCGACGGTAAAACCGATGGTAGCGATGGCGGGGTTGGAAGCGGGCTTGGTTGATGCAGAGAGTACCGTACCGGATCCGGGCTGGTACCGGTTGCCTGGCGATAAGCGTCGCTATCGTGACTGGATTTTACGCATTCGAGGGACTGGACACGCGCCGGAAGTGGATCTACGAATGGCCATCGCCGAATCGTGCGACGTGTATTTCTATGACCTCGCCCGGCGGTTGACCATCGACAGCATGCATGATCATCTTCAAGGTTATGGTTTAGGACGCCGCACTGGAATAGACATTACCGCCGAAAGACCGGGAGTCTTACCCTCGGAAGCCTGGAAGCGCGCAGCGCTGAATGAAGCCTGGTTTCCTGGCGAAACGCTAAGTGCAGGGATTGGTCAGGGCTATATGCTTGCGACGCCTCTACAGTTAGCTGTGGCTACCTCCGTCATTGCCACCCGCGGAGAACACCGCGAACCCAGAATCGCCCAATTTATCGGAGGCGCCGCTTTGAACGCGCCCTTGAGCGAGCCCGTGGTGGCCGATAGCGCGCACTGGGAGAGTATTGTTTCGGCCATGCGCGATGTAGTTCATACGCGCAAAGGAACGGCCCATGCGATTGCTCAGGGCATTACCTATGAGATGGCAGGTAAAACCGGCACCGCTCAGGTAATTAGCATTGCGCAAGATGCGGTCTACGACGAAGAGGCCATCGATGAGCGCCATCGAAATCACGGTTTGTTTGTGGCCTTTGCGCCGATCGAGGCGCCCTCTATCGCGGTGGCGGTGATCGTCGAAAACGGCGGTGGGAGCAGCGCCGCATACCCGGTAGCGCGCTCTGTTATCGACGCCTGGCTCAGCAAGGAGCCTAGCTAGTGGCTGAGTACCTGCGTCAGATGCCGAGCAGCGAGGGGCCGCTGGTTCGTCAGCCGGGGGTCACCCGTTTCCTGAATATGGATACTCCACTACTCGTGCTGCTGTCGATTCTCACGGCGTATGGCCTGCTGGTGCTTTACAGTGCATCCGGGCAAAGCGAAGCCGCGCTCTATCGCCAGGCAAGGTTTTTCGCGGTGGGCTATTTCGCAATGATCCTGGTGGCGCAATTTAATACGGTGCGCTGGTCACGCTGGTCGCCCTGGGGTTACCTAGTCGGCGTTTTGATGCTTATCGCGGTCGCTTTTGCCGGAGATGGTGCGAAAGGAGCGCAGCGCTGGCTCAACCTTGGTGGGTTTCGCTTTCAACCCTCCGAGTTGCTGAAATTAGCTGTGCCAATGACTGTGGCCTGGTACTTGGGTCAGCGCGTGCTGCCACCGCGAACGCGGTACATTGCAACGTGTCTTGCGATGATCTTGATTCCCGTTGGATTAATCTTAAGACAGCCAGATCTGGGCACCTCGCTGTTAGTAGGTGCCTCTGGGCTATTTGCGGTTTTTATGGCAGGCATTGGATGGCGATTTATTTTCTCTACCGCTGTGTTTGGCGTGTTGTCCGCCTGGCCGGCGTGGATGTTCCTCCTGGAGGATTATCAAAAGCAGCGGATCTTGACCATGCTGGATCCAGAGAGCGACAAGCTCGGTGCTGGATGGAATATTATTCAATCAAAGACAGCGATCGGTTCTGGAGGTTGGTCCGGGAAAGGCTGGGGGCAGGGAACGCAGAGTCAACTGGATTTCCTTCCGGAAAGCCGTACAGACTTCATTATTGCCGTGTTGGCAGAGGAGTTTGGCCTGCGCGGTGTTTTGCTCCTGCTGCTGCTTTATCTCCTTATCCTCTTGCGCTCCTTTTGGATTGGTCTTAGTGCGCAGAGCAGCTACGGACGCATTCTCTGCGGCAGTATCACGCTCACTTTCTTCGTTTACATCTTTGTTAACATGGGAATGGTAGCTGGGTTGCTCCCCGTGGTGGGGGTTCCGCTACCTCTGGTTAGCGCTGGGGGGACATCGCTGGTCACGCTGATGATTGGATTCGGCTTGCTAATGGCGATAAGCACCGAGCGTCGCGTTATTGGTCAGTAGGGGGCGTTTTAGGCTGGTAAACCAGCTCAATAAGTTAGCCGAGTGAATTTCCCAAAGTTTCAAACGTCTGCCAGATAAAACTGAGAAGCCTCTGTGTCCATGTATTCACCCAGAAGATCCAAAGTCGTTTTCTTATTTTATTGCTTGATCGCCAGTTACGCGTTAACAGTCTCGCCCAGCCGGGCAGACTATTCTCAGAACCCAAGCGCGCAAGAGTTTGTCAATCGCGTGGTCGCAGAACACGGTCTGGAGCGCGAAGGGGTAGTTACGCTGCTGACTGCGGCCGAGAGACAACAATCGATACTTGATGCGATTAGCCGTCCCGCCGAAAAGGCGAAACCCTGGTTCGAATATCGCGCGATCTTTTTGACTGAGCGGCGGATTCGCGAGGGCAGAGAGTTCTTCAATAAACATCGGGCAACCCTCGCTAGAGCCCAGGCCCGAACCGGCGTACCTGCGGAAATTATTGTGGCAATCCTCGGTGTCGAGACCTACTACGGCCGCATCGCCGGTAGCTATCGCGTGCTTGATGCGCTCGCCACCTTAGCCTTCGACTATCCGCGACGCGCTAAGTTTTTCACTCAGGAGTTGGAGAACTTTTTACTCCTAATAGAGGAGCAAGGCCTGGATCCTCTGGTCCTAAAGGGCTCCTATGCAGGAGCTATGGGCTATGGACAATTCATGCCAAGCAGCTACCGCAACTATGCGGTAGATTTTGATGAAGACGGTGTCGCAGATATCTGGAGTAACGTTGAAGACGCTATTGGTAGCGTCGCGAACTACTTGGCGAAACATGGCTGGCGCGCCGGTGAGCCCATTGTAAGCTCGGCCAGCGCCTCCGCTTCGCTCGACGCAGACCTGTTTGCTGGTGGTTTAAAGCCCAGCCACACGGTGGAGGAGTTGACTTCGGCGGGTCTTACACCGACTCAGCAATTACTGGCTGGAGAACTTGCGACGCCGCTGCGCTTCGACCTTAGTGATGGCAAGGAGTACTGGGTCGGCCTGCATAACCTCTACGTGATAACTCGCTACAACCACAGCTCGATGTACGCAATGAGCGTATTTCAGCTAAGCCAAGAGATCGCCCGCGAGCCGCTCGGTTGATGTCCCTGTTCCTAATGTTTGCGTACAAAGCCCGCGAGCCGTGCAAGTCATCATGCGAGCGCTATGGCTCTCGAGCGAGTCTGCTGGCGCCCACTTTATTCATTCTCTTACTGAATGCTTGCACCTCATCCGAACCCCGCGTTGCATGGGAGGGTGATGGCGCTCCCAAGCTATCTCTCAGAGCGAAAGATGTTGTGGACGCGGTGCCAAGAGCCGACCCTATTCTGAGAGCTGGGAACACTTCTCCATACGAAGTGAATGGGGTGAGCTATGCGGTCCTAAGCAGCGCTGAGCGCTATGAAGAGCAGGGCATAGCCAGCTGGTACGGAACGAAGTTCCACGGCAACAAAACAGCGAATGGGGAAATCTACGATTTGTATCTCGCTACAGCAGCCCACCGCAGTCTGCCAATCCCAAGCTACGTGCGTGTCGAAAACCTGAATAACGGACGCGACATTATTGTACGCGTTAATGATCGAGGTCCATTCCATGCGGACCGCTTGATCGACCTGAGCTATGCGGCGGCGGTTAAGTTGGGCATAGTGGAAGCAGGGACAGCGCCCGTACGAGTTACCGCGATTTCCTTAGCGGGGATCGATGATCAGCGCGCCAAGGAACAGGGCGCCTACCGTTACATTCAACTGGGTGCCTTTGCGAATCCGGTCGCTGCGGAGAGCCTACGCGATTCTGTTGCTGAAATTGTCGATTTCCCGGTAACCGTTACTCCTGTCGATATGAGTGGCCAGCGTTTGAGCCGAGTCCGCGTCGGCCCCGTCGCCGATGGAGCGCAACTTTACCGTCTTCGCGATATGTTGCTTTCCCGAGGCTTCAACCCAGGTCTGGCGATGCCCTGAGCTGATCCGGAGTTCCTCCTTCACCCTTGCCTGCGTTACCATTCCGCGCTCGCAGCCGCACCAACAGCGGTGATGAGCAACAAGGATATGAATTCTACTGTGATCACCGCCAACCGCTTTCTCTGCATCTTGAACGGAATCTGCTTGCGTCCCGCTGGCGTTGCTCCGTTACTACTTCTCGGCTTTTTGGCGAGCCCTTCGGCGATGGCGCAAGGCATCGTACCGGCGCCGCCGGCGGTAGCCGCAAAGGCCTATCTCTTAATCGATGCGAAAAGCGGCTTCGTACTAGCCGAATCTAATGCGGATCAGCAGTTGCCCCCGGCGAGCCTGACCAAAATGATGACCGGCTATGTGCTGGCGTCAGAAGTGGCGGCAGGTCGTATTAGCCGGGAAGATCAAGTGAGCGTGAGTCGCAACGCTTGGTCCCAGAACCCGATTTTCAACGGCTCGTCCCTAATGTGGATCGAGCCGCGTAAACCTGTATCTGTAGCGGAACTTGAGCGTGGAATCGTTATATCGTCGGGTAATGACGCAACGGTGGCCATAGCTGAGCACATAGCCGGCTCTGAGGGCGCTTTCGCGGATCTTATGAATCAGCACGGTTCAGAACTGGGTTTGCATGGGAGCTACTTTATGAACTCCCACGGTCTACCGCATCCGCAGCACCTGACCACAGCACGCGACCTCGCTAGTCTTGCGAATGCGATTATCAACCGTCACCCGCAGCACTATAAGATTTACGGCGAGCGCGAGTTCACCTATAACGACATTCGCCAGTACAACCGAAACACGCTGCTGGGAGAGGATCCCTCTGTCGATGGGCTTAAGACAGGCTATACGCGAGAAGCCGGATACGGACTGGTGGCTTCCGCTGAGCGCAATGGGATGCGTTTGATTTCCGTAGTAATGGGTACGGACAGCACTAATGCGAGAAAACGCGAAACCCGAAGCCTACTCAATTACGGCTTCCGGTTTTTTGAGACCGATGTGGTGGTCCCTAAGTATGCGGAGCTCGAAAAACCCCGCATTTGGAAGGGTGCGCAAGACTACCTATCGGTCGGCCTTGCGGACGATGTGATCCTGACCCTGCCGAGAGGTAAGCGACGGGAACTCATTCAGGAACTTGTTTTACTTGATCCGATAGAAGCGCCGCTAGCGGTGGGCGACAGTGTAGGTGAGCTCACGCTGGTTCTCGATGGTGAAGTGCAGCAGCAGCTCCCGGTGGTAGCCCTTGAGTCGGTGGACTCGGGCGGATTTTTCGCTCGCCTTTGGGATATTGTTCTGATGTGGGTTGCGAAACTCTTCAGTGCCTGAGCTAAGCGATGGCCAGGAACCGCCAAAGATCGAGTTCCCCTGTGACTACCCGGTAAAGGTTCTAGGTCGACGGGGTGAGGATTTCGAGTCTGGTGTGCTTGCAGTCTTTGATCGCCACGCTCCAGGTTATGATCGCGACGCGATGACCGTACGGGACAGCCGCAAAGGCACTTTTGCCTCTATCACCATTGTTATAACGGCCACCGGGCCTGAGCAGCTCAAAGCATTGCACGAAGATCTCTTGGCGACCGGTTTAGTCCAAATGGTGCTGTGAATGACTGTGCTATGAATACAGCGGCCACCTCCTTAGTTCAGACCCGACGTTTGGGGTCTGTCGCCTATGAACCTACCTTACAAGCCATGCAGGACTTTACAGAAAGCCGCGACAAGACCACCGCGGATGAAATTTGGCTGCTTCAACACCCACCAGTTTTTACCCAGGGAATGAGCGGCAAAGCGGAGCATCTGCTAAATCCGGGCACTATTCCGGTGGTTCAGGTTGATCGAGGAGGGCAGGTTACCTACCACGGTCCGGGCCAATGGGTGGCCTATCTGCTTATCGATCTCCGGCGCCGCAAACTTGGTGTTCGTCAGCTTGTGACCCTAATCGAAGAGTCTGTTGTGGGGCTACTGGCTGAGCACAATATAGAGGCCGCTCCTGATCCACAGGCGCCCGGTGTTTACGTCGGCGGTCGGAAAATCGCCTCCTTGGGGCTGCGAGTTCGCCGCGGCTGCAGCTACCACGGTCTTGCGCTCAACGTCGATATGGATCTTGAACCGTTTACTCGTATCAATCCATGCGGTTACGCCGGGCTGGAGGTAACGTCTATGGCGGAGCTGCTTGGAGAGCGGAGCCCTGCGATGGAAACGGTTGGCGAAAAATTGTTGGCTGGTTTGCTCACGCGTTTGGAAACACCGCTCGCGCAAGCTAACGGCTAGCTGCGACCCCAAGGACTTGTTTCTTACTCGCTTATCGGGCTGAAGAAAGATGCCGGCTTGGCGTGTTGGAAAGCGCTTCATGCTTTTTCAGCCTTCCGTTATGATGCGCGCCCATTCTGCTGGCTTCGATCAAATCGTGAAGCCAGCGCCGTAGCTTTATTACTGAAGAACACCGATGAGTAGCGATTCCCAACTAGCCACCGATGTCGCCAGCCGACGGACTTTCGCGATCATCTCGCACCCCCATAAAGCCCCCTGAGACAACCCAAGACAACAAAAGACACTAAATCCAATAAAAACATATAGTTATAAAGTGTCTTAGGTTGTCCTATCACCATCCTGAGACAGTCTGTGTCACCCTAAGTCAGAAGGAATTTGTACAAATTTCTGTACAAATTTTCTTTTACGAGCTCCCGGAAAAAATTTGTACAAGGTGACCCGCAATGCGGGCTAGGGACAGCGAGGTGGCACTGACAGAAACGTGGCTCAAAGCCAACAACAAGAAGCTCCGTGCGAAAACGGCGGAGAAAACAGATCGTGACGGGTTGAGCGCTCGGCTGTCGCCGAAGGGCAAGATCACGTTTACGATCCGATACCAATATGCCAGTAAGGCGGGCAGGGTAGATATCGGCTCTTATCCTTTGATGACTCTGAAAGAAGCCAGAGCCGAAACCCAGCGTTTGAAGAAGGAGCTAGAGCAGGGGCATGACCCCAAATTGGTGCGCTTGTTGGAGAAGCAGGCGATCATCGCGGCGGAGAGTTTAGAAGCTCTGTTTGCCCTGTGGTACGAGAGTTACTGTATCCACAACAAGAAGGGGCACGAGGAGATCAAGCGGAGTTTTGAAATTCATGTGTTCCCGAAGCTCGGCCAGCTGCCTGCGGAGCAGATCACCCTGCATGCGTGGCTCGGCGTGCTTGAAGGCTTGGCGAAAACCAAGCCCGCTATTGCCGAGCGCATCTTGGTCAACACCAAGCAGCTCTATAAGTTTGCGGTGAAGCGTAGGCTAGCGCCCGCCAACCCTTTGGCGGATATTTACGCGCAAGAGGATTTGCAGATACAGAAACGCGCGACAGATCGCTGCTTGAGCGACGAAGAAATCAAAATGCTCTGGCTTGCGGTCGATAACTCCCGCATCACGCCGAAGAATAAGCTGTTTGTCAAACTGTGCTTGATCTATGCCTGCCGGAACGGCGAGCTGAGACAGGCAGAGAAACAGCATTTTGATTTTGAGGCCGGATTTGGACGGTGCCGCCGGACAATCACAAGCTCGGCAAAAAGAGCCGCAAGCCTCTGCTGCGACCCATAACGCCACCCATCGCGGTGTACCTCAAGCAGGCGTTTGCGCTCAGCCCAAACAGCCGCTATGTGTTCACCAATGACGGCACGGATGACGTTATGGGGGTGAGAGCGCCGCTGGCGCTACCCTATAACGTCATGCAGCACCTGCGCCGTTATGAGAAATATCATATGAAGCATTTCTCTATGCACGACCTCCGTCGTACTGCCCGCTCGCGGTTTTCTAAGCTGACGAGCTTCCATGTTGCAGAAGTAATGTTAGGTCATGCTATCGGCAGCCAGGCTGCGCGTGTGTATGACCAGTATAGTTATTTAGAGGAGCAGGCAGAGGCTTACGAGGCGTGGTGCCAATTGCTGTTCTCGTTGATCGACCATGCCTAAGGAAAGAAGGAGATAGAGCAAAGTAACAACACGATGATGCTTCTGACCTTTAGTCGTCAGGTACAACGTAACCTAACAGGCAGTATCAAGCGAGCTGGCGCACTAACGGGACAGTAGTAGTCTCAGCCTATCATGTCTCGAATTGGCGATAACGGGCCGACTTGCTACGAGAAGCTGGAAGCAGATTTGCAGCTTGAGGACAGCGATCAGCGTAGCACCTCTTGAGTTATATTTGATCTAGGAAAGTGGAGATCTGAAGCTACCTAGTGGGAGCGCGAAGCGATACCGGTATGTTGGCTGAACGTAGCTTACTTTCCTGCCGTGTCTATGGCACTGTCGAATTGCGGCGGCGTTGACGGGAATAGCACGGAGCATCCTATGCTGAAACTAATAGCTTTGAGAATACATGCCTACGCATTGATCCTCCTCTCAAGCATTTTTCCATGTGTCGAAGCAACCACAGCGGAACTCGGTGAAGAGTTAGGCAGTGGTATTGCGGAACTGTTTCTGCAGCTTGTGTCTCGGGATGGACATCTAAATGAGTTCGCGGTGGCGGAGAACAAGTTGGGTGTCGCGTGTGTTGATTGGGAGGCAAATCGCTTTGTCAGAAGGGCAGATCTTCTCTCTATAGAAAGATATTGGATCTACTACGATGAAGGTACGATGGATGAGATGCGACAAGCAGCGCTTGCTGACTGCATTAGTTCGGATGCCGCCGATTCCTGTGAGTGTGTATCGATTATTGAGAATGATCAGATTGTGGTGCAGCCGCCTGACGATGTGCTGCGAAGGAGACGGCTAGCCAGATTTGCCTTCGAAGTGGTTAATTCTGAGGAGGCAAGGCACTTGTTGCGTCCCCTGGATTTTGATCAATCTAATGTGCAGCTCTTATCAAAGGAAAATGAGGGGAACAACCCATACGGGGAGATTGAGCGAATTCAGGCGCTTGTATGCTTGGAAGAGGATGGGCAAATCAATGCTAGGTGTCTTGTCACACAGTCGTCGTGTGCTAACGAAGTAACGTCAATGCCAAAACTGTTCGAGGAGAATACGGAAAGCGAAGATGCGGAGATCGCCCGGCTCGCATGCATGAAAAACTCAACGGAGTATGAGCTGCCAGGAGTGCATATGATGCTGTCTAGCTACTTCGACCTTTTGCGAGTCGCCGCGAAGATCCAGGAGATAGAAATTCTTGATCGATTTGCATTTGGTTCGCTTCCCACACCAGAAATCAATGTATCGATCAACTCCGACCCAGCCTACGGCCACAGGTTGGTCTTTTTCAACCAGAGTTTTTTTATGTTTGTCTACGAGATGGCGAAAGCTGCGGCTCTTGCGCTCCCGAGGGAAATGGATGATGCAGGCATGGAGCTCAGTCCGTCGGACAGCGCGTTTGAAGAGTACATAGAAGCTAATCCAGAACTGATTGATTTGTTTAGGAGAACAGTGGAAACCTTTATCGGTGGTGAAATGAGAGAGGCGATACAGCCACCACGTGAAATCATGCCGTTCCTTGTTGTATTCGGCTTCGGCGCTGAGAAGTTTGCCATGGCACACGAAATGGGGCATTCGATTCTCCGCCACGGTACCGGCGAGTCCATGAGCTTGGAAGATGCTGGTGTTTGTGAGCCCGCGACTGGCGGCAACTGGCTCGAAGAGATTAAGGCAGACTACATTGGGTTGCGACTAATTGAGGGAGCTGCCGCTGCCAGTCAAGCATGCTCGGGTGCGACACTGGACTCCGACGGAGGGTTGTCTGTATTCGGTGGGCCGTTAGAACATTGTGCATCGCATCCTTTAGAGATTGGGTTAGCGCTTGCCCCTGTGTTTTACTTCACTGCGGTGGAGGTGAAAAATCTTGCTTGCGGTGCAGGTTCCAAAAACTCAAGCGGATCGTCAATGGCCGAGGACGAATTCGATGATCAGATAATTGAGTTCGCAAATCACTGTGCTTCAGATCCTAAATGTGATTTCCTAGAGGCTGTGGACAACGCATTGCCAAAAGGTGCGCAGGAAAAGATAGGCCACCCTTCACCCTTCTTACGCCGCGGGTTAGTTGAGGTTTGGATACAGAATCGGGCCTTGGTGGCGAGGGAAGATAACGTGATTTCAGGCATGTCGTATCGACTGGTCCAAAACGCCCGTGCACTTGCGGACAAAGCGTATAACGCTGACCGTAACCGGGCTACTCGTTCCAACGAATAGCAAGGCCGGGACAACTAATTACCCAACTGATTACTGGTCTGATTTCGATATTCCAATGCATTGGGACTCTGAGATCCCGAGATCGTCGCAAAGCGCTAGGTTGTTCGCAGCAAGCGGATAGGTTCCTCTGAGTGTTTGGGCTACCTTGGAAATTCCTTGGGCATCTATCAATTTCTGGACGTCGAATGGAGCGCTTAAGCCATCGCCCAATGGCCTACCCTCTACCACCGACGAAAAGCGTTCAGTATCGTCATTAAGCGGTAGCATCACGAACCCCATGTACGGATTCGCGAGAGTGGTCATCTTATCGTAATTCAAGGTGCACTCACCGGCACTATTACGTGGTGCAAACCTAGGTATGAAGCTCATCGCATTGTCTATCTTAAAACAGTACTTGTGTAGTTCATCCGTTCGAACATACCGATCTCCCAGCGCATCAGCACTCATGACTTGAGGCTCCATCACGATCATGAATCCGCCAGAGAGAGAAGACTGAGCAAACTCGCCTGCACAAGCCGAAGGATCACCGCCTGCTGCGAAAGGCAGGACTATAGTTCCGGTGCGTATAGGCCTCGTTTGTTTGGGGTCGTTCGTCAAGCTGTCCAGAAAACCGTTGATCGAAGTGGAAAGCTCTTTGTGTCCGGAAATGTAGGGGTTAGGCGGTATCGGAAGACTGCCGATGTTTTCTACCACGCGCCTGAGTATCTTGACCCCGTCGTTTGTACCTTCTTTCTTTGTGAGGGTAACCTTTATCTCAAGGCTGCCGACATAGGCTACCGATTCCTCTGTTTGAAGCTTGAGAGGAAAGCCTTCCGCTAATGTAGTATTTGCCAAACCAGCCTCAATAAAGCCCTTCGGTCCATCGCCGGCGATGACGGAGATGTGCACGGGATGGCCATATTGGCCGGCCGGTATTTTGCTGGACGCACTGTCTTCCTGACCTGATCGTGACATGTAGTATATCGGCCTAAGACTAATCACCACATCAAACGATTTATCCGACCTTAGAAATCCGACGTTCCTCTCAAGCCGCATAGTTCTGGCCCACAATCTAAGTCTATGCGCTTCTGAATCAATGCAGGTGCGATTGCTAGAATCTATCGCAACAACTCTCTCGCCCGATGAAATGATGATCTGAGCATGCGCTGTAGCCCACATGCACAAAAAGCCGGAGACAAGGACCGGGATGAAAAACTGTTTCATGAAGCTCGCCTCGAGTTGTTTGCACCGTTGTTTGAAGTTTTGTTCTCGGGCTGCTAAATGTCAATTCACGCACACGCTTGACGCCATCGCGATCACCTCAAACTTCGTTAGCTATCAACAGACTGATACAGCGTCACCGCTTCACGCGCCGAAAATAGTACCGACGCCGTCGACTTGAGCGTGCTAAGTTGATCCAAAACACATTCGCGCTTAGCCAGGACTCGATCCCGACGGCATATGACACTTTCTAGGAGACAGAGCCCAGGCCAATACACGTTACGTTTCATACAGCCAGACTCACATCGGTGGGCTGGCCTTGATTCCTCCCCAGCGACTTATCTGAGAGCGTTCTATCTCGCGAGTTTCCCAGGCTTTGATTTCGTCTGCACTCCAAAGGTTGAAGCTGCCTGCTTGACGAATGACA
>JBCBZV010000229.1:0-4040 GCA_039815155.1 Pseudomonadota bacterium
GCAAGCATACTTTGCCAGCGAAGAATACCTATACGAATACAATGCGGTCGGGCAACGTGTCTCGAAGAGCCGTTGGGTGAGCACCGGCGCTGGTGGTGGATGCCTGGACTATGATCGTGAAGAGGTTATTGTTTTTCTCTATGACGGCGGTAGTAACTTGATCGGAGAACAGATTTACACCGAGCCAGCCGGGCAGGCATGCACAGATGCCTCGGTCGAACTCGTCGCCCAGCGTGATTTTGTTTGGGTCAATGACGAGCCAATGATCATGCAGTTAACAAACTATGGGCCCGGCTATGTTGTATTGTTCGCCGATACTTACTTCATCCATACCGATCATTTGACTACGCCACGAACGGTGACCGATAGCGCAGGGGCTCTTGCCTGGAGTCGTTCGGAAAGTACGGCCTTTGGTGACGGCGGAGGGCAGAAGTTCTCGAGTACTGCGAACTTCGAGATGAACTTGAGGTTTCCGGGTCAGTATGAGGACCTGGAAACGACTCTGTACTACAACTTCTATCGGACGTATGACCCATCTATCGGGCGTTACCTCGAATCCGATCCTATTGGACTCGAGGGCGGGTTGAACGTCTACGCATACGCGCTGAATAATCCACTTCACTATGTGGATCCGACAGGTGCGAATCCAGTCATAGTAAGAATCATCAAGGAAATTGGAAAGCGACTTGCGGGGGCGACTCGTAGGAAATCCCCAATTAAACCTGATAGACGAAAAGGTGTCTGGTCTTGCGCCGTCGTGGCATGCTGCAATGATAATATTCCGGGTAACTGCCCCGAGGATCCAAAACAATGGTGCAAACAAGCAGTGTGGCGGCATGCCAATAGGACAGCTGCAATAAAGGCGGCAGAGAGGTTAGCTAAACAACGGTTAGGTTGTCAGGCTAAGCATGTAACTGTTAGATGTACTGGCCCTAAGAATCAAGACTATCAGAGAGGCGGTTAGATGTTCTACAGATGCGCGTTCAATATCGGGCACCTCTCGAAGAGAATACAAGCCAGCAGCGAATCGAAGCTGTTGGATTCTGCATTCAAGAAGTTTGAGGACGACAACTTTGCTGATGGGCATGAAATAATCGAGGACCTCGTCACGCATTCGCATGCTCTGGCCCTTGTGCTTTCATCAATGTACTCACTTGAGGATGAAAGTGAGAAACAGTTTGATGATCGGCACTTGAGTCAGCTTTTAGCTGCCAGCGACGGCAATGAGCCGCTGGCGCATTACGCTCTTGGCGTCTATTTTGACACTGGCGAGATTGTTGCGTGCGTTGATAAGCAAGCAGCGTGTGAGTATTTTTGGCGTGCAGCAGAGGGCGGTGTACCGCAAGGCATGCATGTTTTCGGAATAATGCTGTACTACGGTACAGGGGGTGCTGAGAAAGACGAATCGCGTGGACTTTCGATGATCAAGTCTGCTGCGGACTCTGGAGTCGACGATGCAATAGAGTTCCTGAAGCTGATTGGGAATCCCACTGGGCAGACCTATTAGCTGCGTGACCGTCTCCCTGAACAATCAGATTGACTTCGGCGACGACGCAACCAGCAATCAGTTTGGAAGCGTGCAACTGTGTCGGATGGAATTGGTTCGCGCACTTGGGGACTGAGTCCATATGGCTTCGATCGAGCCCTCCGCCTACGCTAACACGTTATCGGAGTCTGAAGAATGAATCGTCGGAGAGAATCACTATCAAGCAACGGTATCATCATAACTGTCGGGGGTAGTCTGTCATATCTAGTATTTGCCTTCGTATTTCTGAGGAGTGCGCTACTTGATCCATTGAAGAGCGAAGTTGGGCCAATGGCGGGTTTCTTTGCCACGCTAGTAGTGGTACTGATTTATTGGATCCTTATTGCAATACTTTATTCGTTAGACGACTCTTTTCAAAAAAGACGCCATGGTGCGTCTTTCAACCAGTCGACTCAGTACCGAGATGATCTCTGCATCTCTGACACTCCAGTGCGGCGGGACTCGATAGTAGGCTGAACGATGTAACCCGGCGCAGGCATAAGCACGACTGACCGGTAATCGATGTTCCTTGACCATCGTCTGCGCCACATCGCGTCGTCGCGCAGGCGTCACAGCTTTTTTGCAATGACATCCTTCATGGGGACATTCTCCAGCGCCAAGTCTGCATACATCCGCTTGAGCTTTGCGTTCTCTGCCTCGAGCTCACGAACGCGCTTCAAATCTGAAGCTTCCATGCCGCCGTACTTCGACTTCCATTTGTAGTACGTTGCATCCGATATGCCGTGCTGACGACAAATGTCTTTGACCTTCATCCCAGCATCGGCTTCCTTCCGGATCGCAACAATCTGGGACTCCGTGAATCGGGACTTTCTGATAGCATTTTCCTAGCAATAGCATGCCAGAATGCCCTACTAATCGCTGTCGCTCAGATGGGGAAGCTTACGGGTAACCGTAATGAGACTGAAAGATGCAGCCGGAAACGAGCCGATCAGCGAACCGCCCGGCTGTTACTCGACGACCACACCCGCGGCTATCATCTTTTCCCGGAGAAAAAGGCCGGCCTTGATGAACTCCGGATCCCCCCGGATTTCCGGGTTCTTTTGCAACAAGGTTCCCATTAGCCCATGAGACACTTGATATTTGCCCAACTCGGCATACGAGCGAATCGCTGCAACCATCGGATCGCGATCGGCAAGGATCGTCTCGTTTAGCGAGTAGGCGCGATCCAGTGCTTCCGTGGACGCTTCAAATTGGCCGGTGAGGTAATACGCGAGCACCAACGTTCGATAGGAACCTGGCGTTTGCTCTAGTTTCACAGACCGACTAAGCGAAGCGATTGCCTTTTCGTTTTGTCCCTGTGCGAACAACGCAAACCCCAGTTTGTCGTGGCCTGCATACCAGTCAGGAAAGTGCTCAACGACAGACTGGTATTCTGATGCCGCTTCCTGATAGTTATGTTGATGCAAATGGATATCGCCCCTGGCAAGCGATAGCTCTTTCTCATAGGTCGATTCGACTTCGAGCCCCTGAATAATACTCGCTGCCGCCTTTGCGTACTCTCGGGCGGAGATGTAAAGCTTGCTTAGCCTATATTCATACAAACCGGTATCCGCACATCTTTCCTCCAGCCCGAGCATCTGGCTGACCATCTCGCCGATCGGCAAATCGCTGGTCTGCACAGCTTCGATTTTCTCCTCGCAGACGCCTGGTTGATTATCCGCCGCCACGCCGGCGTCGCCGTAGGTGAATATAACGACCATCGAAACGAAAGCTGCCGCAACAACAAACCGATAAACCCGCTTCCAAATCAAATTTCAGCTTCCAACGCTACTTACTCAACAGGATCTAAGTCGATATCCTGCAGGAAATCAACCGTGTTATCCACGGTATTCGAGAAGTTCTGGCGATTGAAGGAATCCTGCACAGGACCCTTCACCCTGCCGCCGAATACAGCCGCCAAACCCGCTCCCAGGGTATCGGCTATACCCGGTTTGGTTTTGAGCGTCTTAATCCCGGCTTCTCCCGAAATTCCGATACCGCCAATATTGAGATCGCCATCAACCGCCGCCTGTACCTCTACGATTCCGAAGAGCAGGCCGATTTCTGTAGTTTCAGCCGAGTCCTGGAATTTCAGAGCAGCGGCCTCTGCGCTGCCGGATGCTCCAAGACTGGCTTCTACGCCGCCGGTGCTGGTGCGCCGGACAATGCCCTCAATCCACACTAGGATCAGTCGACTCAAACCGTAACACGCGACCACCTGTTGTCATCGTACCCGAGAGTTTTAAGCTCTGTGTCGCTTCGCGATCGCTCAAAAAGAGTTCACGAACGTTCGCTAGTTCTTGCTCTGATACATACAGGACTGACTCACCATCGGCCGACCACACACCGGCCGATCGCAGAAAGCCACCGGGCGCAGCAGGGGGCGATATCACGGTGCGATCTCCCGTGCCAAGATCCGCTACGATCACCTGAAAGCGGTCGACAATGTCTTCGGACGCAACATACATTAGTGAGTTGCCATCTGGCGACCATCCGCTGCTGCCGGGCCCGAAAC
>JBCBZV010000043.1:0-30219 GCA_039815155.1 Pseudomonadota bacterium
GAAATTCCCAAGCGCGCGGCGACGGACTTTGTGCTGTGTCCATGAAGTACCAAGTTGATAACCTGCGTTTCGCGCTCCGTTAGCAGGCTAGACCCGAAGTCATCGAGCGCGAGATGCAGCTGTCGGCGGATCGTGCTTTCGCCGGTCCCTGCACTTGCCCAGTGAGCTTGGCATAGGGACTCAATAGCAGGGGTCAATTGCCGGAGCAGTTTGTACTGGGCATCACTGAAGCGTCTGCGCTCCAGCCGGCCGAGGGCAACGTTAGCGAAGGCACCGTTTCCCATATCAATAAGATAGCCGCACTCATCGCTGAACCCGCAGTTGCGATACCACGTTTGGTAGTACTCGCTGTCCCGAAAGGATTCGGGAGAAAGATCCCCCAGTCGAAAGAGGCCAAATTTTTGTTTGGCATGCGCGTGCTGGTAAAAAGGGTCTAGCAGAAAGGCACCCGCAACAAAACGTTCCATCGTGTCTTCGTTGCGGGCATCAGGATTCTCCCGGTACACCACCTGGGGTAGAGCTCCCGGTGCATAGTAAAGAATCGTCGCATCTTCTATCGTGAGAAGGCCGCGCAATCCGGTGATTAGGCCACCGGGAAACTCTCCTCTTCCGATGAGTGGCACACAGTCGGCGACTAAGTCCGCAAGTGCCGATAGCTTACTTTCCATTGAACTCAATACCTTATTACATCGGTAGCTCGGGTTCGCACGGTCTAGCGTGACGCCCCAGCTTAGTTTTCCTCTGAGCGATCAATATCGACGATCAAACGCCCTCAGAAAGTATGCCGCTAAACGAAATCGGACTGCAAAACTATCAGCACAGCCAGAACTTTGCTTCCGGTCGCATACGCTGCCTTCGACTTGGAGCCGCTAGGCAAGCACTAGCGGGGTAGGGACGGCCACGCGTCTCTGCGCTACCATCTGCACTAATTCGAGCAATTTACGATGGGGCATTGAACACCCCCTCGAATCAGGAGAGTCTGTATGAACATGGCTTTAAAATCGCGCTGGACAAAGATGAATTGGCGCGATCCTTTTTCCCTGGATTCCCAGCTCACCGACGAGCAACGCATGGTGCGCGATAGCGCCGCACAGTATGCGCAGGATAAGCTGCAGCCTCGCGTCAAAGAGGCGTTCCGAAAGGAAAGTACCGATCTCGCTATTTTTCGTGAGATGGGTGAGCTTGGTCTGCTCGGCTCCACTATAAGTGGGTACGGTTGCCCCGGTGTGGACTACACCTGTTACGGCCTCGTAGCTCGAGAAATAGAGCGCGTAGATTCTGGTTACCGGTCGATGATGAGTGTCCAGTCATCCCTTGTTATGTATCCAATTTATGCCTACGGCAGCGAGGAGCAAAGAGAGAAGTACCTGCCAAAACTGGCTACCGGTGAGTGTATCGGATGTTTCGGGCTAACCGAACCTGATCATGGTTCGGACGCGGGTGGAATGACAACGCGCGCAAGGAGCGTCGATGGCGGTTATCGGATCAGCGGCGCCAAAATGTGGATTACCAATAGCCCCGTGGCCGACGTCTTTGTTGTATGGGCCAAAACCGACGACAAAAAGATACGCGGATTTATTCTCGAGAAGGGCATGGACGGGCTAAGCGCGCCAAAAATCGAGGGCAAGCTTGCGCTTAGATCATCAGTTACCGGCGAGATTGTCATGGAAGAAGTCTTTGTTTCCGATGAGCAAAGATTGCCTGGCGTTGAAGGCCTAAAAGGCCCCTTTGGCTGTCTCAATAATGCCCGGTACGGAATCGCCTGGGGAGCCTTAGGCGCCGCGGAGGCGTGCTGGCATGCGGCTCGCGAATACACCATGGAGCGCAAACAGTTTGATCGTCCACTCGCCGCAAATCAGCTGATCCAGCTAAAGCTCGCGGACATGCAGACCGATATCGCCTTAGGCCTACAGGGTTGTATTCGGGCAGGGCAGCTCTTCGATGGAGACGGAATCGCACCGGAGTTGATTTCGCTGATCAAACGTAACTCTTGTGGCAAAGCGCTGGCGATTGCTCGCCAGGCCAGGGACATGCTCGGAGGCAACGGGATTTCCGACGAATATCCAGTGATGCGCCACATGATGAATTTGGAAGTTGTAAACACCTATGAAGGTACCCACGATATTCATGCCCTAATTCTCGGGCGCACGCAGACGGACATTCCCGCGTTTTAGCAAGGGAGAAACTGAAAGCCTCCGAGCGATTCTAGGAAACAACTGTGAGTGCACTAAAGGGGCTGCGCGTGCTTGATCTCTCGCGGGTCCTGGCCGGTCCCTGGGCCGGTCAGCTGCTTGCGGATTTGGGTGCAAGCGTTGTTAAAGTAGAACGCCCCGACTCGGGCGATGATACCCGTGCCTGGGGCCCGCCCTATATGCGCGACGACGACGGTGCCCCTACAGCAGAATCCGCTTACTACCTATGCGCAAACCGTGGCAAGCGCTCAATAACCATCGATATCACCTCTGCAGAGGGGCAAGCACGTCTTCGCCGCCTCGCCGCGAGCGCCGATGTTCTGCTTGAGAATTTCAAATTCGGTGGCGCTGCCCAATACGGTCTGGACTACGAGTCATTGAGAGAGGTAAATCCAGGACTGGTCTACTGTTCGATAACCGGATTTGGGCAGACAGGGCCTCTTGCGGCACGCCCGGGCTACGACTTTATGATTCAAGCACTGGGTGGCCTGATGAGTATCACTGGTGCGCCGGATGAGGAGGCCGGTGCTGGCCCGCAGAAAGTTGGGGTCGCACTTACGGACATAATGACCGGGCTCTATGCAACGGTTGGTGTGCTTGCTGCGCTTCGCGAAAGAGAGCAGTCGGGTTTAGGCCAGCACGTTGATCTCGCCCTTCTGGATGTAACCGCTGCAAGTCTTGCGAATCAGGCAACGAACTACCTCGTTGGCGGGCTTGTTCCAGGACGGCTCGGTAACGCCCACCCCAACATCGTTCCTTATCAGACTTTTCGCGCAGCAGACCGAGAGTTTGTCGTAGCGGTCGGGAACGAAAAACAGTTCTCGGCCCTGGCTGCTGTTGTTGGTGAGCCTTCCTTGAGCAGCGATGAACGGTTCAATAGCAACGGCGCTCGAGTCAAAAATCGAAAAGCGCTGTGTGCACTGCTGGAGCAAAAATTTGCCGAGCGCACTGCTGCGGACTGGCTTGAGGCGATGGAGGCGAAAGATGTGCCCAGCGGTCCGATCAATCGCATCGACGAACTATTTGCGGAGCCACAGCTAAGAGCCAGGGAGATGATTGTCAGCATGGAACATCCGGAGAACTCATCGCTACAGCTGGTTGCTAATCCGATCAAGCTATCCAGAACACCGGTGCGCTATGATCACCCTCCGCCACGTTTGGGTGAGCACGACATGCTTAGCGAATCGGAACTGTGGGATTCTCTCTGAACAACTCGGGGTTTAACTACTAGCTCGGCAGTGTAGCGTCTTCGACGCTATCCCCGACTAAGGAAGTCCGTGAAAAAATTTGCCTACTCCATTGTGCTGGCCATTCTGCTCGTCGCAGTCTTAGCTTTTATGGCGATCGTTGTCCTTACGCTGAGTAAATCGGCCGAGCCCTTCCCAGAAGGCAGCGAAAGTGCCCTACGCTTGGCGCGCGGACCACTGAATATCGCCAGCTTTGACGAAAATTTCATTGATGACAGTCGGGTTACCGCAGCTAACGGGAGTTATGCCGGCGCTGATACACGAGCGCTGGCTGCAACCGTTTGGTATCCCAGCGAGAATATCGCTCAGCCCTATCCGCTGATTGTATATAGCCACGGATTCACTTCTTCGCGACAAAATGGCGCCTATCTTGCGGAGCACCTGGCGAGCAATGGTTTTGTGGTTGTGGCGGCCGATTATCCACTCACTAATATCTCTGCGCCCGGTGGGCCAAGCCTAGGGGATGTTGCGAACCAGCCGGCAGATGTGATCTTCTTGATTGATACGCTTTTGGCCTCCAGCGGAGATGAATCCCATCGGCTGGCCGGCAAGATCGACGAAGGCCGGATAGGGGTCATGGGCGTATCCTTGGGCGGGCTGACCAGCACGCTAGTGGCCTATCATCCTTCGCTTCGCGATCCGCGTATCGGCGCAGCAATTTCAATCGCGGGCCCCACCAGCTTGTTTAAGAAAAGCTTCTTTGCCGAAGAAAGCATGCCGTTTCTGATGCTCGCCGGCGACAGAGACGTTATTGTTCCTTACGAAATTCACGCGCGGCCAGTGCTTTCCACCATACCGAATGCCAAGCTGATCACGCTGCGTAAAGGCTCGCACACTGGTTTTTCAGGAGGCACACGCTACTTTCGTGCACTAGCGAATCCAGACGTGCTCGGCTGCTACGCGGTGACCGGCAATATTGAAGACGGCGAAGAGGATGAGTGGGCTGGGTTGCTAGGACCTGCGAGTATCGGCCTAGACTACGGCGCCGCGAGTGGTTTGTGCGAAAACACCGACTATCCAAAAACCATGAACGTTCTGCGTCAGCAGATGCTGAGCAAGGTCGTCGTGGCTGCGTTTTTCCAGTCCGTCTTCGAGCAAGAGGAGAATCTTCGAGCAGCTGCGGTTGAATACCTGCAAGAGACCGCAGCGAAAGAGCTTGAAGATTTGCTGTTCGAATAGTTCGCTCACCGCTCGGATTGCGCTAGCGATTCGCTCTTGCCAAGAGCCACTCTGGTAAGGGCTCTTGGCGTTAAAGATCTGCGGTAAGGATCTGCGGCAAAGACTTACGATTATATATGTAATAAAGTAACACTTAACGGCCTGGCATCGTTATACTCTCGCGCCGGCCCAGCCTTACTCTGCGAGAGCAACGGTCGGTGTCTGCAGGAACCCAGAAAACGCTTGCGACAGCTAAAAGAATCTTTGCCGACACCATTGCCACGCGGACAAATCAAGCCGTCAGCAAGGCCATCAATTATTTGAAGGAGCAACTCCGTGGTTTACGACACCGCGTCTTGTAGTACGACGATAGGCACCACGATCAATCACGCGATTACTTTACGACGCTTATCCGTATGGGAGCCGCGTTCAATGGCTCACCCTGCCCGATGAATACAAGTACAACTGCAGTTAGCAGCTATGACGCTATTGTCGTCGGCGCGGGTGCTTCCGGCGTTGGCGTTGCCATTACCTTAAAGGATGCGGGCGTTCAGAATTTTATCGTCCTTGAGCGAGAGCAGGTCGGTGCCTCGTTTGCTAAGTGGCCGCGTGAGACTCGATTCATAACGCCGTCGTTTCCTAGTAATTCGATCGGTATGCTCGATCTAAACTCGATTGCCCTCGGTGTTTCTCCGGGCGCGAGCATGGAAGTCGAGCACCCGACAGGTCAGGAGTATGCGGGACACCTTCGTGCCGTCGTGCGCTATTTTACAATACCGGTACGCGAGAACATCGACGTATTGAGGGTGACTCATGATGGTAGTGAGTTCACGGTCGAAACGACGGATTCGGAGTTCCGTTGCAAACATCTGATTTGGGCTGCGGGTGAGTTTCAGTATCCCCATAAGACTGGGTTTGCTGGCAGCAAGCTTTGCCGACATACCGCAACCATCGACAGTTATGAAGAGCTAGAAGGGAACGACTTCGCCATCATCGGAGGTTTTGAAAGCGGTATTGATGCGGCCTATCACCTGGCTCTGAACGACAAGCGAGTTCGAATTTTCGACCGCGGTAGTCCCTGGGAAAACCCAAGCTCCGATCCGAGCATATCGATCTCTCCCTTTACACGAGAGCGCATGCAGGAAGATTGGTTTTACGAACAAGTTGAACTCATCGCCAACACGCCCATCAGCTCCGTAGATTACAAGGAGGGGCGCTACGTCATTACCTCTCTAGACGGTGATCTATTTACCTCGGACACGCAGCCGCTTTGGGCAGGAGGCTTTAAGGGCAGTCATCACCTTATCTCGGATCTGTTCGAACAGCGCTACGATCACTTCCCGGTTGTTAACGATCAAGACGAGTCAACGATTACTCCCGGTCTGTTTCTTTGCGGTCCGATGCTGCGTCATGACGACCACATATTTTGCTTCATCTACAAATATAGGCAGCGTTTTGCGGTGGTGGCTAAAGCAGTCGCAACCTCACTTGGATTGCCAGCGGAAGGATTAGAAATGTATCGGACCTGGGGAATGTATCTGGATGATTTATCGTGCTGCGGTGAGGAATGTGTGTGTTAACCGAAAACCATGACTTAAGGCCCTATGTGGCATCCTGGAAGAGTCTAACGAGTAAAGCGCTTCGTCCGGAATGGCTTGGTCAAACCGTGGCAAGTCTTGCCTGGATTGCGAGCGTGTTCGTGGTCGGCGTAAGCGGAAGCGGTGATTGGTTGCAGCTACTGGCCGCGTCATCCTGGTTCGTATCCAATGTGGCCAGCCTTTTTACGACAGACTCAACAAACGACTAGTGACGGAGTGCTGGTCTGCCCTCGTCCTTAACCTCAGACCCACTAGCGTTTGGTTTTTGAGATCAGGTCGACCAGTTCGCTGAACTTTTCCCGCTGATCGGCCGGATCGCCAGAGGCTATCGCCCGTTCGACGCAGGTAACTGCGTGATCACTTAGCACCGCTTCTTCCACTTTACCCAGCGCCGCTTTGATGGCGCCAAGCTGTTGTAGTACATCGATGCAATAGCGCTCCGATTCGATCATCCTTGTAACTCCACGAACCTGCCCTTCGATTCGAGCGAGGCGTTTGAGTGTTTTTTTTCGATTCTGTTCCATTTTTGAATTCAACGTTAACCACTTGACGTATACCCCCTGGGGGTATTAATACTAGAGCAATGAGACGGATCAATCAGCAAAAATTGCCACGGCGAGCCATCAGCAGAAGAGGCTTTATTCGTAGTGGGGCTTTTTCAATGGCTGCTGCAGGGCTAAACGGTGCTTTACCAGCGTGGGCTCGCAGCGGTTTGGCGGCTGATATTTCGGGGCTGCGCGCGCAGGGCGATCAGGTGTTCGATCTCACCGTCGATAAATCTCCCTGCACGGTCGATGGTCGTGAGGGTGCGGGCGTTTTGGTAAACGGCCAGCTGCCTGCGCCGCTATTGCGCTGGCGCGAGGGAGACACGGTGACGCTGCGAGTGCACAACCGGCTTGCCGTCGATACGTCCATCCACTGGCACGGCATCTTACTTCCGTTCCAGATGGATGGTGTTCCCGGCGTGACCTTCCCCGGTATCGCACCGGGCGAGACGTTCACCTACGAATTCCCGCTCCGACAAGCCGGTACCTATTGGTATCACAGCCACTCGGGGTTGCAAGAGCAAAGCGGCCACTACGGGCCGATCGTGATCGAGGCTCAGGATTCGGACCCGGACGCGGTGGAGCGGGAATTTGTGATCGTGTTGTCCGACTGGACGTTCGAAAATCCGCATCGCGTGTTTTCGAAGCTAAAGAAAATGTCGGACAACTATAATTTTCAGCAGCGCACTGTGGGGGAGTTCTTTCGAGAAGGCCGGAAGAAGGGCTTTCGCCAGGCGATAGATGACCGACTCATGTGGGGTTCGATGCGCATGAACGCCGCCGATATCGCTGATGTCACTGCATCAACTTACACCTATCTCGTCAACGGGCATGGTCCTGGTGACAACTGGACCGGGCTGTTCGAGCCCGGTGAGCGGATTCGACTTCGGTTTATCAATGCTTCGGCGATGAGCATTTTCAATGTTCGAATTCCCGATTTGCCAATGACGGTCGTGCACGCCGATGGGCTGGCGGTTGCGCCGGTTGAGGTCGATGAATTTCAGATTGGCGTGGCAGAGACCTTCGACGTGATCGTTGAGCCCAAGGAGCGTCCCTATACGCTCATGGCCGAGAGCAATGATCGCTTTGGCTACGCGCGTGCAACGCTCAGCCCTAGAGAGGGTCTTGTCGCGGAAGTACCAAAACTGAGAGAGCGCCCCACGCTCACGATGAAAGACATGGCGATGGACCACAGCTCGCACGGCAGCCCTGGAGTGCGCTCCGATACAGGCGGCGAACACTCCGCCCCAAGTGAGTCAGATCATGCGGTCATGAATCATGCCGCGATGGGACACGAGGAAATGGATCATCAAAGTATGATTCACGCCGGCATGGGTCACGACGGCATGAAGCACGGCGGGATGAATCACGCTGCTATGGGCCAGAGCAGCATGAATCACAGCAGCATGAGCCACGGCGAGGCCGAGAGCAGCCCGGCTCATCATGATATGCACGATCATTCCGCACCTTCGCAAACCGTGCACCCCAAGCCGCAAACGCACAATCACCCGAAAGGGCCTGGAGTCGTCGGCTTAGCGATGAACCCAGTAAACCGTCTTCACGAGCGTCCGCTTGGCCTCGAAGACGCTGCGCATCGCGTCCTGGTTTATACGGACTTAAAAGCTCGTTCCAAAAACCCTGATGTACGCCACCCGGATAGGGAGTTGGAACTGCATCTGACCAGCAATATGGAACGCTACATGTGGTCTTTCGATGGGCTGAAGTTCTCAGAGGTCGATGAGCCGATCACGCTCTATAAAGACGAACGCGTGAGACTTACGCTGGTGAATGACACCATGATGCCGCATCCGATCCATCTGCACGGCATGTACTTTGAAGTCGTTACCGACGAGAGCGAATTCAAACCGCGCAAGCACACCATCGTCGTTAAGCCCGGCGAAAAAATGTCCGTAGACATCACCGCTGATGCGATTGGGGACTGGGCGTTTCATTGCCATCTGCTCTATCACATGCATGCGGGCATGATGCGCGTGGTATCGGTTGTCGATCAGCAACGTCCCGCATGACGCCCGGCATGTATAGAGGCGGATTGCTGGTGCTCAGTGTTCTGCTACTCCGCTTTAGTCACGCGCATGCGCAAACGGCCGCAGATGCTCACTACGACCCCGCTGCGATGGCCGCCGCGCGCGAGGCCCTCAAAGAGAGTCACGGTAACCAAATCAACGGTCTCTTTATCGCGGAGCGCCTCGAGTATCAGGTTACCGATCAGGAAAATGCGCTGATCTGGGAAGCCCAGGGCTGGCTGGGTTCGGACCTGCATAAACTATGGGTGAAGAGCGAAGGCGAGTATGAAAGCGAAGGGCGAGTTGAGGAGGCAGAGCTGCAGGTTCTTTATAGCCGCGCCGTGAGCCCCTTTTGGGATTTACAGGCCGGTGTTCGCTACGACATGGAGCCCAGCCCCGAGCGAACGCACCTGGTGCTGGGTGTCCAGGGGCTTGCGCCCTATTGGTTTGAGATGGACACCGCCTTGTTTTTGAGTGACGAGGGCGACGTGAGCGCTCGCCTCGAGGCCGAATACGAAATGTTCCTGACTCAACGGCTGATTCTGCAACCGCGGTTGGAGTTGAATCTCGCCGGATCCGACGACAGAGAACTTGGTCTTGGGCGAGGATTTTTCGACTCGGTCGCCGAGCTACGCCTGCGCTACGAGTTTCGCCGCGAGATTGCTCCCTATATTGGTATCAGTTGGGGGGGCGACTTCAACCGAACCGCTGATCTGATTGAACAATCCGGTGAAGACCCGCAGGGCTTTGCAATCGTAGCCGGATTACGGGTTTGGTTTTAAACCGCGGCTACGCTGTCAACTCTGCGGAGAATTTGAGCGTGCTCTTGGTTAATGGACTCGCTAACCAACGCCAACTACGAAGCTCGCACAGGTGGTCGCCGAGCCCCCCACATTGAGCGTCAGCATGTTTTGCGCGTTCGCGACCTGACAGTCGCCGGCGCGGCCGGTTACCTGCTTCGCCAGGTCGTAAACCATTCGAACTCCAGTGGCTCCGACCGGATGACCGAGACCGATCAGGCCACCACTGGGATTGATCGGGAAAGCGCCGTCCAGCGCAATGCGCCCATCTTCTATCGCCTGCCAGCTTTGTCCCGGTGGTGTAAGTCCCGCGTGATCGATCGCCATGTACTCGGTAATGGTGAAGCAGTCGTGCGTTTCCAGCCCGTCGAGCGCTGATGCCTCTGCATACCCCGCTCGTTTGCAGGCGTCGCTGATCGTCTGCGCGAGGTGGGGAACCAGAAGATCACCGTTACCGGTGCCGGCCTGCGCCAGTTTGCTTTGCAAGCTGATCGGCCCGCTACGATGGCCCCACCCCTTAATACGGGGCACATCTTCAAGTTTCACCCCGCGATCATTCGCCCAGGCCTCGGCGCGCTTTTTGTTTGCGACGATGACACAGGCGGCCCCATCGGTGATTTGACCGCAATCGAGCTTGCGTAACTGCCCCTCGATCACCGGGTTCAAGTCGTCGTTTTCGCTGAAGCAACCGTCCGGGAAGGACCAGTCTCGGGTCTGCGCATTGGGGTTACGCTTCGCGTTACTGAAGTTGTTCTCGGCAATCGCGCTCAGAAATTCGTACTTGAGACCATACTGCTCGTCATAACGCTCGCGGATCTGGTCAAACTGAAAGGGCCAGGGAAAGCGGGCTTCGCTGGCTTCATGGTCTCGCCAGCAGGCGCTACCCAGATGCTCTGCGCCCGTCTGCCCATCTACGTTGCGCATGAGTTCAAGACCAAGAACGCAGGCCATGCCATAGTGGCCCGACTCCAGATCACGCATTGCAGCCAGTAAGGCGACCGAGCCGGAAGCGCAGGCGGCTTCGTGTCTGGACGTCGGCAGCCCGGTAAGCTCCGGGTAGCGCTCGGCGAAGAATCCCCCCATCAAACCCTGTCCGGCGAAGAGCTCGGCAACAAAGTTTCCGACGTGCGCTACGTCTAATTCTCCCGGTTGCACATTCGCGTCGGTGAGGGCGCCATCGAGAGCTTCGGCGAAAAGATCGCAGATCTCCAGACCTTCCCGGTTCCAATTACGGGCAAAATCGGTTTGTGTACCGCCGAGAATGTAAACATCGCTCATCGACATATCTCTCTGTTTTTATTCGTAAAGTTGAGCCATCTGGCGCGAATTTGACTGGCTAGCAAAGCTTGCCAGTCGCAGCATTGGTCGCTAGGCTCAGTGAACCATAAAAATGTGAACACTGCAGGTAAGGTGAACGGAGAGGTCTTGCGTAAAGGTCTTGCGTAAAGGTCTTGTGCAAAGGACCCGCCTGCAAAACGGAGTTCGATTGATGAATTCACGTGTAAAAGCACTGGAAGAGCTGTTTCCCGTATCACACGCCTGCCTGGGTGAGGTGCCGCGTTTTGACGATGCGCCCGATTGGATTTATCAGCTCGATAATCCCTATCTGCACGGGGTCTATGCACCGACTACGCAGCAGCTAAGCGCCGATGTACTGGAGATCGAAGGCGAGCTACCCACCGATTTGAAAGGGGCCTACTTCCGCAACGGCCCCAACCCGCAGTATCAACCAAAGAATCGCTACCACCCCTTCGATGGCGACGGCATGGTCCACGCGGTTTACTTTGACGGCGGCACGGCCCGCTATCGAAACCGCTATGTGCATACGGATGCCTGGGCCGATGAAAGCGACCGGGGTTCTTCGGTTTCTCCCGGTGTTATGGGCCCGTTCGATTACTCGATCTCAGAATTTGGTATTAAAGACACCTCCAACACAGACCTATTCTGCTACGCCGGCGATGTGATGACGCTTTGGTACAACGCTGGCCACCCTTACCGGCTCGGTGCTGAAGATTTGTCCACGCAGGGGCATTTTGAATTAGAAGGGCGCGGGCATAAGCGCTTGTCTGCACATTCCCGGGTGGACTGGAAAACCGGTGAGCTTTTGTTTTTCGACTATGGGGATGAGCCACCTTACATGACCTTCGGTCGAGCCGACGCGAGCGGCAAACTGCTTCAGGAAAACGCGATCGAGCTGCCTGGTCCGCGCCTACCGCACGACATTGGCGTTAGCGAAAACTACGTGATCCTGCACGACTTACCGTTCTTTCACGACATGAACGTGCTGCGCAAGCACGGCATGCGTGTACTGACTTTTCACCAGGATATTCCAACCCGTTTTGGCTTACTGCCGCGCAATGGAGATGGATTACAGCCCCGCTGGTTTGAGTGCGAGCCCTGCTACATTCTGCATGTAAGCAATTGCTGGGAAGAGGGTGAATGGGTGGTTATGGACGGCTGTCGTTCTAAGAATCCTATGCCCCAGGCGCGCCCTGGGGAGGGTGAGCTGGCTCATATGCTGGCCTACATGCGGCTCGAGGCCAACGCCTATCGCTGGCGCTTCAACTTGCGAACCGGTGAGGTGCGCGAGGGTGATATCGACGATCTGAATACAGAATTTAACAAGTCGAATCCATACTATGCGGGCCGCAAAAGTCGTTTCTCTTATCACCAGCGAATCCCTACGGATGAAGAAGGTGGTCACACCCTGCGGTTTACCGGCCTGGTCAAATACAACAATGATACGGGCCAGTATCAGCACAGCAGTTACGGACAGGGCGTCTTTGGTTCCGAGGCGGTCTTCGCACCGCGAGAAGGCGCCGGTTTTGACAGTGAAGAGGATGACGGCTACGTCATTACGCTCGTGACCGATAGCAATAGCTGGGAGTCCCACTGCCTTGTTTATGACGCCCGTGACGTGGCAGTTGGACCCGTCGCTCGTGTCAAAATGCCTCATCGCGTTCCGGCCGGTTTCCACGCCACTTGGGCGCGACCTGAGGATATGCGACAGACTGCGGAACGATCGCGCTCTTTACGCTAGAGGCTCACGCTACTTAAGAAGCTGATGGAACCGGCCGCTAGCGGACGATCGTAATCGGAGTCACCGCGGCTAGCTTGCCATTCGGATTTAGTGCGCGCATTTCTGGAACGAGATTGCTGAGAGCCGCTTGGCGGTTTTCCGGGGCTGGATGGGTACTCATAAACTCCGGTGGTCGCGAATCTGACAGGGCTCCCATCTTTTGCCATAGAGTAACTGCAGCAGCGGGGTCGTATCCCGCTAAACTTGCCAGCTCAATTCCTATGCGGTCAGCCTCTGCTTCGGCGGTGCGACTGTTCGGTAACTCGAGCGCGAGCTTGGCAGCAAGAGCGGTACCGCTCAAGGCAAGCGCGTTGCTATCGCTGGCGACCCCGGCAGCAATCACGCCCACGTTGATGGCAATGGCTCGGGACATACGCTCCGCCGTATGATTGGCAAGTGCATGAGAAATTTCGTGGCCCATTATTGCTGCGAACTCATCATCGGTTAGCTGCAGTTGTTCGAACAGCCCGGTGTATGCGGCCATCCGGCCCCCGGCCATGCACCAGGCATTTACCGTTTCGTCGTCATCGATAATGGCGACGCTCCACTCCCAGTCTTCCGTCTCCGGATACAGCGCTACAGCTTCTGTAACAAGTCTTCCTGTAATGGTAGCGACCCGATCCGCCATGCGAGGATCATCGACAAGTTTGTCCTCTTTACCCAGCTGACCGACGGTAGATAGGTAAGCCTGTTTGGATTGAACAATCGCGGATTCGGGCGACACCAGCATTAGCTGACTTCGCCCGGTCGGACTGGTGGTGCAGGCAGCCACGACCAACGTTAGCAAAGCCGCTGTTGTCGCGAAGAGTCGTTTATTCATGATGTTCTCCGGGTGTTCGTCTTTGTCCCAGGCCGGTTGTCCGCCCTAGTGGCTAGCATCGCCCTGCCTAGGTTTCGCGCTTGCATCGCGGATCTGTTCTTATTGAGACGCCGTGATTCAAGAAAAATTCCTCTGCGCTCACTTTCCGGTGGCTAGCTTCTCGATCGCCAGGGCCTCCCAGGCCGTGGACTGCAACATCGCATGAAAGAGAACGTTTTGCTCGTTCACACCCGCGATGGCGCGAGCCCCGGGTCCGCGCGCATAGACGGCTACGTCCTCGCCACCATGGGTCTCGGCACTAAGTGGTATTAGCGCCTCCTGATGATAACCGTGCGCTTCCGTATCGACTTCTTCCAGGTCGTGACGGCCGGGCATCGGCGGCTCCATGTAAGTTTTGTCCGCATCGAGTTCATCACCGTAGTCCCGAAAGCCGCGTCCGTTTATGTAGCCTAAGGTCGTGTAGGGCTTACCATCCGCATCAAGCGATGGTTCATCGGACCAGGGGGACACCACTTTGCCCAGTATCGGGTTGCCTCGGCGCGGGTACCCGGCCATGGTGAAGACATGGCTGTGATCGGCCGTTACCAGGATCAGTGTATCTTCTGCGCTGGTTCGCTTAGCGGCTGCCTCAATCGCAGCGGCGAATTCAACCGTGTCGTGCAGTGCATTGGCCGCATTCCCCGCATGATGGGCATGGTCAATACGCCCGGACTCCACAATGAGTAAGAAGCCTTTGTCAGGATCGTGCAAAAGATCCAAGGCTTTTTCGGTCATTTCGGTGAGACTCGGTTGCTCACCACCCGCCTCCTGCTGGGCGGCGTAGTCCATATGCGACGGGCTGAATAAGCCAAGCACCGGAGCCTGGCTCGTATCTGCCAGCGCGTCGCTCGTATCTACGTAAGAACCGCTTGGGTTTTGTGCTGACCATTCCGAGAGCAAATTACGACCATCGCTCCGGCGACCGCCGGTTTCCGTTGTTGGTAGGAAGTGACGACGCCCGCCACCCAGCATGACCTCAATGCCGTTACTCGCACCGGCACCGAACCGATCGTTCAAACGCTGCTCAAAGGCGAGCAGTTGGCTCGCAATATCAACGCAACCGGCGGCTTTCGCATCCTCGCTGAGATCCGAATCGTCTTCCCAATCTCTGTTTGCGGTCTTCGCATAGGTAGCACCCGGCGTGGCGTGGGTTACTCGGGCCGTGCTGACTACGCCCGTGTTGGCACCGGCTAGTTCGGCGATTTCTAACAGTGAGACAAGCTCATACCCTTTTCCGCTCTCGCAGTCGTTAGCGACGACGTTTTCATCGATACCGAAGACACCGATATTGGTTTTAACACCGGTCACGATCGCACTCATCGTGCCGGCAGAATCGGGTGTTTGCGAGTTTACGTTGTAGGTTTTGACAAGACCTGTTTCTGGAAACTCCTCAAAGCTCAAGCGGTTTTCTTCGCCACTTCTTCCCGCAAGCTGACCTGCATAGATACGCGCGGCCGTAACCGTCGAAATACCCATGCCGTCCCCCAAAAATAGGATCACGTTTCGAGCGCCGGAGTCTGCATTGCGGGCGCTCACTCGACGGCTCGCTTCCTGATACCACGCACTGTTTCTTTGATGATCCGGTATGAGCTTCCTCGGTGTGGTGGTCGCGGGCGATGGGGTTAACAGTGATCGGGCAGAGTCTTCTGCCGTTGCAACGCAACCGCCGACCACCGCACTTAAGCCGATGGGAGCAATTAGAAAGAGTGCTCTTGTTAGTCGTCGCATGATTTTTGGCTATCGCTTATCCAGCTTACCCAGGTTCTGCCTCAGAACCGGCGGTTGTGCGCAGTAGACCGCGGTAGGCTCCGCGTGCATTCATTTCGCCCGTAACCACGCGATAGACATCGCGAGCAATAGGCATGTCTATATGGTTTTGTTCCGCTAAGGCCATTACCGCAGGCGCACTTTTAGCGCCCTCGGCGACCATAAACATTTCTTCTGCCACCTGCTCCATCGTTTTGCCTTTGCCCAACTCCATGCCCACGTGGCGGTTCCGGCTCTGCGAACTGGTGCAGGTTGCGATCATATCGCCCATGTCCGCAAGGCCTGCGAACGTGTTCGTTTGACCACCAAGCGCGACACCGAGGCGGGTCACCTCGGCGAGACCGCGAGTAATTAGCGCCGCACGCGTGTTATCGCCGGCTCCGAGTTGATCACCCATACCTACGGCGATGGCGATGATGTTCTTAAGCACACCCCCTAGTTCGCAACCGACTACATCGGTATTCGTATAGACACGAAAGAGACCACTCTTAAACACCTTCTGCAATGACTTCACGATAATGTCGTCGTCCATGGCGATCACGCTGGCAGCGGCCTGCCCCGCCATAATCTCTCGCGCCAGATTGGGCCCGGTGAGAACGCCCACCGGGTGATCCGGAAGTACATCGCCAATCACCTCAGACATTCGCATGCTGGTGTCCAGCTCCAGGCCCTTGGTCAAGCTGACGATGGGAACCCAAGGCCGCACGTAGAGCTTTACTTGTTCAAGGACCGCGCGAAAGTTTTGGGAAGGTATTCCCATGACCACCACATCGGCTTGAGAGACCGCTTCCTCTAAATCATCCGTTGCGTTTAGCCCATCTGGTAGCTTCGCATCGGGTAGATACATTTGGTTGCGATGCTCGCGATTGATCTGATCAACGACCTCGCGATTACGAGCCCAAATTGTCACCGGCGCGTTGCGAGTTGTCAGTGCTGCGACGGTAGTCCCCCAGGAGCCTCCTCCTAGCACTGCGATTCTGAGTTCAGCCATCTATACCATCCTTGTTTGTTATTTTTGTCGTCGCTCGGATCTTAATATGCTATGCCGATTAGGAGGCCGCGAGCTTCGGCTTGGCTTTAACCGCTACCTTGCTCCGTCGAATCGGTCGGGCCTTAGAAGCGACCTTGCTGGGTGCTTTTTTCCTTGCCTTGGCTTTACCCTGAGCCGCGGGCTTCGCTTTCGCTGCGCTTGCCGCCTTGTCCTTACTCGTGGCACTAACACTGGACTTGCTCGATCGTTTTGTAGACTTTTTGGCGGGAGCGGTTTTCGCACTGCTGGGCTTTCGTTTGGTCGCCTTGCTAGCGGAGGTTTTTTTTGCCGACGTTCGAGTCTTCACCTTGGATTTCAAGGCCCTCGGTTCCTTCGCTGTGCTTGCTCCTTCCCCTTCTTCTGGCTGCTTGAGCGCGCGTAGAAACAGGTTGCGTACGTCACGGACATGATCGTCTATTGTTTCCGGAGTCCAGTCGCTGGTATCTACCGGGGGTAGCACGTCGACCTCGACACGGGCGGCTCTAAAGACAAAGTCGCCTTTAGGGGCCACATCGCCTGCGTTGTGAATAACAATGGGCACCATGGGAACACCGGCTTGCATCGCCAGATGAAACGCGCCTTTTTTGAAAGGCCCCAAATTTGGAGACACAGTACGGGTTCCTTCTGGAGCCAGCGCTACGGACTTTCCCTGCTCGCGCATGGCGTCAACCAGCGGCTGCATAGCTTCGATCGCTGACCTGGCGTTCTTGCGATCGATCATTACGACACCACCAAGTTCCAGCACCTTGCCGATGACAGGCATCTTCTTGATTTCTTGCTTGCCGACACCGGCCATATCGCGTCTTAGTAGCTTCGCGCAAATGACAAAGTCCGCTTTGCTCTGGTGATTGAAGATAAATACAGCGGGACGCTGGGACCAAATATTGCCCTCGCCCCGGACTTTTAGATCGAGATTGATCAGCGCGCTCGCGGTCTCGGCGAATAATGAGATTGAAAAGTTAGTGGCGTCCCGTCGTGATCGGGTCAGCGCGTAAATAGGCAGGCCCGCCACAAAGGTAGGTACCACGCTGATGGTCGCGGCCACGGAGCGTATGAACTGCGCCACGGTGGGCCGACCACGACTGCCAAAATCCGCTACCGGCCAGTTGTAGTCTTTTGCGACGGCTCGCAGCTTTTCGCTCGGATTCAGTGCGACCGGATTGCCAATGTGCTCCAACAGTAATTGGTCGTCCGTACTGTCGGAGTAGAAAAAGCCATCATCAAGATCCGCTCCAACGGTCTCGGCGAGAACCTCCGCGGCATCCACCTTACCCTGACCAAAACAGGTGGGCCGGATTACCTGCCCGGTGAACACGCCGTCTTCCACTTCAACCTGTGTGCAAAGTACGTTCTCGATGCCCAGGTCTGCGGCGGCGGGTTCAACCTGATAAGGGGTGGCGGATGAGATGATTGCCACCGTGTGCCCCTTGGCCTGGTGGGCTTGGATTAGCTTGCGAGACTCTGGATAGACTAGGCGAGAGATCTTCTTGCGGAAGAGTTCCTCTCCCATTTCGATGTAGGTGTTTTCTTCGATTCCGCGTAGGAACTGCGTGGTGATGGTCATCATGCCCGAGAAGCTCACATTACCGAGACCGAAGCTGGTCATCGCAGTGGTCAGCTCCACAAACTCCCGCGCGTTTAGGTCGCCGCGCCGAAGCTGCTCCCTGATGAAGGAAATCGCCGAGTAGCCGGAGATGATGGTGCCATCGAAGTCAAAGATGGCACACACTTCCGGCCCATCGGGTGCGTCTGCAATCGACGATAGCAGCGATTCCAGGGGCGTACTCATGAATCTATTCCTTGGGCTGATGGATTCTTACTGAACCCTAAATTTTAGCACGGGGCTGTTCTATAACTTAGGGCTGTTTTTATGAAGGATACCGGGTGGTCAGCGTTGCGAAAGTGCCGAATCTGGCGGGAGTCGGGCAGCAAAAGTTCGAAGACCTTTGCGTTTCATTGCTCTACCGCAAGACAGCTACTATGGCCCGCAACTCCACGCCCATTTTTGGTGCCCCAGATCGCTACCGACATCTGATGGACTTGCGGAGCCGCTTCCTTTGCTAGACTGAAGTCCGAACTTGGCAGAGGCTTTTGGGTTACTACTGCATTGTGAACAAACGAGGAATCTCCGAGTTCATCAGCCAACGATCTTGGGTCATGCTAGCGCTGCTTTTTGCACTCGCGCTTGCGCCGCGACTGACTTCAGCCCTGCTCTACGGGCAGAACTGGTATGAAGACGGTAGCTTTACGCTGATTAACTTCGATGAGGGCGGTAGCTGTCGGGCGCTGCTGGGCAACTTCCCCTACAGCACGTTTGTTGGTCAGCAGACGGTCGCTATCGCCGCCGCTCTTGGTGCTCCCGCCCCGAGAAGCTCATCTTCAGAGACGCTAGAGGGCAGCTCTTCTGCGCTGAAGCCAGCGCAGGCGAACGATCAGGCACGGCGTTTTTGCCACAGTGAGAAGCACTTACTGATTGCCAGAACCTACTCCGCTGTTCTGGGCTCCTTCACGGTCGTTTTGCTTGCGCTGATCGCGGCGCAGCTTTTTCCAAGCTATCGATACCTGCCGGTAACGGTGGGAGCGTTGCTGGCTCTATCTGGGTGGCACATTAGCGAATCAATGGTCGGTACCGTCGACTCGGCTTCGGTGTTTTTTATTCATGCCTTTTTGTTGTGCTCAATGCTTGCCGCACAGCGCAGAAGATTCGCCTGGGTATTCACTCTGCCTTTTTTGCTGTTTGCCGTATGGACTAAGTACTGGGTATTTGCGCTACTTGGTATGCTGGCGTTTCTGCCGCCCTTCCTGTGGAATGCGCTTAGCGCTGGCCTCACGCCATCGCGCCAGTTGACTTTACTGGCGGTGCTTTTGGTGTCTGCGGCGGTTGCCACAAACTCCGCCACTCCAGCCTATGTTTCGCTACTACTGCCTTTTTCGCTCTATCTCTTTGTTCCTTGGACGAGCCTAGGAAGACCTGCGTTAGTTTTATTTGCCCTGCTGCCCATCGTCATGATTTTGGCGATGCAAAACCCCTTGTTTATCGCCTACACGACTGGCGCTGAAACGGGACGATTTGGAACCGACTACGGTGCGATTGGTAAGCACAAGTATCTTCGTAATTTGATCAACGTCCCGCTCGTCTTGCTAGTAGGCCTTGGTTTTCCTGGTTTCTTAGCGCTTGGCTACGCCGCTTGGCTTGCCGTGCTTGGGCTGTTTCGTGTGGGTGCTGAGGAGATTGGGCAGGGGAGTCGAAGTGGCCGACGGGGGTTAGTCCTAAATCACCCCTACCTGCCGCTACTGCCACTCTTGGCTTTTTTACTCTACATGCTTGCGCTTGCACCAGTGACCTACTATCGACACTATCTGCCTTTACTGCCAATGGCGTGTGTCTTCGCGGGCTGGGGTTTACTTCGTTTGCCGCCGCAAGTTCGCAGCGGTGCAGTGGCGCTGGCGCTCCTGTGGCAATCCGCGCTAGCGTGGGATTTGGTCAGCGATTACCACCTTGATCCGCGACGAATGCTGCCCGCGCTCCTAGAGCGCGAACAACCGGAGCAGTTACTGAGCGGCTTTTATGCAAACCCACCTCCCGCTGCGTCTGTGTCAAGAACGCTATTTCGCGTGCCAAACCTATCGCCAGAGTCGGCTGCTAAAACTCTAGATACGGTTTGGACTAGCCACCCAAATGCGCTGCTAATACTCAGTGAAAACTGGTACGACACCGCCCTCCCAAATGAACTGAATGGCCCCATAGACGATGATCCTCGAAAACTCATCAAAACACGGCCTGCCGCGGTGGACTTTCATCGTCGCGCGCTAAACGATGAGTACCCGGGCCTCAGCCTCGTAGAGCACTTGAAAGCACCGACACTGATGCCCGAGTTGCTCTTGCACCATCGCTGGTACGGAAGCTTTACGCAGTTCGTAGGCGACCTGGTGGTGCTGCGGGTAGATCCGCCAACGCATCCCGAATCAGGCCATAAACAGGAACATGAGTGAACATCCGTTAGTCGCCCTGCAGCGAACGCTCTACGAATCGAGCAATCCAACGCGTCGCTATCTTCATTGCCGCCGTCGTGACTGGGTTAAAAACGCTGTTTTGTCTGTACCAACGGCTAAGGTTGCAATGGAAGTTGGGCCGGGTTCTGGTGTTTATCTAGGCGCGCTGCTTGAACAGTCCCAGCTTTTGATCGCCTTCGATGCGGAACTGTTGCACCTGCAGTCCGCCCGCGCATTGCCGGAACTAGCCAACTCAGCGACGCCCGTCTCGTTTATTCAAGGGGATCTCGCCGCTGCACCGATAGCTCCCTGTTCTGTTGATATGCTGCTTTGCTCTGAGGTGTTCGAACATATCAACCCCAGTGTCCCCAGCCTGTCTGCTCTCTCGTCTTTGTTAAGTCGCGACGGGGTGATGATATTCACTACGCCGCAGCCGGGAAGCCTGATAGAAATATTCGGTCGTTTTGCTTACCGACCTCCGTTTATTAATCTGCTACGCACTATCTATAAAGAACCAATAGAGCCGACCGGTCATATCAATGTGACAAGCGCTAACAGGCTGAAAAGTGCGTTTGCAGCGGCCAACCTGCAAATCGAACAAGAAGACTATCTTGGGTTTTACCTACCACTGCTCGCAGAGTTCGGCGGTCACTGGGGCGCTAGGCTTCAGCAGCGAATCGAAGGGCGTCTGCGCAAGACATTTTTGAGAACCATGCTGTGGACGCAATGCTATGTAGTACGGCGAAAGCCAGATTCGGAACCGTAATCCCGATCTATCTGCTGCGATGGAATGCGCTTTCTTTCTGATCTCGGCACTCAAATCGATGCGCGTTTGGTCTATGCTCTCGATTCATAATTAAAAGTAATAGGCGTTTGGGGCAGCGGAGTACCTTTAAGATTACCTTTCAGAGTACCTGTGAGAGCACCTTGCGCCGTTTAGGGAGCTAGCAATGAACTACTTCATCACCGGCGGTACCGGTTTTATCGGGCGTTTTCTCGTGCCAAAACTCTTGGATCGAGGCGCAACCCTCCACCTTTTGGTTCGCAAGGAATCGATGGCCAAAATCGAGGCTCTTCGCGAGCTTTGGGGTGCCGATGAAGATCAAGTGATAGCAGTAGAGGGAGATCTCTCAAAGACCCGGTTGGGGGTTAAGCCCGCTTGGATTAAAAAGCATGCGGGAAAGATCCAGCACTTTTTCCATCTGGCGGCTATTTATGACTTGGAAGCCGATGCGGAGAGCCAGCGCGTCAGCAACGTGAATGGCACGCGTCAAGCACTGGCGCTCAGTCGAGCGCTTAAAGCCGGTTGTTTTCACCACGTCTCTTCGATTGCGGCGGCGGGCTTGTACGAGGGCACGTTTACGGAAGATATGTTTGAAGAAGCGGGAGACCTGCATCACCCCTACTTTTTGACTAAGCATGAGTCGGAGGGTCTGGTTCGCAAAGAAAAAGAACTTAAGTGGCGCATCTATCGTCCGGGCATGGTGGTAGGACATAGCGAAACCGGTGAGATGGACAAGATTGACGGCCCTTACTACTTCTTTGAACTGCTCCGAAATATTTCTAAGGTCACACCTGAGGGTCTGCCTTTGGTCATGAATAAGGCAGGGCTTCTGAACATTGTGCCGGTGGATTTTGTAGTCAACGCAATCGACCATCTGGCGCACGTAAAAGGCCACGACAATGAGTGTTTCTTTGTCACAGACCCAGAAGGGGTCCGCGTCGGCGAGCTACTAGAGGTCATGTTGGAGGCGGCGCAAGGACCCAAGCTGCGCAGCCTCAACCTTGGAGTGGTCGATAAAGCGACTAAGCTCGCGGGCGACAGCATCAGTCGTATCGCTCCTGTCAAAGCGCTTGGAAGCCGGGCGATTGCTCGCTTAGGCATTCCTCCTCAGGTCATGGCTTACCTCAATTACCCAACGCGTTTTGATTCGCGTAAAACGCAGGCCCTGCTGGCAAAGGCCGATATCCGCTGCCCACCGATCGATAGCTATGCGAAAGTGATCTGGGACTATTGGCTTAACTTTATGCGCCCGGATAAGCGTTCCCTCGTGAGTGAAGTGGACGGCCTCTTCAACCAGGTCATCGGCCGACCGACACTGGCTGCCCTGCGGCGACAGGTCAAAGACAAAGTGGTCGTCGTGACCGGTGCGACCAGCGGTATCGGTAAAGAGTGCGCCCTGCGCTTAGCAAGGGCTGGCGCGACGGTCGTACTGGTCGCGCGTACCGTCGAAAAGCTCGACGAAACGCTTAAGGACATTAACAAGAGCGGCGGCATTGCCCGGGCCTATTCCTGCGACGTGTCCTCCGCAAAAGACTGCGAGAAGCTGGTCAAAAACGTCCTGAAGAATCACGGGGACGTCGACATTCTCATTAACAATGCCGGCCGATCAATTCGTCGATCGGTGCGCCACAGTTACGACCGTTTTCATGATTTTGAGCGCACGATAGATCTGAATTATTTTGGCGCTCTGCGTTTGATCCTGGGATTTTTGCCCAGCATGGAGGAGGCCGAGAGCGGCCACATCATCAACATTTCTTCCATAGGCGTGCTGGCCAGCCCACCGCGCTTTTCCGCCTATGTGGCGTCCAAAGCAGCACTGGATGCTTTTAGCTACTGTGCTGCTCCCGAGTACACGGCGCAGAACATCTCCTTTACCACTATCCACATGCCGCTGGTTCGGACACCGATGATTGCGCCGACCACGCTCTATAAGGCCTTCCCAACCCTCTCTCCTGAGCAGGCCCGTGACCTGGTGATGAAGTCGATTATTTCGCAGCCCAAGCGTGTGTCGACCGGACTCGGTGTAACCGGAGCGGTAGCGCAAGCCACCCTACCCAGCGTCACCGAGGCCTTTCTCAGTCAGGCCTATGCGCTCTTCCCCGACTCCGCTGCGGCGCGGGGCCTTACAGAAGAGCAAGCAGCCGCAGAGCGAGCGGACTTACCCTCCAGCAAGCTCGAACTTGCGCAGAAGATGTTTGCCCAAGTGATGCGAGGCGTGCACTGGTGAGCGTTTGGCGCTCTCGGTATACGTATTAACTATCAGGCTACGCTTTTTGCTGTGAGTGCGACGTCCAATACCGAATGTGAAACGCAGGTAGACCTTACCGTTGTGGTACCTGTTTTCAACGAGAGGGAATCATTGCCTTCTTTTTGGCAGCGCCTGGATGCGGTTCTGGACTCCTTGGCACTCCGCTGCTCCATTCTCTTCGTTGACGACGGCAGCACGGACTCCTCCGCGCAATGGCTGGCGGAACTGGCCACTCGCGATCCGCGTGTAGCTAACCTGCGCCTGTCCCGAAATTTTGGCAAAGAAGCGGCAATGACCGCGGGACTGGACTACGCTCGCGGTCGCGCCGTCGTCGTAATTGATGCTGATCTTCAAGACCCGCCCGAACTTATTCCTAGGTTTGTTGAGTACTGGGAGCAGGGTTTTGATGTGGTGTATGGAAAACGCGAATCGAGGCCTGGGGAGAGCTGGTTGAA
The DNA here is from genome assembly GCA_039815155.1 of Pseudomonadota bacterium. Lineage (GTDB taxonomy): Bacteria > Pseudomonadota > Gammaproteobacteria > Pseudomonadales > Halieaceae > Congregibacter. The sequence goes on from JBCBZV010000043.1 coordinate 23,780, forward strand.
ACGAACAAGCGCTTCCTTGTTCTACCGCCTTATGGATCGCTTATCTGATGTATCCATTCCAAGAGACACGGGTGACTTTCGACTCTTGAGCCGCAGGGCCCTAGATGCGCTAACTGGCCTGCGGGAGCAGCATCGGTACATGAAAGGCTTGTTCGCCTGGGTTGGCTTTCCGCAAAAGGCCGTGAGCTACGTGCGCGAGCCGCGTCACCAGGGTAAAAGTAAGTGGGATTTTTGGCGGCTTTGGAACCTGGCTCTAGAGGGCGTTACGTCTTTTTCCGCCGCTCCGCTAAAGCTTGCGACTCTTCTCGGTATGGGCACCTCGCTGTTTGCATTCATCTATGGAACTTACTTTTTATTGAGAACCTTACTGCTCGGAAACCCGATTCCTGGCTACCCATCGTTGATTGTAATCATGCTCTTTCTTGGTGGAGTGCAGCTGGTGTGCCTTGGAATTATCGGCGAATACCTGGCTCGCACCTATGGAGAGAGCAAGGGCCGCCGCCTGTACGTGGTCATGGAATACGCACCTGTGATGGAGGCTGCCAAGGCACAGCCGAGCGTGGACCCGAACGCACCCGGAGCCGACACAGATTCAGTTGATGGCGAGTAGTTCCGTCGATTCGCGACACGGTGATTCTTGGACTCAGCGAGGCGTGCCTGCCCTATGGGTGATGGCCGGTGCACTCGTTTATCTCTCGTGCGGTTATACGGAGATGATGGGCTCGGATTTGTGGTGGCACATTGCCGGCGGGCGAGAAATCGTCCAGGCCGCCAGCCCGATTTTGACTGATCGATGGTCCTACACGGAGTTCGGTGAGCGTTGGCACAATCACGAGTGGCTGGCAGATCTGTTGTTCTACGCTTGGACCCGCGCTTTCGGCCTGTATAGCCTCGTATATTGGAAGTGGTTGTTGATTATCGCCACTTTTTCTTTGCTCCAGCGTTGTCTTGCTCGCACCAGTCGATCCGATGCGGGCGCCTTTCTCGCGAGCATTACCGCCGTGCTTCTGGCAGCTCCGTTTTTGGATCTCCGGCCGCAGCTCTACACGCTGCTCGGTACCACCGTGCTACTCACGCTCGCTTATCAGCGAACGCCGAAGCTGTGGCAGCTGATGCTTCTCTTTGCTGTCTGGGTGAATCTTCATGGCGGTTTTGTCTTTGGTCTCATGCTGCTCGGCGTTTTGCTGTTTCCTCGGCAAACCCTCAGCACCGCTGCGCTAAGGCAATACCTTATCCACTTGGCGATAGTCGCGGCCTGCTGTTTACTTAATCCGAGTGGAATCCAAGTATTTCTGCTGCCCTTATCCTATGCGCTAGACAGCGCGTCGCCGTACCGAACGCTGGCCGAGTGGCGACCACCCTTTGAAGTAGGGGGGATTGTTTCCCCGTTCTACGCCTACTCTCTTGTGGTTGGGGCCGCGCTAATGGCCTTTTCGGTGCTGCCCTTTGTGCGGCGTCACATCCGCTGTTCCTGGGACGCGCTAGCGATAGCATCAATTGCCGCTGCAATGTCCCTCACAAGCCGCCGCTTCATCGTGCTTTGGGCGATCGCTTTCGCACTCCTACTAGCGCCCTTTGCGGCACGTTTTTTTCGCCTCGAGTTAGCGCGATGGATACTGCCGGTTCTGTTGGTAGGAGTAATCGGCGCAGGCGTACTTAGACAAGCACCTTATCCAATACGCGCCGACATAGCGTTTCACTATCTCACCGCCGAATACGCCTATCCACACGCAATTGCTAGGTATATCTCTCAGAATCAATTGAGCGGCAAAACCTTTGCCTATTACAACTGGGGCGGATTTCTGCATTGGCAAACTAATGGTGCAATGAGGGTGTTTATCGATGGTCGAGCAAACACTCTCTACGACGATCAGACCTACGAGCTGTATCGATCTGTGTTAAGTGGTGGGAGCGGCTGGGTAGCTATCGTCGAGTCCAGCGGTGCGGAGTATTTCCTCTGGCCCTGGACGAGGGGTGGAGATCGACTCCAAAAGGAGCTGCTGGCGACCGGTCGCTGGACTCGAATCTACCAGGAGTCACGGGGCGCGCTGTTGGTGCGCAACGACGTGGCTTTACCGTCAGTATTGAGCGTGCCCAACGGATTCGTATCCACCGAACTTGCGGACGCCTTCCAGGCCAGTCGGCGTAACGACATCCAAGCATCGCTCTCCGCCGCCAAGCGTGCTCATGAACTGAAGCCCTGGAACAAAGATTCATGCAGCTGGCTGAAGCGTGCTTTTCAGCTCAATGGACAGCAAGATGAAGCCGCCCGCCTAATCGAAGAGTGTAAAGACTATTTCCCAACCAAGTTTTTCTAGCAGCGCATTCGTTATTTGCGCTCGTGAAAAAGATCGAAAAGCACAGTAGGCTAGCGCCGTTTGATGACTTGCCCTTAGCTCGGCGAGTTCGGTCCCGCCCGGAGAGCATGATGCGCACCGCTTTTTCACTTATTCTATTCTTTGTCGCCGCTACTAGCAGCGCTTCGACACTTATTTATAACGTCCGCGGATACACCCTGGAAGGCGATGCACTCGTCCAATTTTATGCCTTGGAGTACGACCGAAATTTAGTCACGGCTCGCTACGCAACAGAAGAAGCTGCCAAGAAAAGTACTGCACAATCTCGTGTCAACGGTCGCGGCCTCGTGCTCTTACCTGGGCTCATTGATGCCCACGGACACGTCGCTGCGCTCGGAGTGGCCCTAGATTCTGCTGACCTGACTGGCGCTCAAAGTGAAGAGGAAGCAGCTGAGCGCTTGCGCGAAATAAAGGTCACCAGCAAAAAGTCCTGGGTGTTTGGCGGTGGTTGGAATCAGACCTTGTGGGATGGCGGGGAATTTCCGAATCGTAATTCTCTCGATAGGGTCATTGCGGATCAGCCGGTAGTGCTTACTCGGGTTGATCATCACGCGCTTTGGGTCAACAGTCGGGCGCTTGAAGTTGCCGGCATCACCAACGAAACACCTGACCCAGTGGGAGGCGTGATTGTTCGCGACGAGCACGGAGTTGCCACTGGCGTACTCATAGACAACGCAATGAACCTGGTCGACGCCGCCGCGCCGAAACCCACTCTGCTAAGCAAGCGGCGAGAGATCACCCGTTCTGCGCGCTACTTAGCCAGTATCGGAATCACAGCGGTGCACGATGCGGGAGCCACCGCAGTTGAACTTGACGCTTACGAGTCTCTCCTGAGTGACGGAGAGCTGCCGATACGTGTCTATGCCATGCTCCGGATGGCCGACCCAGATATGCAACGAAAGTTTGAGCTAGGCCCCTGGGAAGATGAAGAGCGGATGTACTCGGCACGGAGTGTGAAGATCTATACAGACGGTGCGCTGGGATCGAGGGGTGCCGCGCTACTAGAAGAATACAGTGACGACCCGGGTAATCGTGGTTACCTACTCAACGAGGAAGCCGATCTAGCGGAGCTGATGCTCAACGCGCTCAACCAGGGTTATCAGCTCAATGTGCATGCGATTGGTGATCGCGCCAATACGCTCGTACTGGATAAATTTGAGGCGCTTAATCAGGATTCGGAAAGCCGCCTGCGTCGCCATCGAATAGAGCATGCGCAGGTGCTGCAGCTTTCCGATATCAATCGATTTCGCGATTTGGGCATTATTGCATCGATCCAGCCTACCCACGCGACGTCCGACAAGAACATGGCTGGCGACCGGCTCGGAGAAGCGCGACTCGAAGGCGCGTACCTTTGGAAGACGCTCCTGGAAGCCGGAGCGCGCTTGGCGGGTGGATCCGATTTCCCCGTTGAGCCTCCAAACCCGTTTTACGGGCTGCACGCCGCAGTCACACGAGAAGATCGTAACGGTGACCCGCTCGGGGGTTGGCGACCGGACGAACGGCTCAGTCGTAAGGAAGCACTTTCTCTGTTCACCACCGATGCTGCCTACGCGGGACATGCGGAGGACTTTCTCGGACAACTTTCTCCCGGATACGCCGCTGATTTCATATTAGTGCGCGATGATTACTTTGAGGTTCCGGCTCGGAATATTTGGCGCAATCAGGTTGAGGCGACGGTGGTTGCTGGCCGGCTTGTATTTAAGACGGAAACCAGTCCAATTCAATAACACTGGATTGTTTGGCTAGTATCACGATAAGGGGCTTTGCCTCCTTCCGAATCCGAGGAGCAATAGGGCGACACCCAGCTCCAACATCGCCGCCACTATCAAGGAGTTCGATGGGAGGCCGTGGGCAAGGAACCCGATCAACCGACTAAGCCCATAGGTTCCGTATACGGTCGCACCGACCAACAATCCAAAACCGGTCCAGCGCGGTACGACGGTTCCCCACAACATAACAGAGCCGCTGAGCAGCAACAATCCGCTCGGTGCGGACAGTTCTGACAGCAAGCTCGGATTCGCTTCAATCGGAACACTGCTTGCTTCAAGAAAGCCGATAGGTGCAACCAATAGCGCCATCCCAATAAATGCCAGGAGTGCTCCTGCTGCGGCAAGAACGATTCTGGATACTATCGACCTCATCGTGACGCACTCCAAATGCCTCGTTCGGCGTTTTCTTGCGCATAATCAGAAAAGTCCTTAGGTGATCGACCCAGCGCTCTTTGAACGCCATCGGCAAGCGATGCATTGCGGCCGTCCAGCACCGTAGAGAAGAGGTAGTCGAGCATCCATATGACGTCGGTTGGCGCTCCTGAATCCGTCAGCCCGGCAATAAAGCTGTCATGCGGAACAGCCAGGTAGGAAATCTTTCGACCTATAGCGGATGTGAGGTCTTCGGCTATATCCGTTAGGGACATCAGCCTCGGGCCAGTCAGTTCGTACACCTGCCCTGCATGCGAGCTGTCGGTGAGTGCGGCTGCAACAACATCGGCGATATCATCCACATCAACGAAGGGTTCGAGCTGCTCGCCGGCTGGCAGCGTTATTGTGCCCTCGCGAACCATGTCGACAAACGCGCCTTCCGAGAAGTTCTGATTGAACCAGCTTGCGCGAACGATCGTCCAGGCGATGCCCGATTCCTGAACAATACGCTCACACGCTTGTGCTTCTTCCTCGCCTCGACCGGACAGTAGTACCAGTCGCTTTACACCGCATGCTACGGCGAGCTTGGTCAGTGCTCGTATCGCATCCGTCGCCCCGGGCATTGCTAAATCCGGCGCATAGGTGATGTAAACAGCTTCTACCCCTTCGAGACAGGGAGCCCAGGTTTCTTCAAGATTCCAGTCGAACTTGGGTTCGGCCGACCGGGAGCCAACACGTACGGAATAGCCGCTTTTCTTCAGCCGTTCCGCCACGCGGCGACCGGTTTTCCCTGTTCCGCCGATGATCAGAAATTGATTTGTATTACTCGTAGTTGATTGCATTGCTTTGCACCTCGCTTGTTAACTGCAGGTGCAAATTTAAAGATCGAACAAGATTGGTTCTTGCTTCGCGGTGCCAATCTTTTGATCAATGACGACACTCGGTTCGCTGATTCTAAGAAAGGTGATCTGCGCTAGGCCCGAGATGAAATTCGGTAGGAGCGAGGCGTCTTTCCGCCCCAACGTTTGAACGCTCGAGTAAACGCACTCTGTTCTGCAAAGCCAGTTAGGAATGCAATCTCCGCAAGGCTGTAGTCGGTTTCCCGCAGCAGGCGCTTGGCGAGATCTTTGCGTGCGCTATCGACCGTTTCTTGAAACGTGTGCCCTTCGCGGGCGAGGCGTCTTTGCAGTGTTCGCGCGCCTAGGCCGAGTTCTGCAGCGACGCTTGTCAGTGTTGGCACCCCTTCACTGAGCATGTTCGCCACGGCTCGCCGAACCTTCACTTCGAGGCCAAGGTTTGCTGCAACTGATGACAGTTCTTGCTCTAGGTGACGATCAAAGAAGCTGGCAATGCTTGCGTCGCCAAGCCGGTTCGGCGTGTTCAAACTCTTCTCGCTGACCAGAAGCGCGTCGCGACCTGCTTCGAAGTGCACCGGACAGTTAAAGTGCGATTCAAAGACTGTTCGGCTACCTCGCGGCGAGTGCTTGAAGAACACCCCAAGCGCAGTGAACTCGCTGGCGCTCACTTCTCTACTGATCGTGTCGACCGCCGATAGGCTGGCTTCATTGGATAACAGCATACCCACACGACCGTCACCTGCTTTTTCCAGATTCAGAAACACGCCATCGGCTGATGGTTCAACGGTGTAGGTCTCAGCGCTTCCGAGCACCCGCCCATAGCGCTCTGATCGGGTATAGGATCCAAGCAGGTTTGGCGCGGACTTCCAGGCCAGGCCGAAGGCACCGTAGTCGTCACTGCGCATTGCGGCCCCGATACGCAGCGGCAAGGCGGCACCTTCTGGGTCTCTCTCGGCCAGCGCAGCAAAAAAATCGTAGTAAGCCTTTGAAGGCACCAGCCGAGCGGGATCGATAGGACCTTCCGGGTCCAGTCCTAGCGCTTCTACTAGATCTCGTGTTTCGGTACCTGGGCTTGCTCGACCAAC
>JBCBZV010000252.1:0-3020 GCA_039815155.1 Pseudomonadota bacterium
ATGGGGCTGCTCGAATTGTACATAATTAATAGAAATACCAGCAAAAATTTTGATATTACGAATGCATCAATAACAAGACTGGCAATTGATCGGCGCTCATTATCTGAAAGCGTTCTCGCATATATTTTTTTTGAGATGAAAATGGATAGAGCTTTTATAATTTCAACGGCATTAAGCCAATAATTAATAGAAACAAAACGACTTGCGACGGGGTGAATAAATCCGTGTTCCATGCGCGTTATCGTACGAGACTGGTACGCCCTAGGCTATGATCAAAGTGGATGGATCGTGTTTAGGGCATAGTTGGAGTTTCAGGGTCGCGCAGCCGTGGCATCGCTGACCATTGCCGCCGCTCCTGCACCTCGGGTGCTCTGTCCAGCATCCGTTGCGAGCGGTGGCAGTTCGAGCAGTAGTCTCGGTGAGGCCGGTCGTCATACATCTGCATGGCGCCGCCGCAGGCGGGATCAGGACACCAGCCAGAGAACAGGTAGCCGAAGTACCAGCGGAGCTTGTCGAGGGTGGTCATAGCGCGTGCTCCTTGTTGCCTGTGGCCGCTGCTTGCCGCCACCACTCACCGTGATACCATAGCTGGCATGAGCACCAAACTTGATCATGTCTATCAGTCCTTGCGCCAGCTTCCCAGCGACCGCCAGGACGAGGTGGCCGATTTCCTCTCAGCCCTGGCCACTGACATCGAAGCGGCTGAGGGTGCTGCCCTCACCGATGCGGACATTCGATCTGCCATCGAGGCTGGTGAAGCCTCCGGCCCCGCCGAGCCATTCGACTTCGATGCGTTCATGGCCCGGAAGCTCGCTGGCTAACCTCGCCCGCGTATGTCCTCCTACCGCCTCACACCAGCCGCACAGCGTGATCTCGATGACATTTGGGACTACACGGCCGAGCGCTGGGGACGCCGCCAGGCGGTCGTCTACGTGAGCCTCCTACGCAGCGCGATCGAACGCTGCGCCGCCGGTCACTACCCCAGCCGCTCTATCGAGCACATCAAAGCGGGGTATCACCGCGCCAACGCCGGCTCTCATGCCATCATCTTTCGTTGGGTAGCTGACGATGTTGAGATGGTACGCGTGCTGCACGGACGGCGAGACTTCAATCGCCATCTATGACCCGGTTATCCGCCTCGGGTTTCAATGACGTGTCGCCATGTTCTGATTGCTCTTCTGTGCCGTCAATCACGCCTAGAAGCTTCTGGCTACTCTCTGTAATTGACACAAGAGAGCCCAATCCTTGGGATATTCCAGCCAATGCAGCGAGCAAAGCGCCAGTAACAACAACTATTTTTGCGTATGTCTTAGCGGCGCTCTGAGGTGCTTTTGGTTGATTTATGATTATGGAGCCGACCAGTGCCTCTAGCGCTTCCGCTAGTTCTTCTGGGCTGTAGACATCAAAATTGTCGATGATTGACCTAAGCTGAATAAGCCGCTTCCGGAGCACCCTTTTTGCAAAATCAGAGATGTCTTCATGTTCAATATCATCTATCAGAGAGCGCAATGTGTCCGAATGTTTGGTGATATCGGAGCCAGCATTTATATATTCGACATGCCCGGATATCGCCATGTGCAGATTTATAAGGCCAACCAAATGGTCGGCTTTCATATAGTTGTTGACAGCATCATTGACGCTCATGTGGAAGCCGTTGAAGTTAGTCAAAGGCTGAAATTTACCCAGGTAGTTTCGGGCTTGCTTTTTCGACACATCGTCAATTGGCAAGTTATCGATGTCATTAGAAATCCGGCGGAGTAGCTTATGAATATGATAGATGGCGATCGCCTCGGCGTCATCACCGGTTAAACCAAGATGAGACGCAACAACGGTCACAACTTTCTGCTGCTTATCAGTAGAATTTGTGGCTGCTGCAAATAGCTGATTAAGAGATTGCGCCGATGTAGTCATACAGCCCCCGTTAATGTACTAAAGCTATTTGATAACAGACGCTTGAAAGGCCGCAACGTCCTCTACGGTGCCTGCGATCCGAGCGCGCCGCCCCACCCTACTGCGCTGCAATTCCTGATACGCCGCTTTCAACTCATCTTCCGACTTTCGCCACCAAGAGATTTTGACGGCCGTGACCGCCCGCCCGGTTTTCACCGGGAGCATCTGCACCCCGTAGTCGCCCAGGGCATTAACCTCGCGCACTGCGGGTTGCAGCGCCCGGCTTTTGAAGTTTCCAAACAGGGTGAGCTTGCCCGGTTCGACCCCCAGGAGTGATCGCAACTCATCGACGGAAAATTCCTCAGACCAACGGTGCGAAAGGTTGCCCCGCTTCTGGATCATCTCGTAGAGCGCGAGCGCATACTTGGAAGACAGCGCAAACGTGACCTCACTCCGGATGCGAGCGAACACGCTGCTATTTTTGATGATCTTCCGTAGCTGACTGTCGAAGCGATACCGAAAGACCCCACTCCCCTTTTGCGTCTCTGTGTTCGAGCCGAGCAACTGCACCCGCATCAGTTTTCCATCGGGCAATCGCACACGAACTATCGCCGCCATTAGACGCTCGATAGATGCACCCATTCGCTCAGTGCCGTTGTGACTTGAACTGAGATCAGCTTTTGAAATCACATGCTTGACATCTTCCCCGATGTTGTCCCATGCGTTCGCCAACAGGCAGTTGTATATCCGCCGGTCATTTAGGGTGAGTGGCGTCATTTCTACGATATCAATTAGCTCGCCCGGTTTGACCAACGTGCCGATACCATCCGCACGCCAGGGCTCACCGGATGGCTGTTGGTCTATCGTCCGGACAGGCTTTCCCAACATATTACAAACCCCCTGCGAAGACGTAATCTATAACGCGGGAGCGATCCGGACGTAATCGTGGACTGTCCCCACCGAGTGGTCCGGTTGAATTGTTAGTGCATGACCGGCCTCTGGTCGACCGGGATGATCGCTTCTGGGGCTGGCGGCCGGTAGCCGAGAGCGCTGTGGGGTCGGACGGTGTTGTAATGCCGACGCCACCGCTCGATCAGGATCTGGGCCTCCCTGAGCGAGAAGAAGATCTC
>JBCBZV010000272.1:0-2147 GCA_039815155.1 Pseudomonadota bacterium
CGATCGCACCGTAAAGACGATTGCGATCGTAGATTTCGACTTCACGCCCATCGCCAATATCGCGCTCTCCATTTAAAAAGATCTCGTTATAGAAGGACAGGTACCAGGCGCCGCGACCAAGCGTCTCTTGATTTAAGGGTATGTTTGCGAACAGCGCGTAGCGAAAGCGCGTTCGGAAGTCCTGGTTTTCAACCCAACGCTGTTCGTAGCGAAAACGATGGCGCAGGTAAATACGATTACCCAGCTTTTGCGGCAGCAGAGCCTCTTGATAGATTCGGTCTTCCCCGGTGGTGCGAGAAGAATCTCCAAAGGCTCCGGTCCTGATGTTGGCGTAGCCTAATGTGAATACACCATCCACCGACTCTGGTCGGTAGGTGAGGCCACTGCGCAAAAGCAGCTGTTCTAAATCGCCACCGAGATCCCAGTTACGATACTGCGCATCCCCCTGCACACCCCAGCGACTGTTCTCGAACTGCGTGTCAAAGAAGTACATGTACCAAGCACCGACCTGTTCTTCGTCGACGACTTGGGCCCACCCCGCCGGTGAGAGTATGAGCGTCAAGAACAACAGCAAAAGGTAGTTGGGCCGGGGTGAACTAAACAAAGAATCAATCTCCTGGTTGGCAGCGGGTTATAGAGTGGTTGCATCGCCGATGCTTGTGCCTCTCAGCTGTTTCGTTCGTTTTCTCCGTTCCCGGCTCGAACGCTCGGCGAGATGCTTATGCGATGGCCATTATTACACCCGTGGCCCAATCTCGTAATGCGTCGTTCATCAGTTTTCACTCCTTTGTTTCACGGCCCGCCCGGATTCCCAACACTTAGCATCAATACGAGAAGTCTCATCGGGTAAGATTGGCCGATGGGTGGGGAAGACGGAACAGAGCCAATCACAGCGAGGTGCGCAGCGTGGATCTCGGCTGTCGCGATTCGCTATGCAACCGCTGCGTTGGCTGCAACTGCGTCCTTCGGGGTTGTGGCATCGGAACAGCCACTATTCGATTCCGATGAACCGCTAGCGATAGAGCTCAGCTTACCGTTAAACAGTCTTCTGCGCGGACGTGTCGGGGATGAGTCGCTGGCAGGTACGCTCTCTATAGACTCCAGGCCGGATTCAAAGCTGCTAAACGTGGAAGTAACAACCCGAGGCCATTCCCGAAAAGAGCTGTGTGAGCTTCCGCCGCTGAAGCTGAACTTCCGCCGTGGGGAACTCAAGGAGACGGTGTTCCAAGGTCAGAACAAACTGAAATTGGTTACCCATTGTCGGGACGATAGAAAGTTTCGACGCTATCTCGCCCATGAGCACACTCTTTATCGCGTTTATAACTTGCTGAGCGATGCCTCCTTTCGGGTACGTCTGTTGGAAATTACCTACATCGATACGGAAGGCGTTCGTAAGCCTCGTGCGCGTCCAGCCTTTTTTATTGAGGCCGATGGCAAGCTTGCGCAACGTATCGAGATGCAGGAAGCGGCCTTGACCAAGGTTTCAGGATCAGCGCTAAATCCCAATGCGATCACCCGTCTGGGTTTGTTTCAGTACATGATCGGCAATACTGATTGGTCTCTACGACGAGGTCGCAGCGGCGGCACATGCTGTCATAACGGCGTACTTTTGGCCGAGGGCCAGGGCTATCATCAAATCGTCCCCTACGACTTCGATCAGGCCGGGCTTGTGAATGCCGATTACGCTCTACCAGCGAGGGGCCTGGGTATCAGATCGGTGCGGCAGCGAGTTTTTCGGGGGCTTTGCACCGGAGACACGCGCTTGCAAGACGCGCTAGGGCTTTTTGAAGAGCAACGGCAAGCGATCTACGCCCTGTTTCCCCTTGAGGGAAAAATGAAATACTCCAATCGACGAGCTCGGGCATACCTTGACGACTTCTACGATCTTGTCGCTGAGCGTGACAAGTTCAGAGCAGCGATTGAGAGTCAGTGTCGAGATAACCCAAGTCTTTGGCCGAGCGGTGACACCGCTATCGCTCGGGATTGACTCACTAGCTTGCGGCCTAGCGCGAGTCCGTGTCGAAGCCTACTCGGGAGAGCAACGTGCTGACCCTGTTTAGCTCTCCCGCCGCGTACACGGCGTCGCCGGAAAGGTTGCCCCATACGGGCGCCGGCCAGCAGTCATCGTCTTGTCGACGTCCCACCAC
>JBCBZV010000179.1:0-6614 GCA_039815155.1 Pseudomonadota bacterium
GGGAAAAATACTTCAAGCCACTCACCCTTTTTATTCTGTGTCCCGATGCCAATTCCGTATGCGTACGCCGCCATAGACCTATCTACCTTTCTCCAACCAAGAATCTAACAACTAGTAAGTTCCTACTCGCCACGGCCTTACTGTCGCGGGCTTTAAGAATGCCATTTCTGGCTTGTCGCGTTTTTTCGCGGTGCCTCTGAATTCGGATATTGCTCCGCGCGTGCTGTAAGCGAGTTGTTACTGTGCCGACGGTCGTCACCGGGCGCCGAGCTTCTCTTCACAAGAATCACACGAATCACACGAATCACTCAAAGATGTCGCGATAGGCTGCCTCATCGAAGCCGAATAATCGCGTGCGCTCCCTTTCGAGAACCGGGCGCTTAATGAGAGTGGGTTGTTCAAGAATGGCCGCGATTGCCGTGTTATCGTCCATCGAGTCTCGGCGATTTTGGTCCAGAGAGCGCCAGCTCTTGCTGCGCTGATTGACGATCGTACGCCAGCTCTCTGCCGATACCCATTCCTCCAATAGCGATCGTTCCAAGCCGTCCACTCGGAAGTCGTGAAAGTCGTACTCAACGCTATGACTGTCGAGCCATCGTTTCGCTCGTTTGACGGTGTCACAGTTCGCAATACCAAAAATTTTAGTCCTCATCGTGTTCACTTTTTCCGGCAAATTTTAGCGGCGCGAATATAGCAGATGGGCAAAGCGCTTTTCTTCTTTTGGTTGGCTAGCGCTTGGGCTAAGCGCAAGATCCTGCCTAGGCCTTTAGCGTACGCTTGGGGTGTTTGCGCTTCGGGTAACAGGTACGACAAATCTCACACACGCGCCCATCGCAGCCTCGTGCGGAGCAGTGCTCGCGACCATAAAAAATAATCTGAAGATGCAGTCGATTCCAATACTCTTTCGGAAAAAGGCGTTTCAGATCCCGTTCCGTTTGGGTGACGTTTTTTCCTGACGTGAGACCCCAGCGCTGAGCGAGTCGGTGAATATGAGTATCGACGGGAAAGGACGGAACGCCGAAAGCCTGGGCCATCACCACACTTGCCGTTTTATGGCCCACACCAGGTAGTCGTTCGAGCGCTGCGAAGTCTTGCGGAACGCGCCCGTCATGCTCGTCCAGTAAGATCTGTGAAAGCGTGGCTATCGCCTTTGATTTCTGGGGCGATAGCCCGCAAGGTCGTATGATCGCTCGTATCATTTCGACGGGCTGTTTGGCCATCTTTTGTGGCGTGGATGCTAGCTCAAAGAGCTGAGGTGTGACCTGGTTTACGCGTTCGTCAGTGCACTGGGCGCTCAACAACACGGCGATTAGTAGCGTGTAGGGATCGCGGTGGTCTAGCGGTACGGGAGGCTCCGGGTAGAGCTCTTGTAGCCGTTCAAGAATAAATTCAACCCGATCTGCTTTGAGCATGAACGATTATGCCGCTCGCTTTAGTTCCAGCGAGCAGCAACCTCCGCCATACGTCGCGCTGCTTCGATGCAGTCCTCTAGCGCCGGGACTAAAGCCATTCGGGCACGGCCGGAACCGGGATTCACCGTGGGCTCCGCTGCACTGGCGCTGCTTTCTCGTCCGAGAAATGAGCCTGGTAGCAATAGTACTCCTGCCTCCGCATACAGGGTGCGCACAAATTCTTGATCGTCCACAGGTGTCTTAAGCCAATAAAAGAAGCCACCGTCCGGTTCATCGAGGGCAAAATGCGGTGACAAAATCTCGCGGACGGCGGTAAATTTGCGCCGATAGAGTTCACGATTTTCCCTGACATGCTCTTCGTCGGACCAGGCAATAACGCTCGCGGCCTGGTGATGGGGCGGCATGGCGCAGCCGTGGTAGCTGCGGTATTGGCTGAATTTAGCAATCAGAGCTGCATCACCAGCAACAAATCCCGAACGAAGGCCCGGCAAGTTCGACCGTTTTGATAGTGAATGCATGCTGAGACAGTTGTGATAGTCGCCTAGGCCGATCGCCTCGCAGACCTCGAGGATTCCACCCGGTGGCTTGCTCTCTTGCGGGTATATCTCCGAGTAACACTCGTCAGACACAATAACTAGGTCGAACTCCTGGGCGCGCTCAATGAACACTTTGAACAAATCGTGGTTAATCACACCACCGCTCGGGTTTCCCGGTGTGCATAAATAAATGAGCCGCAGCCTTTGCCATTCCGCATCGGAGATGTCCTCCGGGTCGGGCAGAAACCCCTGATCCGCGTCGCAGTGAAGATAAAGCGGTTTTGCGCCTGCGAGAAGAGAGGCTCCTTCGTAGAGCTGGTAAAAAGGGTTTGGCATGGCGACTAGAGAGTTTGCCTGCGCATCGATCAGCGTCTGTGCGATAGCGAATAAACCTTCCCGCGTTCCATTGACGGGCAGAACGTGCCGATCGTGGTTGAGCTCGCGCAGCCGATACCGACGTCGCATCCAGTCGCTTTGTGCCTGTCGTAACTCAACTGAGCCCTTGGTTAGCGGATAATTTTTGACCGTGTTTAAGCTCTCGACGAGGGCTTGCAGGACCAACTCAGGGGGATCGTGCTGTGGCTCACCAAGGGACAAGCGCAGCGTCGGTCTAGCGGTGGGCGGCGAAGTATTTTTCAAAAGCGCGTCAAGACGCGCAAAAGGATAGGGATGCAGATCAGCAAAGCCGCTATTCATTGCCTCTTAACGCCTCTTATGAATTCCGACGACATCTCGCCGCTTAGGTTTCGCGTCTACTAATCCGGTAGACCCTAGGCCGCTTCTTGCGAATCGAGTTTCTCGCAAATCGCCGCTTGAATTCTTGCCGCAAGATCGGTGTCACTGATAGCGCGCTGTTCCAAATCGGTCAGCATGAAAATGTCTTCTACGCGTTCACCCAGGGTTTGAATCTTCGCTGCCTGGCAAATTAGGCCGAACTCAACAAATACTTCGCCCAGTCGTGCGAGCAGGCCTGGACGGTCTAAAGAAGTAAGCTCCAATATCGATACATCCCGGTCTTCGTCGACTACGAAATTCGTTTCCGTGGCCAACTGGAACGAACGAACACGCCGTGGCGTGAGTCTTGGGCTGATCAATGCCAGCCCCGCTTCTGGAACGAGAGAGCGACTCAAATGCTCTCGAATATGTCGCAGCCGTTCTGGGTCTTCCAGGGGATCACCGTTGTAATCAAGAACGTAGTAGGTGTCCAAACTCATCCCATCGCTGCCGTGATAGACCCGTGCATCATGAATACTCAAATTGAGCTGTTCAAGGCACGAACAGGTCTGAGAAAACGAGCTGATGTCAAAGGGCGCGTAGATAAAAATCTGTGTGGTATTCGCAACGCTCGATTCGACTCCATTGCGAACCAGTACAAGCGGCGCACTGGCATCCCTATGACTGGCGATCGCTTCTGTATGCCAGGCGATGTCCTCGGCTTTCTCACGGAGGAAATAGTCTTCGTCGCGCTCAGACCAAAGTTCTTCTAGCTCTGCGCGGGTGAATCCGCGGTCTTCCAGCACTCGTTGTGCCGTATTTCTGGTTTCTTGAACCCACATTTCCCGGTCAACGGGGTTTTCTAAACCGCGGCTCAGAGCTTTTTTCGTTTCGTTGTAGAGTTGGCGAAGTAGGCTCCCTCGCCAGGCATTCCAAAGATTAGGATTCGTGCCGTTAATATCGGCCACAGTTAAGGTAAATAAGTAGTCGAGTCGGTTTTGTGTTTTCACTTCTTTGGCGAACTCTTGCACAACCTCTGGATCGGAGATGTCCTTGCGCTGCGAGACTGCAGACATAAGTAGGTGTGCACGCACAAGCCATACAACCAAATCCGTATCAGCATCGTTCAGTCCGTGCGACTCGCAAAACACGCGTGCATCGACGGCTCCCAACTCCGAGTGATCACCGCCTCTGCCTTTACCAATATCGTGAAACAAACCGGCTAGATACAAAAGGCTCACCTTTGGGAGGCGACGAGCGACGCGGCTCGTGACCGGGAAGCGTTCTGCATTTTCGGGCCGTAAAAAGCGACGGATGTTTTCGATCACCCGAAAGGTGTGCGCATCGACTGTGTAGCTGTGGAAAAGATCGAACTGCATTTGCCCAACGATTTTTCCAAAGGCCGGCAGGTAACGCCCCAAAACTCCATAGCGTGACATGTTGCGCAACTGGCGTGTGACTTGTTGATTGTCGCTAAATAGCCTCAGAAACAACGCTTTGTGTGCTTCGTCCGCTCTAAAGTCGTCATCGATCAAATGCAGGCATGCGCCAATACATCTCGTCGTGGCCGCGTCGATGCCTCGTGCTCCGGATACATTGCCCGCGTGCAGAAAGACCTCAATCAGCGCCGCCGGGTGAGCTACAAAAACCTTATCGCTACGCATGCTTACGTAGCCGTTTCGAAGCTCAAAATGTTCATCAATCGGCTCAACAGCCACGCTGTGGTCTGCATTGACGATGCCCTGGTCAAAGGCTTGGAGGAGCAACTCGTTGAGTTGGGAGAGGGCCAAGGCTCGCCGATAGTAAAGCTGCATAAACTGCTCTACCGCGAGTTTGTCGCCGTCTTCAAAGCCCCAGAATTTCGCCAGTTCCCGTTGATGGTCAAACAGCAGGCGGTCTTCTTCCCGCCCAGCGATGAGATGAAGCGCATAGCGAACCCGCCACAGAAACTCCTGTCCTTCGGTGATGGTTTTCGCTTCCTGCGGCGTAATGATTTGGTTGTCCCGCAACTCCTGAACCGATCGCCAACCAAAGTGCCGCCGTCCCAACCAGCCAATGAGCTGAAGGTCGCGCAGCCCGCCCGGTGAACCTTTTACGTTCGGCTCTAGGTTGTACTCTGTGTCTCCATATTTCTCGTGCCGCTTCGCTTGCTCTTCCAGTTTTGCTTGAAAGAAGTCTTGCGGCGGCCAGATTTTGTCCGCATCGATACCCCGTTCGACGGAGGCTAGCAACGCCTCATCGCCGCTCAAAAGTCTCGCTTCAAGCAGGTTCGTCAACACGGTCACGTCGGCGTCTGCTTGTTCTATACATTCTTGGACCGTACGCACGCTGTGGCCGATGTGCAGGCCCAGATCCCACAGAAAGGTAAGAAAGGTTTCTAAGGCGTCGGTAGTGGAGCTGGCGCTCGTGTTCAGAAGCACCAGAATGTCGATATCGGAAAACGGGTGTAATTCGCCACGCCCATAGCCTCCGACGGCGACCAATGCGTGACCGCTAGTCTCGAGTTCAAACTCGCTCCAGGCAAAGCAGATGATTTGATCGACCGCGTGCGCCCGGTCGAGCAAAAGCTGCCCCGCAGACTCTCCTGCTCGGAAACGATCATTTAGGCCGGTGTCGACTGAATGAAGAGCGTTGCGCAGTGCGTCAAGCAACCCCAACTCGTCACGGTGCGCGCGCAAGTGTTCTGCTGTCAGTTGGCGTATTGCTCCCCGTGAGCTGGAGATAGGGCTCGTTTGTATCTGATCCTCTGTGGCTTCGGACCTCTTAGCCGCGTTCCAATTGCTAACCATAGTAGACACGTGAATGCTCTGATAGACATACGATGCAGCTGTGGCGTTACATCAACCGCCGTCGCTGCGCCGAGTAAAAACTTCACAGCCGTCTTCCGTTACCCCAATGGTGTGTTCCCATTGAGCCGAAAGACGACCATCCCGAGTTGTCACTGTCCATCCGTCGCGGGTATTGAGTTTTGTGTGGCGCTTTCCCGCGTTGATCATAGGTTCTATTGTAAAGGTCATTCCCGGTTGTAACACCAAGCCGGTTCCTGGTCGTCCGTAGTGCAAAACCTGCGGATCCTCGTGAAACGCTAAGCCTATTCCGTGACCGCAATATTCGCGTACCACCGAATAATAAGCGTTTTCGGCGTGCTGTTGGATTGCGTGACCAACATCGCCTAGACGCGCTCCCGGCTTCACGATTTCGATGCCAAGCTCCAGGCACTCTTTGGTGATGCGTACAAGTCGCTCCGCATGGGGCGCAACCTCGCCCACGCCCACCATGATACTGCTATCGCCGAAGTAACCATCCTTTATCACCGTGACATCGATATTCATAATGTCACCGTTACGTAACTTTTTGCCGTCCGATGGGATACCGTGGCAGATGACGTCGTTGATAGACGTGCAAATGGATTTTGGATAGCCGTTGTAATTCAACGGGGCCGGAATTGCTTCCAGTTCCTCCGTAATGTACTCATGACATATCTGATCCAACTCCCCGGTGCTCACGCCGATGCTTACTTTCGGCACGATCATCTCAAGGACTTCCGCAGCCATCGCTCCGGCAATGCGCATACCGGCGAAGTCTTCTTCGCTTTTAAGAGATACAGCCATGAAATTGAATCCATTCGGACCGACCTGTCGTGCCTGGAAGGCTGCCGTCAGTGGCGTCCGCGTAGTTAGGTGAAGGCGCCGCATTTTACCCCATGGTGCGCCTAACGGGCGTAGCTTTCTACCACATCTGGATCAAGATGGCACGATGTGGTATAACGCGCGCCGCTGAGAGGGCATGACCCTCTGAAGCTAATGACGCCTCCGGGCTAAAACTCACGGCAGGGTGCCAATTCGGCTACCGAATAGTTGTCAATTCACACAGCTAAGCGGTATCCGATCCGGTTTGTCGTGAGGGTTCGGGGAAGAACAACCCAACTCATATAGGTAGAGCTATGTCTCAA
>JBCBZV010000246.1:0-3390 GCA_039815155.1 Pseudomonadota bacterium
CACATTCTGCAGTACATCGATGAGGCCTTTCCAACACCCGAGCACTCCTGGATGCCCAAAGGTGAAGAGCAGTTGGCCATCACACAGAAGCTGCTTGAGCTGGAGAACAATCTGCATATGGATCTGCGGGTCGTCACCATGGGATACATGGTGCCGCAGTCGCTGATCAAACGTGGTGAAGAGCAGCTTAAGAGCTATGAGAAGAACGGCGCCGATGACCCCCATCGAACGCGGGAAGTCGCCTGGTGGCGCGCCTTCGCCAAGCACGGTATCACGGAGAAGCAGTCCAGAGACGCCGTGGTCGCGTTTCACGATGCCTTTGTACAGCTGGAGGAATTACTGGGCGATCGCACCTGGCTGCTGGGGGATCATCCCACGGTGTTGGACATCGCTTGGTTCATATCCATTTACCGGTTGAGCGCAACAGGTTACCCAATCGATGTGCATCCGAGTTTGGAGCGGCTCTACGAGAGAATGCACGCTCGACCCGCGTTCCGAAAGGAACTGGCGGCCGGCCCTGCTTTTGCCAAGGTTGTTATGCCCGTCTATAGCGCGCTGCGCCGGTTTCGGGGCACCACACTAAAAGAGGTGTATGCGCAGGTTTATTGAGATGTGGAGATGACCGCTTGGGCTTGGGCTCATCGACGGTAAACCTATCGTTCGATGGTCACTTAGGCAAGCTCATGTTTTGGCGTAAGCACGTCCTGCATTCGTCGATACCAAGCAGCCAGAGCCGGGAACGCATCCACCTGAAAATCGGGCACCAGCGCCAAGGCGTCTATGCGACTCTTCCAGGCTAAATCGGCGTAACTCGGCTTAGCCGCACATAGATAGGGCCGTTGTGCCAACGTGTGCTCAAGTATTCCCAGGGGAAACTTCAGCCGGTTTAGAGCCAGTTTTTCATCCGCGATGAACTGCACTGATTCGTCCTTACACAGGTAGCGACGCCAGAGCGGGGTGAGCTCTTTGTGGTTACCCGCTTCCAGGGCCAGCCACATTCGTGAGAGCGCGTTCTCCTGACTGTCGCCCGCGGTCCACACCTCATCGCTTAAAAAACTACCCAGTAGATATTCTGCAATCGTGTCTGCGCCGTTGATAATGTGCTCACCACACACCAGGACGGGGAGTTCTTGTTGCGGGTTAAAGGCGAGCAGTTTCAACGGTAGGGCTTCTCCCGCTGTTTGGTCCACAGACTCAAACCGATAATACATGCCGAGCATGTCCAGCAGCGATTGCAGGCGCCAGGTATAGGGTGATGCCTCAACTCCATAAAGACAGAGCTCACCGGCGGCGGGCCGCTTCATAGCCTGTGGAGTTTGTAGCGCTGTCGGCCTCAAGCCCTCTTCTACCTCGCCGGGCAGATAGAGCGGTTTAAGAATTGTGTCGCTCGTGAGCAGCTTCTCAACGCCCAAAGCCCTTCGCAGCAACTGGCCGATACACCAGAGCTTGGCACGACCGAACAGGCTTCGATCCGTTTCTTCAACCGCCAGGGTTTTGCGCACACTCGCGAACACCGGCGAGGTAGCAATCGAACGCATTCTTTTTGCTTCGGCGCTCATAGACCGTTCGAAGGAAGGTCGTCGACTGAGACGCGCCATCCATTCAGTAACGTTGGGATAGCGTGCCTGATCGATGGCGATTCCAAGGTACCGATACATAGCGATCCTTGGGTACATGCTGATATCGGCCTGGCTGAAGAAATCACCCACCAAATAGTCGCGCCCCTGGAGCGCCTCTTCGACCTTATCCAACCAACTTAGCAGCGCCCGTTCGTGGTCGGATTCCTCTTCCGGCGTAAGTACGCGCAGATGCCAGACTCGACTTTCCCAACTGAGATCCTGGGGCTCCTGGGTCGCTTTCTCAGCGATCTTAATAGCTTCATCGTGAGTTCGGCTGAGGTGCAAAATGGGGCCGGCCAGGCGCTGATACATGAGCGGTCGAAATGTTTTCGCCATCGCGCCTTCGGCGGCCATCCACATTCGGACCTGCGCCCGCTCAGAGGGTGTCGCGGGCATTAAAGGCGTCTCGGGAAACTGCTCCTCCAAATACTCGTTAATGGCACCGGACTCGAAAATCACCTGGCCTCGATGCGACAAGGTAGGAACAAAGCCATTCGGATTGAGTGCCAGGTACTCCGGGCTTCGCTGCTGCATGTTGGAGACGTCAACGTCGACCAAATCAAAGGGCAAACCTTTCTCAAGCAAGGTAATCATCACCCGACGCCCGCAGGGAGACAGATCGACCGAATAAAGCACTAGGTGCTCTGTATTCGCTTCGCTGAGCGTCGCATCTGGGCCCAGCAGCCTTTTACCCAATGTCATTTCCCACCCTTAGCGCTCTGGCTAGGTACTTCGTTAAACGGATTGAAATCATAATTGACATACTATTTAATATTGACTTAATAGTCAATTAAGTTAGCATGTGTCGCCCCAGCAAGCATTCACTGATTGACGCTGAAAGGTGAACAACATGAGCATCATAAAAGTAGAAGACGTCGCTCACGTGCGATTCAGTGCCCCGGATCTGGCGCTGATGGAGACGTTTTTAACCGAGTTCGGTTTGGACACCTTCACTTACAGCGATGGTCGCCTATACGGACGCGGCCACGATGGCATTCCTTTTAATCACGTCACGGAAAAAGGCGAAGCGAAGTTTCTAGGAGTGGGCTTACGAGCGGACTCGGTCGAGGATCTAGAGAAGCTTGCTCAAGCGGAGAATGTTGAAGTACAGCCCTTTGGTGGCCCCGGCGAGGGTAGATGCGTTCGCTTGATCGACCCGGACGGCGTACTGGTTGAAGTGGTTGCAGGACAAACTCGCAACCCGCCGCGAGAGCTACCACCGGAGCCGCCGAGAAACTCCGCCGAACAGAAGCAACGGGCCAGAGAACCGGTGCGTTTGAACGCCGGCCCCTCCCACGTGAAACGCCTGGGCCACTGCGTGATGAATGTGTCGGACTTTCGCGTATCCGAGCGCTGGTATAAGGAACGCTTTGGCTTTATCACCTCCGATGAGATTGAGGCAGCGCCGGGCGCGGCGATCGGCGCGTTTATGCGCTGTGATCGCGGCGAAGAGCCGACGGATCACCACACCCTGTTTTTAGCCCAGCTACCCGAGAAGCCGGGATTTATGCACGCAGCCTTCGAAGTCGCCGGAATCGATGACTTGATGCTGGGCCACGCGCACTTGGCGGAGCATAAGCGCGACTCCGCCTGGGGCGTTGGCCGTCACATGCTGGGCAGTCAAATCTTCGATTACTGGAACGACCCCTGGGGCCACGAGCTGGAACACTGGACGGACGGCGACCTATTCACCGCCAGCGACGGCTCTAACGTAGCCACGGTCGACGACTTGTTGTCGGTGCAGTGGGGTATGAAGAACCCGATGTTCACA
>JBCBZV010000154.1:0-8639 GCA_039815155.1 Pseudomonadota bacterium
CGTATACATATAAGTTGTCCAGAGTAAAGGAACATGAGCATAGACAAGATCGTTGCCAAGCAATATCAAGACAAGGTGAACCAAGCTGTAAGTCAGTTTGGCCGCTTCTCTATGCTGCCCAACTATGGCCTCCCAAAGGAAGGCTGGCTGCGCACAGTGCGAACGGCGCTAGGCATGTCGGGCCCGCAACTCGCCAAGAAGCTTGGCGTTACAAAAGCCAGGATATCCAAAGCAGAGCAGGACGAGCCGAAGGGCAGTGTCACCCTCAAGACCATGCAAAGCATGGCTGAGGCCATGGGCTGCACGTTTGTGTATGCAGTTGTGCCCCGGCAAAACGTTGAAGACGTCATCAAGGAACGGGCAATCCTGAAGGCGCGAGCACAGGTTGACGCTGCTTCAACACATATGGCGCTAGAGGCGCAGTCATTGGGTAAAGAGCAGCTTGAGTTTGAAGTGCAGCGCATCGCTGCGCAAATCATCGAAAAGATGCCATCAGACTTTTGGAATGATGAATGACCGATGGGTATCCGGATATTGCTGAGTACCCAGAGGGGGCTACACCACTTGATCCTGACGAACTCGAAGGATTGAAGTTTAAGCACGTAACAACCAGAGCAGAGTTAGATCAGCTAGAACAGGCGGCTATTACCGAAGGCCTGAAATGGCTGGCCAAACAGAAGAATCCTGATGTGTTGTCCGAGGCGTTTGTTTTGGAACTGCACAAGCGTCTGTTTGGCTGGGTTTGGACGTGGGCAGGCACATTTCGACGGACGGAGAAAAATATCGGTGTTGATCCGATACAGGTGGCCATTCAATTGCGGCAGCTCCTAGACAATGCCAAGTATTGGATAGAGCACGGTACGTACTCGCCTGTCGAGCTGGCAGCGAGGTTTCATCACCGGATGGTATTTATCCATCCGTTTCCGAATGGCAACGGACGGCATGCGCGGATCATGGCCGATGCGGTGCTGGTGAAGCTGTTGGACGAACCCGCTATTGATTGGGCGGGAGGTTACCAGCTAGAGGCTATGAACGAACGGCGTGACCAGTACATTGCCGCGCTAAGGTCCGCTGACGGACATGATTTTGGCGCTCTCTTTGAGTTTGTGGGTTTTGAGGAGTAAGCAACCGCACCCTTGATGCTTAGCGCTGCTCTGTGCCGCGTATTTTTGATCGGGTGAAGAGCAAATACTGATTTATTGCGCCGAGCCATGCTGGCAAAATGGCACTTGGATTTATCAACGCTTTGATGGGAGGTTTTGCTGACTGTAGGCCTTGGCAAACTGCTTGGACTGTTGATTGAGCGTTCCGCATCGGGCTTAGGGTTAACTTTATGGGTTTGTACAAATTCTTGTACAAATTAGGATTTTGAGATATGGCAGTCGCGGATTTTATCAATGAAATCAATAAGAGACGAACGTTTGCCATCATCTCGCACCCAGATGCGGGTAAGACTACGATCACTGAAAAGCTTCTGCTCTTGGGAAACGCGATTGCGATTGCCGGAAGCGTTAAGGGAAAGCGAGGTCCACACGCCACTTCGGACTGGATGAGCATGGAGCAGGAACGGGGAATATCCGTCACGTCTTCCGTTATGCAGTTCCCCTACCGTGAGCGCGTGGTCAATTTGCTTGATACACCGGGTCACGAAGACTTCTCGGAGGACACTTATCGCACGCTCACCGCCGTTGATTCGGCGCTGATGGTGATCGACGGCGCGAAGGGTGTTGAAGATCGTACCATCAAGCTGATGAACGTGTGCCGCCTGCGCGATACGCCGATCATCGGGTTTGTGAACAAGATGGATCGGCCGATTCGGGATCCGATTGAGCTCCTCGACGAGATCGAAGAAGTACTGCAGATTCCCGCAGCGCCGATCAACTGGCCAATCGGTATGGCCGATCAGTTTCTGGGGGTTTACAACCTCTACACGGACACGATCCACCGTTTTGAGAAGGGCCACAATTCGGTTCTGCCTCCCGATGAGACGATTGCGGGTTTGGACAGCGATGAGGCCAAGGCTCTGCTTGGCGAGGAATACGACACTTTCGTCGAGGAGATCGAGCTGGTTCGCGGAGCCAGCCACGAATTTGCGGTAGAGCCATTTATGGCGGGCAAGCTGACGCCGGTGTTCTTTGGTACCGCTCTTGCGAATTTTGGCGTTCGGGAAATGTTGGATGATTTCGTGAAGTGGGCTCCCCCCCCGCAGCCGCGCGACACGACAGAGCGAACCGTACCAGCAACCGAATCGGTTTTCAGCGGCTTTGTGTTTAAGATTCAAGCCAACATGGACCCACGTCATCGGGACCGAATCGCGTTCATGCGAGTGTGTTCAGGTCGCTATAAGAAGGGTATGAAGATGCGCCATGTGCGCGTCGCTAAAGACGTGAAGATCGCCGATGCAGTGACCTTTAAGGCGGGTGAGCGGGTCATGGTTGAGGAAGCGACCGCCGGAGATATCATTGGGCTCCACAATCACGGAACGATCCAGATTGGGGATACCTTCAGTGAGGGGGAGGCTCTCACCTTCACAGGTATTCCTCATTTTGCTCCCGAGCTATTTCGTCGTATTCGTCTTCGCGATCCACTGAAGTCAAAGCAGTTGCAAAAAGGCTTGCAGCAGTTATCAGAAGAGGGTTCCACGCAAGTCTTTGCGCCACTCAGCAGCAGCGACCTTATTGTGGGCGCCGTTGGTCAATTGCAGTTCGATGTGGTCGCTTATCGGCTTAAGGACGAATACAAAGTCGAAGCAATATACGAACCGATCAGCGTATACACGGCTCGCTGGGTGTACTGCGAAGATGATAAAAAGCTTCAGGAGTTTCGCAGTAAAGCAGCGGACCAGCTTTCTATTGACGGCGGTGGTTACCTCACCTACCTGGCACCTACGCGGGTAAACCTTTCGCTGATGGAGGAACGCTGGCCGGCTATCGAGTTTCGTGCCACTCGCGAGCACTGATTCCGCCAGTCGCGGAAGCGGCCGCGCTGTTCCAAGAGATGCGATCGCAGTTGGAAAGGAGTCTCGCTCTAGACAACTTCGATCAGACCCGCACTGATCTCACTAAAGCAGCCGCTCAACATCCTTGCCGATCGCCGTAGGCTTACTGGTCGGTGCGTAGCGCTTTTCTACGATTCCTTCGCGGTTGATAAGAAACTTTGTGAAGTTCCACTTGATCCGTTCCGTGCCCAGGGAGCCTGGGGCTTGCTCCTTGAGGTATTGAAACAGAGGGTCGGCGCCGCTGCCATTTACCTCAAGCTTGCCGAACATCGGAAAGCTGACCCCGTAATTTAGCTGGCAGAACTCCATAATTTCGCCGTTTGAACCTGGGTCTTGCGCGCCAAACTGATTGCAGGGAAACCCGAGGATCGTAAAGCCCCTGTCTCTGTATTGCTTGTAGAGTTCTTCTAAGCCCGCAAATTGCGGCGTAAAACCGCACTTAGACGCGGTGTTTACAATCAGCAGGACTTGACCTCGATAGTCCTCAAGTGTTTTTGCTTTGCCTGATGGGTCCAGCGGACTAAAGCCGTAAATGTCTTCGCTCATATAATGCCGGTCCGGCCTCCTGCGCATTAGGCTCGCGCATAGAGGTCATGTCGTAAGGGTGATGCTTAAGACTGGTTTAGCCCGTGACGGGCTGGGGTGCCCATTGCTCAATCAGCGCATCGAGGCGCTTGCGCTGCGCGCGCATAGCGTAATCGAGTTCTTTAATACTGCTTACAAGTCGCGCCTGCTCCCAGCGCTCTTGTAGGTGCTGGCGCTGTTCTTCTATCGCGCCACCCAATTGCTCTCGCTTGCGCTCATAGCGCTCGCTCTGGAGCTGCTTCCACTGGTTAATGGAATCGGTAAAAAGCTGATATTCGCGCTCCAAAATCTCTTTTAGCGTGGGCTCTGTCTGTTCGTCTGCGATGTCCTGCGCTCGTTTGAATTGCATATCGAGGAGAGTGCGCTGGATCCGAAAGTCCGGAACCTTCTTCAAGTCCCAAGTCAGCTTCAAACGCGCCAGGGCCGCGATCATCCACTTAGTGGGATCCCACTGATACCAGCGAATACCGTTGCGATAGTCCGTCTGGAAAATGTGGTGATAATTATGGTAACCCTCGCCGTAGGTCAAAAATGCAAGGAACCCATTATCGCGAGCGCTGTTTTCTTCCGTATAAGGCCGCGATCCCCAGAAATGGGCCAGGGAGTTAATCAAAAAGGTCACTTGATGGTTGAGTACCAATCGCAGCAGTCCAACAACCAATACGGTTCCTATCACGTCGCCCAGGAAAAAGCCGAGGATCATCGGCACTCCCAGATTCATAAAGGTTGTGATCGCGACGTAGTGCTTGTACTGCCACATTACAATCGCGTCACGCTGCAAATCGCGTACGTTACTGAAGTCCTCAACGTTCGTTTCATATTCTCTTAGCATCCAGCCCATATGGCTGAACCATAGACCTCGCTGCGCCGAGTAGGGATCTTCGTCTATATCGTCCACGTGACGGTGATGTCGTCGGTGGTCCGATGCCCACACTAAAATGCTGTTCTGCAGCGCGCCCGCGCCCCAAAGGGCAAACCATAGACGAACGCTCCAGTGCGCTTTATAGGTATTGTGGGCCCAAAGACGATGGAACCCCCCGGTAATCGCCATGCCGTTTAGATACAAAAACACAACCGCCCAGAGCCATTGACTCATGGAATAGCCGTGGTACACGCCCCAAGCGGGGACTGTGATAAGTGCCAAAATAGGAAAGCCCACGAAAATAATCGCGTTCACCGGAATCAGTGGTGGTTTGGTGGCCTGTTCGTTCATTTACGCCGTACCTATGCTGCAATGCGACAATAGTAAACGAAATAGTAGCGATATCGCTGACTGAAGTCTCACAACTAGGGTGGAGTTTCTTGTGACATTAAGCCGACAAACGTTTGTCGCATTCTCTAGGCCCATGACTTCAATTTGCCGTAATCCATGACCATGCAACGAAAACCGGCGGAAAGTAGCGCCGGCTGCCCCTGATGAGTGCACCCATACTATGAGCGGTCCCGTTTTCCTTCGCGGATCAACAATGAAGCACGTTTTGGTAATGACATCGACATCGTCTGTGGGGCTTCTGGCGCTATTTGCGGTCGACGTATTCGACATTTACTTTATTAATCTGCTCGGTGATCAGCGCTTAGTCGCGGCCGTCGGTTTTGCTGGATCGCTACAGTTTTTCTTGCTGTCCCTGGGCATCGGCCTGCAGATCGCTCTCGGCGCGCTGGTGGCACGAGCCGAAGGGAGTGGGGATCGGGAGCGTGCGGGAAGGCTTTGTAGTTCTGTACTGGTGTTTAATGGCATCACCTCAAGCGTACTCGCCGCATTGACGCTTTGGCAGCTCCCAAATTTGCTTTCTTTGTTGGGAGCAGAAGGAGTCACAAAGCAATACGCGATCAGCTATGCGCGCATCGTTTTACCGGCGGTCCCTCTGCTTGTTCTTGGGATGTCGATGTCTGCAGGTATGCGTGCCGTCGGCGACGCTCGCCGAAGTATGTACGCGACGCTATCTGGTGCGATCGCAAACGCGGGGCTTGATCCGCTGTTTATCTTCGTCTTCGGTTGGGGAATAGAGGGGGCAGCCTGGGCCTCCGTGGCGGCCCGTATTGTGGTTTTTGCCTATGGAGCAAACGTTTTGTTCCGAATCCACAAGCTTCCCTCGCCTGTGACCGGAGCTAAGGTTGTGGAGGACGTTCCGGAGGTGCTCTCCATCGGCTTGCCGGCGGTGCTGACCAATCTAGCTACACCAATTGGTGGCAGCATTGTTTTGCGGATCATGTCTGAGCATGGTGATGGTGCGGTAGCTGCGTCTTCCATTCTGGCGCGCATACTGCCCTTGTCCTTTGCTGCGGTATTTGCCGTATCCGGTGCCGTTGGTCCGATCGTGGGGCAAAACGCCGGTGACTGCCACTATGATCGAGTCCGGGAGACCTTGCTGAATGCCTCGATGTTTATCATCGTGTACGTACTCAGCGTATGGGTCGTGCTCAATATTGCCCTCGACGGTATCGTTGCTCTGTTTGCAACTAGCGCCTTGGCCGAGGATCTTCTACGTTTTTACATCCGCTTCCTGGTCGGATTTTTTGCCCTGAACGGTTTGCTATTCGTCGCCAACGCAAGCTTCAACAATTTAGGTCGGGCCTACTTTGCCACGCTTTTTAACTACGCCAAGGTACTTCTAGGCGTAATCCCCGGGGCCTATTTAGGTTCTCAATACCTAGATGCGAAAGGAGCGCTGCTCGGCGAGAGTATTGGCATGGCGATTTTTGGTCTTGCCGGCATGCTCACCGCTCTGGCGCTTGTGAATCGATTACAGCGCGACTACCCGCCGTTGGAGCGCGTGTCAGCCGAGCCCTGATGCCATGGTGATCTGACTCTTCGGTGGGTATAGCCTCGCTCGACTTTACTCGTAGATCTCGAACCATAAAGGTGTCGACCTTGCTTCCAAAGTGTTCGCTGCGATAGTCGGGCGTAAAACTCACTTCCTCGAGTCCTGATTTTTCCGCAAAGGCTTTCAGCGCTGCCGTTCGCCATCGATTCCAGGTATTTAGGTCACCACCTACTACCGCCGGACCCGAGTGAGCCTCTAGTAGTCTCGCCAGGGAGTCCAGCTGCTCACGGTAAGCACCCGTAGTGATGGTGAAATTGATTGCGTGCACATTGATCAGTAACAGCGTTTGCTTTTTGAAGGGGATCCGCGCCACAAGCACTGCTTTCGGAGTTCGCAGCAGCGGCTCAAGGTAGCGAAGCTCGCACAGCACGTCTGCCGCCAGCGAGCCACGCAGTTCAACACCACTGATCAAATCGTCTGAGACATAGCCCACCGCGAAATAGCGCCTCAGCTTTGGACCAGCGACGGACTCTCCGAGCTCCGCTGGGGTACGCATAAGCTCCTGCCGTGACTCCTGAAGAAAGACAAAGTCCGCAGAAAGCGCAAGCTCCTGCAGGTAGTCGTTTGCACGGCTTCGTGCAAACTTCATCGCATTCCAACTAACAATGGTGAACTCACCAAGGGCCGTGTGGGGCCTCACTGTGCTGGCTGTGCTAAGCGCTGCCGCGCAGCTTTTTACGGTTGTGTAGCTGGCTGGTTCTGCCAGCGTCGGTACGCTTGCCAACAGGTACGGGGCGCTAGCACATGCCAGCCACCGAAGCAGGGACAAAAAGTCGAATTTGGTGATCGCTGGCCTAGCCATAGCGTGAGTATGGCACCTCAGCGATCGGCACGTTTCGAGAGGTGTCAGTGGGGCGATGCTGGACCACTGGTAGGGTCCACGGAGGGCGGCCCTAGCTTTCGCCTATAAACGCTCTACGTAGGCGTGATATTCGAGGCTCGTAATGTGCCTGGAAAATTCTTCCAGCTCTTGCGTTTTCGTGAGTGCAAACGTGTGCTGAATTTCCGCGCCCAGCGCTTCGCGAATGAACGGCGAAATCTGGAACATGCGTAAGGAGTCGTGCATGTAGATCGGCAATAGGGGACCTGGCTGGCTGTAACCATCACCGCTAACGGGATCTCCCGGAGCGATTCCGCGCTCGATGCCGTCCAGTGCGGCCGCAAGAATCACGGCGAATACAAGGTATGGGTTGGCATCTGCACCGGCCACGCGATGCTCTATGCGGCGAGCTTTTGGACTACCCGCAGGAACTCGCACGGCTACGGTTCGATTCTCATAACCCCAGTTGGGCGTTATTGGCGCGTGACTGCCTTTCTGGAAGCGACGATAGGCGTTAAAGCTCGGGGCAAAGACAGCGAAGGAATCGGCCATATGCTGCAAACAGCCGCCGATCGCGCTTTTGAGCTCAAAGGTGCCGGTATCCGTACCGTCGTCAAAGATATTGTTACCCGCATCATCGATAACGCTGCAGTGTATGTGAAGTCCATTCCCGGCCTCGCCTTCGAACGGTTTAGGCATGAAGCTTGCGACCAAATTATGCCGTTGCGCGATTTCTTTGATCACGCGCTTCATCATCAGGATTTGTCGCGCGGCCAGCACCGGGCTGTCCACATGCTGCATGTTGATTTCGTACTGGGAGGGCGCTGATTCTTTTACAACACCGTCAAAGGGTAGGCCTTGGAGCTGGCAGGCTTGATGAATCTGCTCCAGCATCGCGTGGTGCTGGTGTAATACGTCCAGACCGTAAAGGTTGCCTCCGATGGGTTCGCCGCGATAAGGGTCCTCATTGGAGTGATTCGGTCGTTTGCCGTCCCAGCGGACCAGGCTGAATTCCAATTCGGCAGCGACGACGGGGCGCCAGCCCAGTCGGTGATAACGCGACACGACTTGCTTAAGAACTTGGCGCGGATCTCCCAGATAAGGGGTTCCATCTCCCGAGAACATAGTGAGCATAAGCTGACCATGTCGGCCTCGCGGGGACCAAGGCGTAGGCAGCAGCGTGCCCTCGACGGGGCGACACACACCGTCTTCGTCCCCCGTGGCAAACACGAGTTCTTCTACGTCACGGCCCCAAATATCGAGGGCGAGGGCAGTCTTCGGAAATTTAAGTTCTCCTTTATAGACCTTTGCGAGTTTGCTTCTCGGCAACCACTTGCCACGCAAAACGCCATTGCTGTCGGGCAGCAACGCCTCAATCATCGATACTTCGGGGTTCGCACGCAGAAACCAA
>JBCBZV010000182.1:0-6375 GCA_039815155.1 Pseudomonadota bacterium
AGTCACAACAAAACGCCGCTTGGTGAAGCGCTGATGAATCAGCAGCTGGTTGCGGGTATCGGAAATGTCTACAAATCAGAAATTCTCTTCATGCAGCGTTTGAATCCGTTCGATCCTGTTGAGGCCCTAGACGACGCAAGCTTACGTTCTTGTCTGCGCAGTTCTCGCCACTACATGCGCCGCAATTTAGAGGGCTTGCGACGTAAATTTCGCGGCTCCACCTTAGGTGATCGGCTTTGGGTCTACCGGAGGCGCGGCACCCAATGTCTCGAGTGTACGACGCTTATTGAAATGCGACGCCAGGGTGAGGCGGCTCGTTCTACCTACTATTGCTCAAGCTGCCAAGGCGTGGATACGTGAGTCCGGAGTTAGTTTGGTTCAAGCGCGATTTACGCATCGCCGATCACTCACCGCTGATAGCGGCGGCGAAACGTGGCCCGGTTCTGTGTCTGTATATCTATGAACCGGAGCTTTTGAGCGCGGAAGATTTCTCTCGTCGCCATCTTGTGTTCATTAACGAATCACTGGCTGCGCTTGACGAGTCCCTCCGGGCGATTGGATCTCGCTTGGTGCTTTGCTGCGGCGAAGCAGTCGAAGTACTCAGCAGCCTACATCAAGCTACCGGCTTTCAGCGCATTCGCACGCATCAAGAAACCACTAACGGTGTGAGCTTTGCGCGGGACAAGCGCGTCCTCGCCTGGGCGAAGGCTCAAGGTGTGGACGTGGTTGAGTATCGTCAGCAGGGTGTAGCTCGTCGCTTAAAAAGTCGTGACGGGTGGGCGAAACAGTGGCAGTCCTTTGTGGTTTCTCCGTTGGTGCCCGCACCGCGTGGACTAGAGGACGGCTCTGCCGACCACGAAAGCGTTGGTATCCTTGCACCGGAACACTTCAACCTTGCTGACGATGGGCTAGGTGAACACCAGCACGGTGGTGAACAAGAGGCTCATCGCGTGCTCGCTAGCTTCCTGAAGACCCGTTCCCACGGCTATATCGGAGGTTTGTCTTCTCCGGTGACCGCCTGGGATGCCTGCAGTCGTTTGAGTCCCTACTTGACCTACGGCAACGTCTCGCTGCGAACGGTGTATCAACGAACGGCTCTGCGAAAAAAAGAGCGACAAAGGCAGCGTGGCAACGGCGATTTTCAAGCGAAAGCGCTGACGATGTTCACTGAGCGTCTTGCTTGGCACTGCCACTTTATGCAAAAGCTTGAGGATGAGCCGCGCATCGAGTTTGAAAATATGAATAAGGCGTTTGATGGCTTGCGGGACGAAGCTATCAATCGTGAGTACTACGAAGCCTGGGCCTGTGGACAAACCGGCTATCCAATGATCGATGCCTGTATGCGGGCGCTCATTGCGACTGGCTGGATCAACTTTAGAATGCGGGCGATGTTGGTGTCATTCGCCACCCAGCATCTCTGGCTGCACTGGCGTGAGCCGGCACTTCATCTCGCCCGGATGTTCCTCGATTACGAACCGGGTATTCACTACTCGCAGATCCAAATGCAGGCAGGGACGACGGGTATTGCGGCAAAGCGGATTTACTCACCGATTAAACAGGTCATCGACCATGATCCGGAAGGCGTGTTTCTACGTCGCTGGCTCCCCGAGCTGAAAAACGTACCTAACGAGTACATGGCTGAGCCACACAAAATGCCGATCGAGATCCAGAAGCTTGCGGGCTGTCTTATCGGAACCGATTACCCGGCACCCATCGTCGACCACAGTACCGCCTATCGCGAGGCGCGCGACAAGATTCAGAGAGCGAGCCGTGCGGCCAAGCTGCAGGGTGAGTCAGCACGCGTATTCGAGCGCCACGGTTCCCGCCGAAAGCAGGGCATGCGTCGTAAGCCTGGACGCTCTCGGCAACGAAGTCTGTTTTGAGTCTGGTGAGGGCGTATTTCGGGACTTTCGCACTCAATTATCAATTGCGAATGATTGTTATTACCTTATAATCCGGCGGTTCTCAAATTCGCTCGGATCGATTCTATGTTGTTTCAGCGGCTTACTATTTCTGTCTGCGTCGCCGGATTTATTACGCAAGCGACCAGCGCCTTTGCGCAAACTCCTGGTGCTGACGACTCAGCGCTGGAGGAAATCATCGTTCGAGCCCGTGCGCAGACACTCTACCGGGTCGGTGAAACCGATACGGGTAAGCTAGTCTCTGCACCGCTCGACTCTTCCCAGTTGATCACCAGTATCAATGCGCAGCTTATTCAGGATCAGGGCGCACGAGATGCGCAAGACATCTATCGGAATATTTCCGGTGTTTCCGTATTTAGCTACGCGGGCGTCACCGCTAGGGGTTTTCGTCAGGAGGTGAACTTCTTTGACGGCTTGCGAGGTGACCCCTATATCGGCTTCAACGTACCGCAGCTGTTTAACATAGAGCGGGTAGACTTCCTTAAAGGTCCGTCAGGCATGCTGTACGGTCCGGGCGAGCCAGGTGGTCTTTTCAACTACGTGACCAAGAAACCCGATGCGGATGCGCCGAACCGGGCCCGATTAGTAGCTGGCAACCGAGATCGCGTTGGTGGCTCGCTAGAGCTTAATGGTGCTATCGGCGCAGACGGTGGTGCGTGGCGAGCCGCGGTTTTTCTCGAGGATCGAGACACGCCCCGCTTTGACGCCGGTGATGACGTCAGCATTTTTGATTTCGGGATCAAGTACCTGCTGCCGGGCGAGACCAACTTAATCGTGCAGGCAACTCGCTACGAGCAAGAGCTGGACGCAAACAGACTCAGAGGCGTTCCGGTAACGGATGATGGCGTATTCATTGGGGATCGGCGCTGGAATCATAACGAAGCGGAA
Organism: Pseudomonadota bacterium; assembly: GCA_039815155.1. Lineage (GTDB taxonomy): Bacteria > Pseudomonadota > Gammaproteobacteria > Pseudomonadales > Halieaceae > Congregibacter. The sequence continues at coordinate 2,811 of JBCBZV010000182.1, forward strand.
GACTTTCTGAATCTTGAATCGGATGTGGTGCAGCTCCTGCTCGATGGGCGACTGAACGAGGAGCTTACCTGGGATTTCAAGCTTCGTTACAACGAGACAACCCAGGAGCAAAACTACCACGAGCCGATCGCTGTCTTTGAGACCGAGGAGCTCCTCGGCGGAACCGGTGACGGTATCCCAGATTTCGTAGCTCGCCAATGGCGCGATCAGCTGCGAACCGAAGAACAAATCAGCCTCGGTACTAATCTAGTTTGGAGCAAGGATTTCGGCGAGATTAAAAATCGGTTTCTTGCTGGTTTCGAGTACTACGATACCGATCTTGAGTTCGTGAACGGTGGTGCAAATCCCACCCTGGGTGCGATCAATCGTTTTGCCCGCGGTCAGGCTCCTCTACCGGAAGACATCGTGCCGTTGAGCATCACCGATCCAGTGTACGGCATCACTCAACCGGAAAATTACGATAGCAATGAGTTCACAATACTCACTGATCAGAAACGCCAAGGAGCCTATCTTCTCAATGAAGTAACGATAGGTCAGTGGATTCTGGTTGGTGGATTGCGCTTCGATGAGTATGAAGACGGCTCTGGCGATGATTCCTTTTCAGACAGCGAAGTTACCTATCGCGCCGGTGTAATTTATAAATTGCGCGATGACATATCCTTATTTGCCCAGTGGGCCGATAGCTACGTGCCTCAGAGTATTGGAAGTCAGGTTTCTGAAGCGGGTGGTCCTTTCGACCCCACGGTTGGGCAAATGCTCGAGGCCGGCATCAAGACTGAACTGCTTGACGGCCGAATTCAGTCCAGCGTTGCCATCTACGAAATTGTTCGTGAGAATTTCCTACAGGCCGATCCGCTTGGCGACCCTGAGGACGACGGTGTTGATAACTTTGTCTCTATCGGTGAGGTGACCAGCCAAGGTCTGGAGTTCGACATCACAGCCGACATCACTGACAACTGGGTGGTGACCGCGTCCTATGGCTTTAACGATACGGAAATCACCAAGGACAACGGCGGTGGCGGTATCGGCAACAGTGTTGGCGACCAGTTTGCCAATGCGCCTCGCAATCAGCTTGGTTTCTGGACCCGATACCAGGTACCGTCGATCAACACCGCCTTTGCGCTCGGCGCCGATTTCGTAGACGAGCGAATCAGTCTCAGCGGTCAGCGAGTGCGTGCATATACTATATATGACGCATCGGTAATCTGGGATAACGGCGACTTTCAGGTTTTGGGGCGAGTTGAAAACCTCTTCGATAAAACCTACGCCGCGTCCGGTTTTAATGAACGGGGAGGGCACTTTCCTGGCGATCCCCGCACTTTTTTTGTTGAGGTCTACTACAGCTGGGACTAGTGTCCCTGTTTGTATTGAATCCCTGATCGAGGTTTAGCGAGCCGATGGCAAGTCCTTACCGTTTATTTGTAGCGAGTAATGAAACGCTAACATCCCACATGCGCCGCGTAGTCCTTACCGGTGAAGAGCTTGATGACTTCCCTGAGGATCAGGAAAGCGGCTACATCAAGCTGCTGCTGGGTGATGATCCGGAACAACCGATTCGTCGAACGTACACGATTCGTCGCTTCAACGCCGCGGCGCGAGAGTTAACGCTCGATTTTGTCGACCACGGCGACAGTGGGCCTGCGTCTGCTTGGGTGCGGCGGGCGAAGGCAGGTGATTCCATTCGAATCGCGGGTCCTGGCGCAAAGAAGCTAGTCGATCCAAACGCCGACTGGTTCTTGATCGCCGGTGACATGAGTGCGCTCCCGGCAATCAGCGTGAATCTTGAGCAGCTCCCAACGGACGCGAAAGGTTATGCGCTGATCGAAATCAGCGGTGAGGATGATCGGCAGGATTTAGGCGTACCGGCAGGAATCGACCTCCAGTGGATCGTGAATCACGATGAAAGATCACCAAATCAACCCTTGATTGAACGATTAAAGTCCGTGGAATGGCTGCCCGGCTCGCCTTACGCCTGGTTTGCTGGTGAGTTTTCGGCAATGCGACACGCACGCCAGTATCTTCGCAACGAACGCGGTCTCGGCAAGCAAGCGCTCTATTTGAGCTGCTATTGGAAGCTCGGTGATAGCGATGAGGGCATGAAACGCGCAAAGCGTATCGACGCTGATGAAGACCAGCTCGCGCAGGCTAAGGCGAGCTAGGGCGGGCTAGCGAGCTGACTCTCTATCGCTCTTGCGACCAGCCATAGGCGATCTTGCCCCCAGGTTGCTAGCAACGTTTGTCCGCTTCGATCCAGCAAACGGAAACTCGGTACGCCCCAGAGGCCCTCGGCATACATCGCCTGCCTATTGGCTTCGAGCAGCGATTCCCAGTCATTGTCATCCAGATGCGTCTGCGCTTCCGACCAAGACAAGCCCGCCGCTTCAACCACTTTACGCAAACCGGCTTTGGAGTTTGTGTTGATTCCCTTCGTGAACGCAGCGCTTAAAAAAGCTGATAGAAAATCGTTGCCCCGGTCTTTGCTCACGGCCCAGGGGTATAGCGCATAGGCTCTTCGCACCGGGTTGCCGATTGGATCGTAGAACTTGCCGTAGGGCACTCCGGCGGCCCGCGCTTCCCTCGCTGTGTCGAGGAAGATGTACATGCCTTTTTCTCTCGTTGCCGGGACACCGCGCATGACCATGGGTAGTACCGGACGGGTGGTTAATTTCACCCCCGAAGCCTCGGCAAGCTGAAGAGTCCGATCAAAGGCGATGGAGGTATAGGGACTGCGTAGGGACGGGTACACCTCAAGCTCAAGCGAACCATTATCACGCCGGTCGAAACTTAGCATTGCAGGTCTTGCGACGATCATTGGTTGGCCTGGCTCTCGATCCAGCCCCAACTGTTGAAGACGGGCTTCAAGGTGATACAGTCGATCCACGCCCCAGTACCATTCCCCTGCGTAATAGAACATCGCACCTGAGTAGTGCTTTAGCGCCTTACGGCGTGCAGAGCCTGCTTCACGAGCGGCTTCTGCTTCTTCAATAGACAGGCAGCCCAGTTCATCCATCAGCGAATTCAACCGGGTACTGTCGTTGTCCCACATGGCCTGGCCGACCGTACTCACATGCGCAGTAAAAGTATCGGCAGGGAGTGAGGCTAAAATTCGAGCGGCGCTTTCCAGCGAGCTTTTCTCTGGGAGAGTCTTGAACTTCGGGAAACTCAAACCATAGTGCTCAGCGATGAGGTTTGAGTCGTAGCTGGCCAGCTCGAGGAGTAGTTTTGGTTCCGGGAGGTTTGCGCCACTGGGCCCGTGAACCAGATGACACTGGAGTTCTATTTTATAGCGCGTCGAAAAACGCTCTAGCACCTGCGCGGCCAGTTGGCTGTATCCGTCCTCCAATTGATGAAAGTATTCCACTCGATGGACGGCATTTGCCTTGCGGCGCTTTTCTTCCTCTTTCTGACGCTTAGCCAGCATTCGTTTCTCGCTTCCTACCAGCGTCATTACCCGGGAAGTTACCCAGCGGCGTAGGACACTTGGGTCCATCGTTGCGGCGCCACCCTGTTCCCTAAACTGGCTAGCTGTCGACTCAGATTGGCTCATAGCGACTACCGTGTTTCC
>JBCBZV010000134.1:0-10626 GCA_039815155.1 Pseudomonadota bacterium
CCCGTTTCGGCCCTGTGGTCAGCCTTGGGAGTCTTAGTCCCCTTTTAGACGGATGGCCCAATGCGGCGGGAACCTTGATTGCTATGCAGGATGCGAATCTAGGTAATCTTCGCAGCATCGAGCAGTGGGTTCAGATAGGACAAGCTGGAGACCTAGAAGAAATCCAAGATGCATTGAAAGCCGTTGGCATTCCCTGGGTAAACACTATCGCTGCAGATAGAGATGGAAACGGTTTTTACGGAGACATCTCGACTGTTCCTCACGTTACAGACACAAAGCTGAATGAGTGTGTCAGAGGGCCGGTTGCACCGCTATTACTAGGCGTCGGTTTTATTATGCTGGACGGCTCGGACAGCGCCTGCGATTTGGGGGTCGATGATGATGCGCCTGTTGCGGGCGTATTTGGCTACGAGAGCCTACCGAAGCTCAACACACCGGAGTACGGCGCCAACGCAAACGACAGCTACTGGCTCAGCAATCCGCGACAGCTCCTCACCGGTTTTCCGTTCATTATTGGCGAAGAGGAAATCCCGCAAAGTCTTCGAACTAGGCTGACCTTTGTGCAGGCGGAAGAACGTTTAGCCGGCACCGATAGTTTTGATGGGACAGGTTTTAGCAACCAGATCGTGCGCGACATCTTGACCAGTGCCAGAAACCTGCCGGCGGAACTGCTTAAGGGCGACTTGGTGGACCTGTGCGCAGATGTTGATTGGTCTGAATTCGGCGCGGTTCAGTCAGATATGGAAGAGGCTTGCGACATCTTAGATGCTTGGGATACCCGGCACACAACGGATAGTGTTGGCGGCCATATTTTCTACGAGTTTTGGCTCAACGCTCGGGGTTTACCGGATTTGTGGGCGACCCCATTTGATGCGACCAACCCGGTCGGAACACCCAACACATTAAATCTTGCCGACGATTCGGTAGCGACGGCGGTGCGCCAAGCGTTGGCTGATGGAGTTCAAAGACTCCGCGACAACAGTATCCCCCTCGCTGCACCCTGGGGAGAGGTGCAATTCGACGAGAAAAATGGTGAACGAATACCGATTCCCGGTGGCTCCGGTTCGATGTTGTTCAGCGTCATAACTTCGAGCCTTGTCGAGGGTGAAGGTTATTCCGCTATCCGGCATGGAAACAGTTATATACAGGCGGTTAGTTGGGATGAAAGTGACTGTCCAGATGCAAATGCGGTTCTGACCTACTCACAGTCGACTGATCCTGCATCCGAAAACTTTGCAGATGCCACGCGCCTGTATTCAGAAAGCGGTTGGATAGACATGCCTTTCTGCGAAGAAGATAGAAACACACAAGAGGTACGTCGTGAGACTATCCAGGAGTAGTGCTCGGAGTTTTCTCGTCACTCGCCTGGGATTACGAGCCAGTGATCACCGGCTTTGTAGGACTCACGGAGTAATATCACTTCGGCGAACTCATCACCGGATTCCGGAATTTCTTTGGACCGATCCATAAAAATTTTTTCCATCGCTCGAAACACATGCCGCAGACAAGCTTGTGAGGCTTGCTAGGTAAGATAGCCGGACCGAAGTAATCGTTAACGGGTAGACTGTTGATATCTCTTCAGGGCAAACCGTTGATAAAAGTAAGAGAAACTCATCCCTCTACCCAGCTCCTTCGCCGCATCGGAGGCTTAGGAATAGCGCTAATCGTACTAAACAGCATGATTGGCGCAGGTATTTTTGCGCTTCCGGCGAAAGTCGCTGTCACCGCCGGGAACTTCAGTCCCTGGCTCTTTATTATCGTAGGCCTGCTGTTCATGTCGGTAGTGCTGACCTTCGCAGAACTTGGTAGCTACTTTGAAGATACGGGGGGGCCAGCGCTGTATGCGTCCACCGCCTTCGGAAACACCATTGGGTTCGGCACCGGGTGGATTCTTTACATAAGCCGTGCAACGGCGTTTGCGGCCAATGTATCGCTTATGGCGGAGTTTCTAGGCGCGTTGGTTCCGTACTTTGCCGCGGGCCTGGGTCGCGTTGGGTTCATCACCTCGGTGAGCATTCTTCTCACCTGGGCTAATTATCGAGGTGTGCGTAACGGGATTCAGACGCTGCTTGTGTTGTCCGCACTCAAGCTGAGTCCATTGCTTTTGCTGGTGCTTATGGGGCTCGGAGCGGTAAATGCCGACTTAATACCGGAGCAGTTTCCCAGCCTGTCAGAGTTCGGGGCTGTGAGTCTGCTCGTGATCTACGCTTTTGTGGGGTTCGAATCGGCAACAATCGTATCCGGGGAAATTGATCAACCGCAAAAAACAATCCCCTGGGCGTTGGTATCTACCGTCGCCGTCGTCGCTGTATTCTATTTTTTGCTTGTGACTGTCTATATCGCGGTCATACCTGCAGAAGACATCGGATCCGGTTCACTCACCGACGCTGGCGTCGTTCTGTTTGGAACGCTAGGTGGTGTTGTTATTTCCTGCGCCGCAATTTTCAGCATCGGTGGAAACCTTGCGGCGATACTGCTTGCCGCGTCTAGGATCACCTTTTCGATGGGCGAGCAAAAGATGCTTCCTCGCTGGTTCGGCGTAGTACACCCTCGCCATGCAACACCCGCTAACTCGATCCTTGCATTGGGTGCGCTTAGTCTCTGTTTCGCACTTAGCGGCTCGTTCGTTGTTCTTGCGGTTGCTTCATCACTGACTCGCCTGCTTACTTACATAGTCTGCATCGCTTCATTACCCTCTATTCGGCGACGCGCAGATGCGCTTGTCAGGGCACAGGCACTTCATCTTCCAGGGGGGTACCTAATCCCCGCAGTTGCTCTGCTTATCTGCCTCTGGATGGTGTCCTACTCTCCTTTTGATGCCTGGCTTATCAGCGCTGCGACCCTGCTTTGTGGCCTAGTATTGTATGGGGTGGCTCGGCGAACAGAGGCAGGTGAATAAGGTTTTAATCTGCGCGAACATTCTCGTCGGTACCAAGCTGCTCTAAAAGCGAGCAGTAAGGATCGTGAGAGCAATCAAGCGCCCTCCGCTAGACGGCCCGCTACTTGATAAATTTCATCTACCGTAGCGTTGGCGAAAGCGAACCGCAAAAAACGTTCCTGCCCTGAACCAAAGAAGCTACCGGGGAGACAAAGTAGATTCTGCTCAGCGGCTAACGAGCGGGCGACCTCCTTGGCGCTGAGATGCTCAAAAGGATGGCGAACGTACGCGAAATAGCCCCCGGCAGACACAAGGTCAAAAGGGGTTTCACCTTCCCGGAAAACCGACTTTAGCGCCGCCTCACGTTCGCCCAGCATGATCCTCTTTTCTGCGACCCAGGCACTACAATGCTTCAGCCCGTACAGCGCGGCATCTTGGGATATTCGCGGCGTGCATATCTGCAACGTGTCCATTAACTTCGCGATGGTTCCGATCACTCTTTCGCTCGCAGTAATGGCGCCCACCCGGTATCCGGTCAAGCTGTAAGATTTAGAGAAGCTGTAAAGCTGTATGAGCGTTTCGTCCCAGCCCTCTTCCATAATTAGATTGTGTGGAGGGCCGTTCTCGTCGTCGAGAAAATCACGGTACGTTTCATCCAGCACGAGGGCTATACCACGCTGTGCAGCCAAGTCGCGAAACTGAGTGATGACCGACGGCGGATAAACCGCCCCGGTCGGATTCCCCGGGGAGACCAATACGATCGCCCGCGTTTTTTCTGTGATCAGACTGGCCGCCTGCTCCGGATCTGGCACCCCAGCACGATCGTCCCGAAAGGGCATATGGATAGCCGTAATCCCCTGGATCTCTAGCCACATTTGGTGATTAAAATAAAACGGCTCCGGCAAAAGAACCGCGTCACCGGCGCGAGCTAGCGCTTGTATGGCAAGACAAAATGCCTGATTGCATCCAGCGGAGATTAGAATGTTCTCTGCCGCGACATAGCCCCCATAGCGACTCGCCGTGTGGGCGGCCAAGGCTTCTCTCAGTGCCGGTATGCCCTCAATGGCAGTATATTGCGCCGTTTCAAACAACGCCGCTCGCTCCGCCAGGTGGGCACGCATAGCTTCAGGGGGCGGATAGCTGGGCACACCTTGAGCGAGGTCCAGCAGTGGTTTGTCTTTGGGAAAAGAGCGTCCTGCTATCCAAGCGTTTGCTTCTGCAATCGGCGGATCGATCGCCCCGAGCACATCCGGGTTTAAAGAAAGAGTCATGCCATCTATCTAATGAAATTCGGATCTTTCAGCCTAGCCTTATGCGCGAAGGAGTAAAAGACTGTAATCGTTTGTAATTATTAGTTGCCTAGTTTGCGACTTATACTTCTCGCTCCCTTCGAGCACCGATCCATCGGTACAAAATCGTTCGCGCTCGCCAGGCTCCTGAGGAGTAAGCATATGAACAGAATATCCCTAGTAACCGCTTTACTGTTGATCTCTGCACTTGTCGTGGGATGCGGCCCATTCAAGACCTACTTTGCGGACAAGAGCTTTTCCTCAGAAAAAAAGAATGGAAAAAAAAACGACGTCTGCTGCGCTGATCATCGGGACGACAGGCTGATGTATGAATTGGCGGATAGATTTGCGTTGATGGCACTGTTTGCTGATCTCGCCTACCGCCGTGAACTCACGCACCCGGACGAAGCCATCGCCTATTCGGCAGAAATAAAAGCCGCTGATGTGTCCTTGGAAGCGATGGAAAAGGCGTGCGATTACTTGCGTTCCAAATCGGCCGCGCCAAAGCATGGCCTACCTTACAAAGAGTCGGAGGATACTGGCGAGAAGCTTTATGAGTGGGAACGATGGACGGGTAATTCAGAATATCCATCTACGCCCTGTTACAACAGCGAAGGCCTCTTCTATGAAACCTATGTGAAGCGAGAGAACGGCGCCATTGAGGAAGCGGTAATTAGCTTTCGCGGAACGGAGAACACACGGGGCCAATTCCTAAAAGACTGGAAGACGAATTTGAGCGGAGCCTTTGGCTTTGAGCCTGAACAGTATGCGATAGCAGCGAGGGAGATCCCCAAGGTCATCACTTCGCTAAAGCAGGCAAGTCCAGGCATTCAAATCTATGCCACCGGTCACTCTCTCGGTGGCGGCCTCGCTCAACAAGCGGGATACCTGTCAAAGGATGTGCTGGAGGTGTTCACGTTCAACACCAGCCCCGTCACCAATTGGAGCAGCCTCGCCTGGAGAGGTGATGTTGAAAACGCCTACCCAGTAATTCACCGTGTCCACAACGGCGGTGAAGCACTTGGGGGGCTTCGCAGCGTGACAACTCTTTTTACTAAGGAACGCTATGGGCGACACGACATCGGCATTCAAATCGGCCCGAAAGAACTGTTAAAAGGACACTCGATGACCTTACTGAGCTGCCACCTCTCATGTCTGGTTGGAGAAAGTGGTATGGAGGCGCGCCACGGGCTAGGCAGTGTGTTCGTCAAACAGCAAATGCTTGCCGAAGGAAAGATGTGTGTCTCTTATCTTGTGAAAGGCCAATGCGACGTCACCCAATCGAGGTCTCAAGCCGAAGATGACAATTGCAAAGACTGCTCAAAATCATCGAGCTAAGACAGAACGGAGCGAGTGATTAGGAGGCAGAGCAAAAAAAATAGCCTGTTTGGCAATGAACCAGGAAAAGCCCAGTCATCATAAGCACTAGCTATTAGACTGGCGTAGCGGTGTTCTGCCCGGTAGGCTCTTTAGGGTCGCGTTGTGAGGTTCTGTTACCGCGTGACTGCTAATTCGCATGGAGATAAAAATGCATAAGTTATCCATGGTCGATAAGGGGTTTCTCGTTGGCGAGAGCCGCGAAATGCCCATGCATGTCGCGGGCGTCAGTCTCTTTACCCTACCCACAGGGGTCGATGAACAAGAGTTCCTGGCCGCAATTGCAGCCAACTTAAAAGATGCAGAAGAGCTACTCCCGCCCTTTGGACACCGTTTGAAACAGGGGAAGCTAGGGCTAGCGGGGAACGTTTACTGGGAACCAGATCCCGCGCTAGACCTCGACTATCACATACGACACTCCGCCTTGCCAAAACCCGGCAGGTACCGGGAACTGTTCACTTTGGTCAGTCGCCTTCATGGAACGCTTTTGGAACGGTCCCGACCATTGTGGGAGATGCATCTGATTGAGGGCCTTCAGAATCGTCAATTTGCTATCTACAACAAAACCCACCATGCCGCAGTGGATGGCGCGCGGTCGATTCATGTGACCCGAAGTATGCTGTCAGCAAACGCCAAGCGGGTGCGCACAGAATCTCCGCTTTCGCTGCGGTCCTGGCAGGACTACAAACAGGCACTGCAGGAAGGGCGTCAGGCCGAGTACACCGATGCGGAGCTTAGAAACGTGGCCGACGTGCTCAAAGCTACCTATGGCAGCGGTGCGAATGCTTTCAAAGCGCTCAAAGATATTGCCGGTGCATGGTCCGGTCGCAGGGATAATTTGGCTTTGCCGCATCTTAAGGTTCCCCGGAGTTCCCTTAACGGCAAAATTGACGGCGCGCGACGCTTTGTCGCACAGACGTGGCCTTTCGATCGAATAAGGGCGGTTGGAACAGCTTTTGACGCGACATTCAACGACACAGTTCTCGCGATGTGCTCGGGTGGACTGCGCCAATACATGATCAACCATAGTGAGTTGCCCACGGACTCGCTCAAGACCCTTGTGCCGGTATCACTGCGACAGGAAGGCGATGTCGACTCCGGTAATTCGGTCGCAGGTATTAGCGCGGATCTGGCAACAACGATCGAAGACCCAATAGAGCGATTCATGACAGTAAAGGCCTCCGTGGAGGCCGGGAAAGCCCACTATGCCGGTATGTCCCCTAGGGAAGTTGAGCTGCATACGATGGCGATGGCAGCCCCAAGTATGCTCTTACTACCTTTGGGGATGATCACACGGTTACCAGCGTACAACCTGACGATTTCAAACGTGCCCGGGATGCGCGAAACCATGTATTGGAACGGCGCCCGGATGGATGGTTCCTACCCGCTTTCTATCATTACCGACGGGATGGCGCTCAATATCACCCTGGTGAGCTACGCACAGCAAGTGGATTTCGGAATTATCGCCTGTCGGCGCAGCGTGCCTCAGGTGCAGCGACTAATTGACTATATGGAAGATGCACTGCTAGAACTTGAAGATGCTGCAGGACTTAAAACACGCGCAACGAAGCGTCGTGGTCGGTCGAAAGCAGCCAACAAGTCGACAGTGTCCACACGAAAGAAAACACCCACCAAGAGAAAAGCCAAGAGTAAAACCGCACAGGGCGCAATAGCGGGTGGGCAGGCTTCGGTTAAGACGAAGACAGCTAGAAAGAAGCCTGCCAGTAAGAAAACCAGTGGGAGTAAGAAGAAGCCAGCTGACAAACGTCTACGCACACGAAAGTAGCCTTTCTGCGGCGGTAAGCTCTGCTGAAACCGGGCGGTGGCAGGCCCCGGGTACTTTTGGCGCTAGACAATGAGCGCACGCTAGTATTTTTATTTTTGCTTACAAACAAATTTTTTATTATCGTTACTAAAGTCACGTTCAACAGCCAACAACTTTGATAACGAGAATAAAATGAATGACCATCGACTTGCGTATCATCTAGACAGTTGGATCGCCCTTGGGATGCTTCTTGCGGCGCTGTTAGTCGCCTGGGGCTTGAGTCAAAGATCGAGCGCAGCGCGATCATTGGCGACAGCTACCGCGGCTACACTCTGCGCACTCACCACCGCCTGGTTTTTGCTGATTGCCAGTACCGGTATTTTAGAGAACCCGCGTCCACCGCTGTTTCCGACCGACGCGATTAAACCCAAAGTTCTGCTCATACAAGCAGCTGTCACCTTTTTCGCTGCGGTGTTCCTTGGCTGGGCCGCAGTAAAGCAACGCCACCGCCTTAGCACCGATGCGGCTGATCTTCGTAATTCGCAAAGCAGCTATGGAACGATCAGTCGCTCGCTGCACTGGACAACGGCGGTGTTATTTCTACTGCTGATTCCCATGGGTGTGTTCACCTCGATGATTCCCGAGGATGTGGAGTGGCGCCAGGGCTATTACGTCGTTCACAAAACACTCGGCTTTGTGGTTCTGTTCTTGCTGATTCTTCGGCTTTTTTGGCACTTTGCGTCGCCGAAGCCAAAGCTCGATGGGCAACTCACTAACTGGGAGCGGCGCTCGGCTAAAAGCGTCCATTTTTTGCTCTATGTGTTTATGATCGCGTTTCCCGTAACCGGCTTTGTTATGTCGACCTTCGGGGGCAAGCTTTCCCATATCTTCCTGTGGGACTTGCCACTGTTCTGGGAGCAGGACTTGGAAGCGATAAAGCCCTGGGGCTTGTTACATAAGCTTGTGCTTCCCTACCTCTTTTACCTCATCATCATTGCGCACGTATTTGGCGTTCTCAAGCATCACTTCTGGGATGGGCATCGCGAAAGTATCCGAAGGATGATTTCCTAAAACAGGCAGCATACCCGTACGGTGGCATGGGAACGCACGACCGTAGTGTGGGGCTCGACCGCGTCGCTAAGTTATGGTGTCAGATCTGATGGGAAAACTGTTGTTTCAAAGAAGTGTCGATCAAACGCGCTCCAGCAGCAAAGCCAAGCCCTGACCGACACCTATGCACATCGTGCATAGGGCATAACGTCCGCCCCGTCGTCGAAGTTCGTAGCAGGCAGTCGTTACCAAGCGTGCACCACTCATACCTAGAGGATGACCTAGTGCGATCGCGCCGCCGTTTGGGTTGACCTGCTCTGCGTCGTCGGCGAGTCCCAGTGATCTGGTCACCGCGAGCGCCTGGGCGGCGAATGCCTCGTTCAATTCGATCACGTCGATGGCGTCGATGGTCAGCGACATCTTTTTGAGCAATTTGCTTGTAGCTTCAAAGGGGCCATACCCCATGATGCGAGGTTCCAGCGCGCTGCTCGCCATCCCGCAGACGCGTGCCAGAGGCATCAAACCGTTCGCTTGCGCGGCTTGCTCTGAGGCCATTAATACAGCGCAAGCACCATCATTCACGCTAGACGCATTGCCCGCAGTCACCGTACCGCCGGATCGAAAGGGCGCTGGAAGTTTTGCCAAAGCTTCGAGCGATGTCTGACGCCTCGGCTGCTCGTCGACAGACACAAGCACGGGTTCGCCGCGTCGCTGTGGGACGGAAACCTCGATAATTTCCTCTGCGAACACCCCGGCGTCTTGCGCCGCGACCGCTCGCTGCTGAGAGCGCAAGGCAAAACAGTCTTGGTCCTCACGCGACACATCAAACTGCTCCGCGACGTTTTCGGCGGTTTCAGGCATAGTATCTGTGCCCCACTGCTGATCCATACGCGGATTCACAAAGCGCCAGCCAATGGTCGTATCAAATGTCGACACGGAACGATCAAAAGCCGAAGTGGCCTTTGCGCTGACAAACGGGGCGCGACTCATCGACTCAACGCCACCGGCCAGGGCCAGATCGATCTCACCACAGCGTATAGCGCGTGCGGCTGTTCCCACCGCATCCAACCCGGATCCGCACAGTCGATTGATGGTGGTCCCAGGAACGGTTTCGGGCAACCCCGCCAGCAGCACACCCATGCGCGCGACGTTTCGATTGTCTTCACCGGCTTGGTTAGCACATCCCATCCACACATCCTCTAGCGCACACCAATCGATTTGAGGGTGCCGTTCTCGGAGAGAAGCGATGGGAAGAGCGGCAAGATCATCCCCGCGTATCGATGAGAGCGCGCCGCCGTACTTACCGATGGGCGTTCTAACGGCGTCGCAGATATAGGCTTCGGTCATTCAAAAGTCCTTATTTTTATATGCAGCAGCCCTAGCAGATAGAAATGTAAGGCAGGCAGATGCCGAAAAGGGCATAATACATTATATGTTCATAAACAAATATAACGAGGAATAATATGAACGCTGTCACTTATCGCGTCGACGATCAAATCGGCATTATCAGCATCTCGAATCCACCGGTGAACGCTCTATCCCATGCGGTTAGAGAAGGAATCGTGGGGGCGCTGCAGCTAGCGGCAGAAGACGACTCGATCGCGACGATTTTGATTTGTGAGGGCAGGACCTTCATTGCCGGCGCGGACATCACCGAGTTCGGTAAGCCGCCTAAGGATCCGGCGCTTGCCGACGTGCTTTTAGCCTTAGAGGCCCATCCCAAACTACTGATTGCCGCGATCCATGGAACCGCTCTGGGCGGCGGCTTAGAAACCGCCCTTTGCTGCCACTACCGCTGCGCAGTCGCCGATGCCAAGCTCGGTCTTCCCGAAGTCAAGTTAGGGCTTTTACCCGGCGCTGGCGGAACGCAGCGAACGCCTCGCTTAGTGGGAACGGAGATGGCGGTTCAGTTGATGACAATGGGCAACCCGATTTCCGCCGAGCAGGCACTCAAAGTCGGGCTTATCGATACGGTAATCGTAGGGGACTTACTGGACGGCGCGAAGGGCTATGCGCAATCACTTGCGGACAAAGAGGCGAGCCTGCGACGCGTACGTGACATTGCCTACGAGCTAACCGAAGAAGACCGCGAACTGATTTCAGCCAGCCGTAAAACGCTCGCAAAGAAGACCCGAGGAGAAAATGCGCCGCAACGTATTCTCGATTGCATTGAGGCCGCGGCGACGCTGGACTTTGATACGGGCTTAGCAAAAGAACGAGAACGGTTCGTGGAGTGCATGGAGGATCCGCAATCCGCTGCGCTCCGG
>JBCBZV010000205.1:0-5260 GCA_039815155.1 Pseudomonadota bacterium
ATATACCTCACGTAGTTTGTTGTTATTGATAACAATCAAAGAATCCACATTGGAACGCAGCTTTTCAATACCCAATTGGGCTTGCTTGTTTCGCATGGCCCCTTCAAACCTCAGGTCATCCGCCGTGTAGTCCGCACGAAGCTCGATCGCCGCTGCCATGGAGAACCTCCTTTTGTTCTCCATGATGAATCACGATCCGGCACGAAGCGGAATCCCCTTCGTGAGTCAGGCTCAATGTCGGCTGGTATTAGGAGTGACGGCGTGCTCGCTGAACTGCGGTCCGAGTTGCTCGACCTCGGCTTCGAGGTCGAGCAGAGCAAGCGCGCCGATAGTAAAGTTCGTCGGCCCGTCTTCTTTGGTGAAAACGGCGCGCCCGATCTGCAGTACGAGGTCGACGCATTTCACCCTGGTTGGCGCTGCGGTCTGGAAGTAGAGGCTGGGCGCGCTTGGATGGGCAACGCTATATACCGCGATCTGATCCAGGCCCTTGTAATGGTCCAGGTCGACGTCTTGGCTCTCGCCGTACCGCTTGGATATCGGTACAAGTCCGGAGGCCGCACCGTCGTTAGCAAGGACTATGCGAATGCATGTGCTGTCGCGAACGCTCTTTACGGCCACAGTCGAATAGCGATGCCGTACGGACTTCTGCTGATCGGGTATTGATCTTGCGGCCTCCGTAGGCTCCGGCCATCAACGACGGGTTCGGCTGCCGGCCCTAAGGCGACGTTCGCTAGGACCCCAGATGCTACGGTCGCGTTCCCGTTTCCAGACATTCACCGCAATTGCTCAGTTACAGCACGCTTTCTGGCGGGATCGCGGGACTTTCCGGTCATTCGCCTGCTCGAGATGAAGGTCCGGAACTGCGCGAGAACCGACGTACATCCTTAGCGGCGCGAGCGAGCGGACCTGCCCAAATCCGGTCGTTGCTCAAATGAGTCTTCAGGAGCTGGATCTGCGCGAGAAGAACTGCTCGCCACAGCCGCGCAGATCTGGCAGATTGAGACAAGACGCGCCGTACGTTCTCTAAGTGGTAAGGTCCGCCTCTTGCAAATGGCCAGCATAAGTAGTGAGTGGGGCGCGGTGCCAGTATAGCTTGGCTCCACGATTAGATGCACTGTCCGACAGACTGCGAGTCCAGCTCTCAGCTGTGGCCGCTCAGTCGAGCAGACCTTTAACGTTTAGCAGTTCTCCGGAGCATGACATCGGCGCAGGTTTGTAAACAGCAATCCACTCCTCAGGCAGTTCCTCGCCCGCAACATCGCTATCAAGATCCAAACCAAAGTTAACAGCTGAAGCAAAGTAAAACACTGCCTTCTGCCGATCAGGCTCTCTAAACCGCCCTTCAAGGTATAACTTCGCCATCAACAGATTAGCATGAGGCGATTCTGCGCGAACTGCTTCATAAAGCAATTCGAGGGCATCATTGACGGACAGTCGAACGCTATCACCAGACAGTGTTAGTCGAGAAAGATTGTATTTTGCAGCCAACGAGCCAAGTTTAGCTGCTTTCTCGTATAGGTATATCGCTTTATCCAGGTCCCTTTTTGCCTGATATCCACGTTCGTATCTATTTGCTAGAGTATTTAGTATACAAAAATTATCTGAATACTCTTCTTCATGCCAAATAAGACCATCTTGCCGTAGATTTTCTATCTCTTCTATTTCCAGCCCAGGAGGTCGTTCTTGCTCCAATATGTGAAGCAAGTTAGCAGAAGCAAGAGCGCTCCCTTTTGCCAATCCAAGCTTTAGCCACTCAACAGCCTTTTCAAGATCTTCTGTGACGCCAATACCTTTATAGTATCGCCAACCGATATCGTTAGCCGCATCAACTGATCCCAATTCAGCTGCGCGAAGAATGTATTCGCTAGCCTTCCACTGATCTTCCGGAATACCAGGAACATTGCTCCGATATATCTTCCCAATCGCATAGAGAGATGCGCTATCCGCAGAGTCTTTATTTGCAACGTCATTCAGTATTTTTAAGCGTTCTCGATTCATTTCCGGATCGTCAGTGCCATGTTTCTTCTTGAGACTCGCCGCCAAGTTTCTGGCCCCAGCTAGCGATCCGTTCTCCATCGCGTGGCGGTAGTGATGGATGGCCAAATCAGTATTCTTCTCTGTTCCGAGGCCCTCGCCGTAGTGAAAAGCGACGTCAAAGTGACATGACATGTTCCCATTTTCCAAGCACAGCTTTGCAATCATAAATGACTCCACCAAATCAACTGGTACGCCCGCTCCAACACGAAGTACATAAGACAGTTTCTTAAGCGCATATGAGTTTTTTTCTTCTGCAGCTTTCTTCAAATACCGGATCGCCTCGTCCTCACGAATTCTCTCATCCGACCGTTCTGAATAGAAGAAGGCGCTCCATAGGTTTGCAGCAGCATTACTTGATCCAGCATCAGCGGCACGGCGCCAAAGTTCAACCGCTTCGTCCTTGTCCTCTGGAACTCCTTTCGCATAGTACAACGCGTGCGCGAAACGCTCTGTACCAAGCACTTCCCCGAGCTCATGCGCTAGCGCATAATACTTGGTCGCGGCAACTAGATCATAGTATTCCAAGCTGCTGTCAGCGTACATTCGTCCGAGGTGATAAGCGGCAACACCCGAACCGCTACTACTTGCTCTCCGCAACCATTCCACTGCGTCCGCCGACGAGGCTTCCACGCCCCAACCAAAGCGATAGGCCCGCCCAACCCATGACATCGCGCTAAGGTGGCCTTGATTTGCCGCGCTTAGGTGAAGGTTGAACGCCATCTCTTCGTTCTTTGGCATTCCCTCACCAACCCAAGAAAGGCTAGCTAAATTGTACTGGGCTGCGGCGTAGCCTTCGTTGGCCGCTGAGCGATAAAGTTCGACAGCTCGTTCTTGGTTCTTTGCAACGCCAATGCCGGAAGAGTAGAGATAACCGAGAGCGTAGGCGTACCTAGGATGGTGTTGGCTCTTCTCTTGTAGAGTCTCCAGTACGCTTAGGACCATCGCAGCAGCTCGATGCGTGTCTTTGGCAGCGCCTGCCCAGCCATTGTGATACAACTTTGCCAGAGAGGCTACAGCGTAAGGGTCGTTCAGATCAGCTGCCACTTCATACAGCCCCCGGGCACGCTCGCGCTTGTCTTGTTCGAAGTAAAGGCGATCGGCTTCAGCTAGAGTTTCTTGGAGACCACGTTTACGATACCAGTCGTCCACTGCTTCCCATGAAGCATATATCTTGTCGCCCACACTCCCCAAGTTTTCAGAGAAGCTGGCGACGCCACCTAAAATTGCTGTAATTGCAATGGCAGACAGGACCCAAGGGTGCCTGCGGAGAGTTTTGTACCACGATGCCTGCGGTTCAGTTTCTTCGTTCGGATTTGAGGCCATCAGTGTTCCTTGACTTATACCTGCAAGTTTGACGCATAAAACGCTATTGGAAGTTACCGCTTGCTATGTATTCCCCGATTACTAGCGACTCATCTCGTTAAAGAATTCGGAACTCCCAAGTATACAAAATTTTTCTCTACTGTGTAATCAATGAGCATGTTTAACTGTGTCATCAATCGCAGAAACCGAAAACTCGCTAACGTGTCTACCTGCGACTACAAAATGCGGAGTGCCCTTAATACCATGTGTACGGCCTTTCCGAATAGACGCCGCCAATATGCTTTTGGCGTCACCGGACTCAACCTCTCGGACTAGAGTCTCTGCTGAGAGTCCGATCTTAGAAGTCATAGATATTACGGAGTCTTGATTGTGGCGATAATCAGAGCTCATTAACCTGCGGTGATAAAGCCCAAACGCTCCGTACCATTGGGCGACAATTGCGCCGAGTGCGGTAAACACGCTGTCTTTTCCTAGTATCAGGAAATTTACTTGCCTTAGCCTTATAGGCTTTGAGAATGGGTTTGAATTTTCTTGGAAATACGAGAAAGATTCTCTGCTGTATGAACAGTTGTAATCGAAGAACTCCTGAATTGAGACCGGTGATCTCGAAAGCGCGGCGCGAGACCCAGACAGCATAATTGCGACCGACGCAAAGAAGCTCACGAACACTCGCCTATCGAGCTTCGTGTCCAAGCGCTCAAACCTATCTCCGACATTCCCTCTGGAGACTGGTGATCCCAGCTGAGAAGATTCCCCCGACAAAACACCCTCCGTGAATTACCTTTGATAACAATCTTATCTCGTCCAAACACAACGTGGCAGAGGACTACCGTATCACAGAGCCTCTGCATGTGCCATATCATCAGAAACTAAACTGCGAAGCCGAAATTCATACTGGCTCGAACATACGAACGATGCGTATCGTTTGTTGAGATGACCACAATACCTGATCATTTTACTAGAATTTGCAAGTAAAAATCGCGTACCATCGCTGAACTAGCTGCGCCTAGACTTACGCGTTTCTGCTGTTCCTGCTCGTCGAAAGCGACAGCCGGAATTGGCGCTTCTCGGACCTTCGTGCTCTCCGCAGCATCGGTCAATTGGGCTCCGAGCCGACCTTCGGCACGCTGCCGCGCAGTGGCAGTATCCTGAGTTAGCCAACGTCGGGTTGGTGTTGTGGTGGAGCGTGGCGGATCGGAGGAACCGCCATGCGCATTGTGAACCTTCCCGCCATTCGGCCTCGGCGCCCTGCCTGGAACAAAGGACGGATCGTCGGCCAGAAGCGACCGCTGCTGCCGAAGCATGTCTGGGCCATCAGGGTCCGACTCGAGATCGCCGAGAACGTCCGTGACCTCGCCCTCTTCAACACGGCGATCGACAGTAAGCTCCGAGGCTGCGACCTTGTCCGCCTCAGGGTCGCTGACGTCTACGCGGCCGGTCACGTCAAGGAGCGCACCTCGATCCCGCAGAGTAAGACGCAAAAGCCGGTCCGCTTCGAGCTCACGGAGGGCACGCGGAAGTCGATCAAGCAGTGGCTCGGGCATCCGATGATGATCGGGCAGGAGCATCTCTGGCCCGGCCGCTTCCACGAGCCGCTGCACATCTCGACGCGCCAGTACGCACGTCTCGTCCGTGACTGGGTGACGTCGATCGGCCTCGAACCGAGCGCCTACGGAACGCATTCGATGCGTCGCACTGTAAACGCCGTTTCAAAGATCCCCAAAAGTGGCGAAGTAAATTTCCCCACCTTTCGTTTCCGGCGATCAGCCGGCGGTTTCGATCAGCCTCTCCTTTTTCGGCGGCCTTCCTCTGCGTTTCGGCGGCGGTGGCGGTGTGATCGGCGCGTTGGCGCGGACGTGTTCAGGGATAAGATCGGCGTGGGCGCGTAGGCGGTAGCTGG
>JBCBZV010000256.1:0-2806 GCA_039815155.1 Pseudomonadota bacterium
ATATTACGGGAGACGCAGCAGGCCATCTCGCGAGGCTCCGCGGCGAGGTCATCCTACTAGGTGAGACGAAACTCAACCTTCGCGGGATTGTTCACAACGCAATCTGTTCCCTCGCGAGCAAGAATGATGCCGAGATCCTAGAAAGAATATCGGTAATTCAATAAGAAAAGGCAACATTGCCTGATCTTTTGTCAGAACCTGACAAGTCTGACCTACCTGATTCCCTCTTGCCATGCGGGTGGTTTTCTTAGATGATACTTTAGCACAGTTCGTCGGAGAGTACGGATGACGGCTCAGTCCCGCGCGTCGAGGGACCTGCTCTGTCAGCGCGCCACCAGAAGCTTTGGAGCCCGCGTCGAGTTTGCACGCAAAAGGCGCGGCTGGACCCAAAACGACCTTGCCGAAGAAATCGGCTGCAGCCGTCACGTCGTGCAGCGGCTCGAAGCTGGCCGTTCCCCTCCGTGCGGGAAAAACATCTTCCTGTTGGCTGCCGTCCTCGGAGTGTCGCTCAACGAGCCAGAGGATCCCGCGGCGGAATACGCGAACAGCAATGCCGATACCAGCCCGCTTGACATCTCCCGCGAAGACATCATTGCACTGATCAATTACCGCTTGAGACGAAAACCCAAAGCCCAAACCACGTTCCTCAAGATGATCGACCTCAGCCAACGCACCGACGAAGAACTCAAACAAGTGTTCCAAGAAGTCTGGGGCGAAGAGATCTCTTTAAGCAATGACAGCCGGTGACTATTGTCGCTCTTGGCGTAGATGGGCTTAGCTCTAAAATGAGGCGCTTTTCGGGCCTGCGCAGGCAAGTCGCGCGCCATTGTCTCACTCAACCTCTCAGCCGCAAAGCCTGGGCGACGACGATCTTGCCGAAGCGCGGCGTGTGTGCGCTTTGCTTGTCCATCGCTATGGCGACAGATTTCTTCCGTACTTCGATCTTCTCGACTCCGAATGTGAGCGGCGCACTTCTAAGCGCGAGCGCTTAGCTGAATGCCTCAACCAGGACAGCGATCTGGGAACGCCTCATCAAAAACGGCGAAGACATCATCGGTAAACGGATGAACGATCTTCATCAGTTCATCACGCCGGTAAGCTAAGCTCCCCCCATCGCCATAGGCTGGCCGGTCAGTCCGGTGGCCCATCAAGAGGCACCGCAACCCGTAATCGATGTTCGCTTCCTGCATTCGCTTCTCAAAAGAGTGACGGAACGAGTAAACCCGGTGGAGAGGCGTCGGGAAGAAATCACGCGACTTGAACGCTTTCATGACACTGGCGGAGAATAGCTCGTTCCGATCGTTATAGTGCGGAAAGCCTTCCCGCGCGCGCTTTGCCGCTTCCAGCGAAACACCGACTAAGGGTATCTCCCGAATAGAACTTTCCGTTTTGATCTCACGCTGACGCCTCGGACGGATTAAGATGTGAGGAACATCGTCGCTGAGGGCTATATCGTCAGCCTGCAGATTGATAATCTCGCTAGGCCTGCAACCGGTCTCAATCAACATGTAGACAGCAAGTTGTAAATCAGGCCTCAGGCCCTGCAACGCCCCGGGTGAGAGGATTTTCGTCCGAACCCAATCATCTTCGAACGCTGGGACTTCAACACGGGTCTTGCCCTTGAAGAACATGTTGCGGAAAGGATTAGGCCGGGTCTCCTCTCCGATATGCTTGAAATAAGACGTATACAGTACACGCACATTCCCAAGGTGCCGATTGGCTGTGCTTGGCGTGACAGGCTTATCTCCGCTCTTCGGCTTGAGCATCCTTTCGGTCCAATAGCGCTGAAATCTCTGGGCGTACTCTCTCGTAATATCCGTAAGCGGAATATCTCCGATGCAGTCGATGAAGTAGCTCACCGAAAGCCGCTTCACCTTCCGCCACTGATACTTTTGCCGTTCCGATTTGTTGTATTGCTCATCAATTGCGATGTCCTCGAAGTAAATCTCCAACGCTTCGCTGATCGTTGGGCTGGGTTGCTCAGCACCCCCGAGCAGCGCCTCAGCCTTAAAGGCAGCACGTGGCTCATTACCCTCAACAGCCTTGCTCAGCGCCAACACGCGCCGGGCAATTTCGTCAAGATCAGGGTTGTCCAGGAGTGTGGACATCGGCTTGTGGGCAAAGCCCATCGCCAGCGCCTGTTCACGCTGGGCGTTGTATAGGGCTCGCAGACTTTTGCCGTCGACGCTGCCGTCTTGCCTGCCTGTTGCCGCCGCGACCGCGAGCGAAGACCAATAGGCATCGTCGGCCCGCGCAAGTTCATCACGCCGCATCCGCGCAATCTCTAGCGACGAGGTACCCAAGCTCTCACGCACAAAGCGCCGCGAATCGAAACGCTGAAACTTCTTCGGTACACGTCGTTGATAGTGCCAAACCGACCCCCTCAAGAGGAGATGTCGATCCGGTTTGAGTGCGCTTACCATGAACCCGTTGTATCACAGAATGTACGCAAAATGTATCGCAAACGGTTCGTTCCAGGTAGGGCGAGCGCATCAGTTTTGAGAAAACCGCTTCAATCCAATATGTTGGAAAAAGACTGTTTGTTTATAATGGTGCGGTCGAGAAGACTCGAACTTCCACGGGTTTTACCCCACAGCGACCTCAACGCTGCGCGTCTACCAATTCCGCCACGACCGCATCGGCGCAGAACCCTGCGCGAGCGGCGCCGATAGCAAAAGGGTCACAAGGGCGCAAGCATTGTGGGTTGGAATCGCCGGTCGATCTTTTAAAAAAGCGATCGCTATTTTTACCTTCTTCAAAGCTCTAAGCCTTTAGCGCAGCCCGCACAGCGGGCAAGCGTCACGCA
>JBCBZV010000002.1:0-74580 GCA_039815155.1 Pseudomonadota bacterium
CCACGTGGCCTACCCACAGCTGGCAGAAAACCCGATCCACAAGGCACTGCCGGCGTTGCAAGAACTCCAAGCCAAGGTTTGGGACACAGGCAATGAATCCTTTCCACCGAGCAGTTTTCAGTTGACCAACATTGAGTCCGGCACCGGCGCTAGTAATGTAATTCCCGGTGAGCTTACCTGTCAGTTTAACTTTCGCTATAACACGGAGCAGAACGCTGATGGATTGCAAAAATCCGTGCTCGCGGCCTTTGAGCGCCATGGGCTAGAGGCAGCCTTTGATTGGCATCTTTCCGGCGAGCCGTTCCTCACAAAGGGCGGTGCCTTGATTTCAGCCTGTGAACGGGTTGTGAAAAAGCATACGGGGCTAACACCGGAACGATCCACCGGTGGTGGTACTTCCGACGGCCGCTTCATCGCACCCAGCGGTGCCGAGCTGGTCGAGCTGGGACCAATAAACGCCAGCATCCATCAAGTTAACGAGCACGTGGTAACGAAGGACCTACAGACGCTGCGCGAGATCTACGCGGAGTTAATTCTCACCCTGCTCGCTCAGCAGTAGCGCCAGCTGCTCCACCGAGGCACGCGCGAAATTCGCATTGTGTTCACCGGGAACCACTAGCCAAGTCGGATCGGGCTTCTGAAGTGCCGCCAAACTTGCGCTGACAACCTCCTCCGCCTGCGTCCAAAGCCCCTCCGGCACTCTCTCCGCATCAACGCCCACCATCGTCGCGCTATCGTGTATCTCTGTACGTGTATACCCAGGGCATAGGCACTGGGCGATTACACCGGTGTTTAGTAGCTCCTTAGCTAAGGATCGGGTAAAACTTATGAGAAATGCCTTGGTTGCCCCATAGGTGGGCACTCGGTCTGCTTCCATAAAGCCACCGACCGAAGCCACGTTGACTACCGCTCCATGGGAGCGCTCGCGCATGCCAAACAAAACCGCGCGCGTTAGAGCCAACGTTGCATCGATATGAAGACGCACCATCGCTAGCTCATCGTCAATGGCGCTTTGGGTAAAACCACCAAACGTTGAAAAACCCGCGTTGTTGACTAAAAGATCAATCTCCGGCCCTTGGCGAAGGGCTTCTACGACGGAGGCTATGCCTTCCATAGAGCTTAGGTCCGCGGTCAGTCCAGTGATGTCGCATTGGCCAGCATGCTCCTCCGCCAGCCTCGACAAGCGCTCCCCCCGCCGGGCAATGACTAACAAGGAATCGCAGCGCGTCGCCAACTGCTGAACGTATTGCGCACCGATGCCAGCGGAGGCACCGGTAACTACCGCATGCTTGATTTGCATAAAAACACCTCGGCACCTGTTCGCCTGCTACGGATACACAGCCCTAGATTCAACAATCTCCGATCCACGTTCTTGCCTTTAATTTATTGATCACAGGGTCTCTTAGGCCAATTGATAAACATCAAATCTCACCGACTTACCTGTGAGTTGGTGGGAAGGCGGCGGTCCCTCTAGACTGGGCTCTTTTCTCGGCCGCTTGACGACTACCCGTTTCAAAGCACTCGCAATAGCCCAGGCAAACAGCGCATTCGGATCGGACTCGTTCGAAGCTTCGCGGTCAGTCCCTTCCAGCAACTGTTGCAAAAGCTGCATTGCTTTGCCCGGCGCGCCACGCCGAGACGTTGGAAACATCGGATCGAGATAGATCACATCGGCCGCCAGGGCGCTGGCATCCGAAAGTGCCTGCGCCGAACCTGGCTGAATATTGAGACGGCTCCCCACTTGTCTTAGCCAAGGGTCCTCCGACTCCTGGGTTCGCTTGATGGCTTGTTGGAGCAGCACTCCCATCACTGTGTTCCGTTCGCACAAGCTAACGCGACACCCCAAGTCCGCCAACAAGAAGGCATCAATGCCATAGCCTGCGGTCGCATCTAAAACCGAGGGAGCGCGCTTCTCGCGCCAACCGACTGCCTTGCCGAGCAGCTCATTTTGGCGAGCCTTTCGGCGCTGGGCCAAGTCGTTCTGCTCAAAGCCAACGGGAACAAAACCTGGCGCTTTTGGTCCGGTAGCGATCAAACCAGTAATACCCTCACACACATAGATCAGAAGACCGCCGGCTGGGAATTCTCGTGCTTGGTGCTGATTGCCGAATGCATCGAGTTTCAGTTGCTGTGCGAGTTCCAGAGCCAGCGGATTATCTTTTGAGCTACTTGCGAGCACCCCGAGGAGTGAAACGATTAGCCTTCTCCAGCAGCAAGGGTATTGGCTGTGTCGAGTAGCAGCTCTTCCGCCGCAAGACCCAAGGTCAGCACCGATTCGTCGAATTGGAACTCGGCCTGTAGATTAAAAGCATGATGCTCTAAGCCATGTTTATCGGTCACCGTTACCTCAAAGGGTGGCTCATCGGCACTGGCTTTCCTGTCTGGAGAGAGCCAGCAACTGAGTTGGCGCACCGGTTGGCCCATTAACGCCATACCTTCTAGACCCTGGATAATCGCGCTGCAGTTACGCACGAAGTCGAGGCTGCTCTGACCATCGCTGGCGCTTCCTGAAAAATCGCCAACCAGGACTTGTTCTGGAGCGGTTTTTTCGAGGATTCTCGCGAGCTCAATCGTGACGTCGCCAACAATGTAACTGAAAACCGTAGGATTAATCGCTTGAGCCTGATATAGCTCATAGTGGCTGCCTATGTGGAAGGCTGCTCGAATGACGGGGACCGTGTTGCCTTTCGACGCGGCACGCGCGAGCGCATTGTCGGCGAGTACCAGCAGCAAGAATAGAAACAGCTCCTGATCAGAGCGGGGGTGGATTTCTCTATTCCAGACGTAGTAGCCATCGCCAGTGGTAGTGCGAGAAAAGTTTACCTCGACGCCACGAGCGGACAGCTTGTTGTAAGCCGAGTTCATCGAATAAGAGAGACTGTTGAGCTGACTGGCTTGTTCAAAGGAGCTAAACAACGAAAAGTCGCTAATATCAAAGAGTAGGACTGCACGACGGTCGACGAAACTGATGCCATAGCGACGAATAATCTGCTCGACGGAGCCCATGACCGCAATCGACTCTTCCAGCGGATGTTCGAGCTTGATAAAGGTAGGGGCAACGCCCAAGCGCGCGGCGATAGCAAAAAGCTCTTCCCGGCCTTTGCGACGGCGTCCCGATATCAGATCGCGGATATAGGCTTCGTTCTCTTCGTTGCTGCCAGCACCGGATTTGCTTGCACAATAGTTCCCCAAAAAGTAATGGGGAACAAAGATTACGAGCAAACCACGTTCGTCCCAGCACCAGCATAAGACAATGTTCTGACCTAGGCGCCACTGCTTACGCAGGGTCACCTCGAGGCTGCGCAGGTTTCCGCGCTGAACTATGCTGATCGATTCTTTACTCATTAATGCGAATGCTCGGCAGAGCGGCCTAGTATGCCTCTAGCCTACCCCAGGGCGCCAGCGGATCAGTGTCTTCCACCTGTTCGTCTCTATTACCGCCTGCTGGTTGCTTGAGCCTAGCTCGAGCTTGGAATATCCGCCGGACTATCGACGTCTTTGAGTACGGAATCTGTATCGACACCCAAAAGACACACCGACGACGCCCGAGCGTGGAGTAAAGCCTTCGCGCCTTCATCACCTCTGAGATTCAAGAGATAAGGGAAATCTTCGGCGGGGAAAACAATCGGGTGTCCTCGCTGCCCCCGATAAGTGGGCGCGACGATACGTTGTGCCTGCAGTCCCAAAAAAGTCGAAATGATCTCCGAAACGGTGGCGCCGTCTACATAGGGCATGTCCGCAAGACCGATCATCGCGCCATCGGCCTCTCCGCAACGGTCGATGCCTGTGGCAATCGAAGACCCCATCCCTAACGCTGCTTTTTTGTTGCTAACGGTTTCGAACCCGAGGCTGCGAGCCAGGGCCTCTACTTCAAGATCTCCAGGCTTTGTCACTGCGATCCGCTTTAAAAACCGCTCGTCTACGAAGCCTCGCAGAGTTCGCTCCAAAACGCAGCAACCATCGAAATCGGCGAGCAATTTATTATCGGTTCCAAATCGGCGAGAGAATCCGGCAGCAAGAACAACGAGAGCGACGGTCGGCATTCCGCCTATCCTCTCCTTGCTGCCGTTATCTGCGCAAGAACAGCTATCGCAATTTCAGAGGGGGTTTGCGCACCGATATCAAGTCCTACGGGACCATGAATGACCGAAGCCTTTTGGCGCGTCGGCGTCATTTTTTGCAGGGCTGCTAAGCGGGCTGCATGGGTGGCCCGACTACCAAGCGCGCCAATGTAACAAGCATCAGAATTCAATGCGGCGTGAAGAATATTCAGTTCCCAATCGTGGTCATGGAACATGGTCACCGCGCAGCAATACCGATCCCAGCATAGGGTATTAAAGTCAAAGGACCGTTCGATTCGTGAAAACGCAACGTCGTGTCCAGCGAGAAAATCCAGGCTGGCGCCGCTTGGGCTATAGGCCTCAACGGAAAATCCGGCGTGCAGGGCGAGCAAGCAAAGAGCAATAAAATTCCCGCTTTCGCCGAAGCACAATAGCCTGGTTTCAGGCTCCAAAATTCTCCGGAAGCCCGTCTCACTTGTAATAGTCCTATCTAGTGCAGCGACTCTACTCTTCAAATTTTCGACGTCTATGAAATAGGACGCTGGCGTGCGTTTCACTAGGTGATTGTGAGCGGTCGTGGCCACGTCTACCGCGTCTACGACTTCGAAATAGACATCAATACCAGAGCCGCAGGGTAGCTTGATATCCATGTAGGGAGAGCCAGCACCGTAGCGCATGATTCTGTTTGCACCTTGTTTGATGCACTCCAAAGCGTCGGAGGTAATCGCCCGCTCAGTACACCCGTCCGTTAGCCCACCCACTATTCGCCCATCTTCAGCAACGCCGACCATGCTGCCAACCGGCCGAGGTGCGGTCCCCTCTACGTTAACTAGCGTTGCGATTGCGACGCGGCGACCAGCCGTGATTAAGCGATAGAGCTGCGGGAATATATTCTCTTGCGGGCGCACCTAGGTTTCCCCTGTTTGCTACAGCCGATTCAGAGCTGGCTTCGCAAGTCGGAAAGCGACTGCATGAGTAAGCGCTGTATCATGGCTGCACGATACTCGCCGCTCGCGTAGCGATCCTCGATGCAGTTTTCCGGCTCAATTTGCAAGGTTTTTGGATCGTCAAATTCCGTACTGAGCTCTAGCTGTGACTCAAGGTCGTAAAGTCTCCGTGGTGAATCCTCAAGCCCTGTTACCGCGATGCGAAGATCCCCATCCACAAGTGCGGTAAATACGCCAGCGATAGCATGTCCCGAGGCTCGGTTCGGCAGCTTTCGATAGCTGGCAGCCTCAGGCCTCCTCATTTCCAAGTATCGAAAAATCTCCGAATTGCTTCGCGCCCTGGGCTCAAGTAGCTTCTCTATCCCCAAACGTCTTTCGTTGCTCACGATGGTGGCTCCCAAGCCAGCGAGCAGAACAACCCAGTCTGAGCTTTGCAGATTCTCCGCTACTGAACCGCCAATTGTGCCGCGATGCCTAACCTGCGCATCACCAATTGCACCGGCCACGCGACAGCAAACTGGGCAAAGTTCCAATAACAACGGGGAGTTTGCAATCGAGAAATGCGTCTCTGTCGCGCCAATTACTATTTTCTGCGCGTCAGCCTGAATACCCTTCAGCTCCTGAAGAGCGCCGACGTCAACCAGTAAACCAGCCTCACGACGCCCGGCTCTGATTGCTGGGAGCAGACTTTGCCCGCCTGCGAGAGCTAAGGACGTGGCCTCGGTTGAAAGCGCTTCCGAAGCCTCATCGAGAGATCCCGCAAGTAGGTAATCGGTCGCCACTAGTTGTGCACAGATTCTGCAGATTGGTTAAGCGCACGCCAGATACGCTCGCTGCTAGCGGGCATGCCAATGTGCTGTCCGATTGCATCCGCAATTGCATTACTTACTGCCGGTGGCGCCGCTATGGCGCCCGCTTCACCACAGCCCTTTGCACCAAGTGGGTTGTGTTCGCATACAGACTCGGTTCTTGCTGTCTGAATAACCGGTATGTCCGTAGCGCGAGGCAGTGCGTAATTCCAAAGCGAGTCGGTCAGCAATTGGCCCGTCAAAGGCTCATAGCGAATCTCTTCCATTAGCGCCTGCCCGATACCTTGAGCCACACCCCCATGGACCTGTCCATCCACGATCGCCGGGCTGACGACTTTTCCGAAATCATCCACTGCGGTGTACTTGACCACCTCAGATCGGCCCGTCGCAGGGTCAATTTCCACTTCGCAAATATGCGTTCCAGATGGGTAGGTGAAGTTGGCGGGGTCATAAAAGCAGGTGACCTCGAAACCGGGCTCGAGATCCTCCGGATAATCGTGCGGCGCATAGGCAGCACTAATAACTTTCGCCAGAGAAACCGAATCTTGGGAAGAACGAAACTCGCCCTCTCCAAAGACCACGTCGCCTGCCTCGCAGAACATCAAATGCGCTGCAATCAATCTGCCTTTCTCGATCAGCTTGTCGATCGCAACAACGATGGCGGAGCCGCCCACCACTAATGATCTGGACCCATAGGTCCCCATACCCACTGGCGTAGAACGAGTATCTCCGTGGCGAACAAGAATGTTCTCCTGGGGCAGCGCAAGCCTTTCCTGGACTACTTTTGTAAAAGCTGTTTCATGACCTTGTCCCTGAGAATGCGAGCCAGTGAACACTTCGAGTACGCCGGTCGGAAGAAAACGCAGCGTCGCAGCTTCCCACAAGCCATATTCTGCTCCAAGCGCACCCGCAATCGCCGAGGGTCCAATACCGCAGGCTTCTAGGTAGTTCACAATACCCAAGCCGCGCAGCAAACCTCGCTCCGCGCTCTCTTTTCTACGGCACTGAAAACTGGGAACTTCAGCAAGAGCGAGAGCTTTGTCGAAATGCGCTTGATAATCCCCTGAGTCATACACCAGCGCCGCCGGCGTCTGGTAGGGGATCTCATCCTTAGGAATTAAATTACGGCGACGGAGTTCCACACGATCCATGCCTAACTCCGTTGCGGCGCGATCAATTATGGTTTCCAACAGATAGGTCGCGTCAGGCCTGCCAGCGCCGCGATAAGCGTCCACCGGCGTGGTATTTGTATACACGCCAGTAACCGCGCAATGAATCTCGGGCGTTCGATAGGGACCAACCAACATAGTGGCAAAATTAAAGGTCGGAACTATCGCCGCAAACGGAGACAGATACGCACCTAAGTTAGCGGTCGCGAAAACCTGTAAGGCCAGGAAATGGCCTTCGTCATCGAGCGCCAAGGACGCTCTGGCCTGAATATCGCGCCCGTGGACATCTTGCTGAAAACTCTCCGTACGAGTCGCCACCCATTTGACCGGGCGGCCGATTTCTCGCGCCGCCCAGAGACAAACACACTCTTCACTGTAAACAAAAATTTTCGAGCCGAAGCTTCCGCCCACATCCGCTGAGACAACGTCGATTAAGTGTTCGGGGGCAAGCCCGACGTCCTCGGCGATCACACGCCGGGCGACGTGAGGGTTTTGTGTCGTAACGTGAAGGGTGAATCTTCCGTCCGCAGGAGCGTACTCGGCCAAAGCGGCCCGCGGCTCCATGCACGCCGCTTGTACTCGATTTAAGGGTACGCAGAGTTCGACAGTGTGTGCGGCGGAAGCCATTACTTCGTTTGCGCTTGCTTCGTCGCCCATTTCCCACTCGAAAGCCCTATTTTCTGGCACGTCCGCATGCAATAGCGGCGCCATCAAGCCAGGCGCTTCTTGCGCATTAACAGTAGCGGCTAACTCCTCGAAGCTAACCCGAATCCGATCCCTAGCCTGTTTGGCACAAACTTCGGACTCAGCAACTACGATTGCGATGGGTTCACCAACGTAGCGAACACGATCCTTAGCGAGCAGCGGTCGTGTGACGCTTCGCATTGATGATCCGTCGGCGTTTGGAATTTTCCAGCTACAGTCTGGTTGCCCTAAGCCATGAGACGACAAGTCTTCGGCCGTAAACACGCCAAGAACCCCAGCAGTACTTTGCGCTTCTTCAGTCTCAATAGAGAGAATAACGCCGTGTGCGACAGAAGACCTAAGGAAACACGCGTAAGCCTGCTGGGGAAGATAAGCATCGGCGGTAAAACGACCACCACCACAAACAAGACGTTGATCTTCAATGCGCTCGCCCCCACGACCTTGGTAAGCAAAGTCCGAGTCAGCGCGAACCGCGCTGCGGTAGTCTTCTATAGCGGTGACGATGTTGTTGTAGCCGGTACAGCGGCATAGGTTTCCACCGAGGCCCTTTCGAATCGAGGCATGGGTGAGTTCCTCTGGATCGTCAGCGAGTTCCAGGGCCCGGATTAGCATACCGGGCGTACAGAACCCACACTGAAGCGCATGCGCGTTGGAAAACGCTTTCTGAAGTGGATGAAGCGAACCGGAGCTCGCCAGACCTTCAATCGTGGTGATTTCTGCGTTTTGGGCTTGAATCGCTAAGGTTGCGCAGGACTTAACGGACTTTCCATTCATTCGGACTGTACAGGCACCACACTGCACCGTGTCGCATCCCACATGGGTGCCCGTTAAGCGGAAGTCTTCGCGAATACAATCGACTAAAAAGCGATCTGCGGCTACGTCGATGGCACGGCGTTCGCCGTTCAGCGTCAACTCCAAGAGTGGCATTTCAAACCTTAGGGTTTACGCGTTGGAAAAAAAATGTGAGGAAGATTCCCGACACTGGGAAATAGTTTAGGAACTCGATTTTGATACTCTTGGTAGGCGCCACCAAAGCGGCCTAAAAGCTCTCGCTCCTCCATTGCCGCGACCAGCAGAAAACCCAGAACACTCGCGGCGCCCAGTAGATAAGTGCCGCTAAAATTTGTAACTAGGCACCAGCCAAAAATGCCCACGGCGACTAGAAAATACCGTGGATGTCTCACGTATCGGTAGGGGCCTTCGAGAATCAGATCGGTAGATAGATTTTCGATTTCTGGCATGCCCGCGAAGGTGCGAAGGTTTAGATGCCTGCGTACTTCGCGCGATGCAGCCAACATCATTAGGTAAATCGCCGCTCCAACGATGATGGGTACGAGTTTTGTGCCAAGATCTTGGCCAATAAGGGCATCTTTGTAACGCCAACTGAGGCTGCCGATCAAAAGCATCGCCAAACCGGCGACCAAATACGCAATGCTCGGCGCATAACGACGCCAAATCGTGATGCCGCCATGTATCACCAGCCAAAAGATCAATACCATAGGCAGTAGAACAGTAACAAATACCGCCATGGCCATTCGCAATTCCTGCATCAGTCCTCGCTCACTGTTTTCTTATTTGCGTATCCGGGTGAGTTTTTCCATGCTAGCAGAAATAGAATGCGCGACGGATGATTCAAGCAATGAGCCAGATAGATATCAGAGAATTTATGCACGGTATGCAGACGCGTTTTGATGCTAGTCGCGCCACCGGCCTGCACGGCACGATTCAGTTTGTCATCGATGGCGAAGGTGGCGGCGACTTTTTGCTATCGATTGCCAATCAAAGCTGTTAGGTTGAGGAACGCCGAATAGAGCAACCGTCACTACTCCTGCGAATGAATCGTCAAACCTATCTTGATATGGCCCTCGGAAAGTTGAAAGGGCCAGAGGCCTTTTTCAAGCGGCGACTGCGCTATAAAGGAGACATGAAACTTCTCCTTAAAATGCATCAGTTGTTCCCTTCGATCAAAGCTGATCAGCAGTAAACTACTCGCGCGAGAACTTTGCTCGACCTTAAGCCTTAGTCGAATTCGTCTGGATAGAAGGGAAACCACTGGCTAGCCTTGCGGTTTGGATGCTACAGCGATCCATGGTGTCCCTTCGGACTGGCTCGCCCAAACAGCGCGTTCCTGCAATTGGGGTACGTAGTTTGCAAGTGCCTGTCGAGCGCAACGCTCGCTATTGTTCTCCTCGCTTGCGTGCGCAAAAATCAATGAGGTCAACGCACTGGTATCTATGCGAGCCAGGAACGCGGCAGCATCGTCATTGGACAAATGCCCGAGGCGGCTTGCTATTCTGCGCTTTAATTTCCCCGGATAGGGCCCATGCTGTAGTAAATCGTAGTCATGATTGAACTCCAGCAAAAGCGCACGGCAATCCTGATAAGCCTCCTGGACATAGCTGGTTACGCAGCCGATATCCGTCAGCAATCCGACTCGAGCACCGCGCGAATCAATCCGGTACTGAACCGGCTCGCGCGCATCGTGGGGGACGGGAATCGACTGGATCTGCAAGTCGCCGACCGCGAACGCTTCGCCGGCATTGAAAAGCCGCAAATCTGTGACTCTGGGCGATCTATCCGAGACCGTCGCGTGCGCGCTTTCGGGGCCAGGCGCGGTCGTCTCTTGCCCACGCAAGCCGCGGAGCGAATCTGCCTGCGCAGAGCCGAAGCTCATGTATACAGGTATCCGCAAGGTCTTAGCTAGCGTTTCGACGCCTCTGCAGTGATCGCTGTGTTCATGGGTGATTAAGAGCGCGTCGATTTGCTTCGGTTCAAACGCGAGGCGTCGCATACGTCGAAGGACTTCTTTGAATGAAAATCCGCAATCGACCAAAACGCACGTATCAGCGCTGCGAACCAAGGTGGCATTCCCGCGACTGCCGCTTCCAAGCGATGCTATCTGCACCACTGGGTTTCCTTGTTCCCCAGCGCGGTTTTTGACCTTGATCACGCTGATAGCTCTGCGAGTTCCACCGCTTTTCAGGCATTGGCTGTGCGAGGCGTAAGCCAAGCATAGCCAGGACAATACACTAGTTGATGTTGCCTTTTATTAACACGAGGAGCGAGCGCAGATCATCCTCCTGCAGGCGAGCGCTGCTTTCTTCGCTTAGCCGAATAACCATCTCCTCATCACTCGCCCGCTGCATGGAAAGCAGCAGTGGCACGCCCGTAGCCGGGTGCTCATCACCGCTGCCGCGGAGCCAGCCGAACCAGCCGGACTTGCCGTCACCGTCTTCGTCTTCGTAGCTTACGTAGTACTTGCCGTCGCTGCGATCTCGATCCGTGATCTGGAAACCTGACTGATCGAGGGCGCGGGCCAGCGAGGCCCAAGCTCGATTAAACGGTAGCTCTAAATTTATGTAGTCGCCGAGATCGTCATCGCGCAAGGCGACCTTACCGCTAGCGCTCATGGACTGTTCGGCCATCATCGAGACAGGCGCCGTATCGGCACTATTGGCGATGTACTGCGCCACGCCGCGGAGCATTTCTCCCTCTAGGTCAACGTCATCGGACGTTCCCGGCCACTCGGTGCTAGCTGACTGGTGCATTTGCAGCACGTGAAGCTCTGAGTTTCCTCTCTGTACGCCGCGTTCGAGACGAAAGCGGAAGCGCGATGAAAGTTCCTGGTTAGTTAGATCCAGGTAAACCGTTTCAATGATTCCCTCTCTAGCATCTAGGCGGGCAACGTCCATATTCGCAGCGGTCAAGAAGGACCTTACTTGGGGCCACAACTGGCCGGGAGCTATCGCTATCAGCGCCCAGCTGTCGTCACCCAAACGCTGGATGCGCACCAATTGCTCTGCGCTGGCCGCTACCAGCGGTGTAGGGCGCGGTACACGATCGCCTCTAGTCGGCTCTTCTTCAGCGGTCACCAACGGAATTGCATATATTTCCGTGAGTTGCTTCTCTCCCGCACCGGCAGGTAGTTGCATCGGCGGAGTCTCTTGCGCCCGTCGGTAATCACCACTGGTGTCACGAAATACGCCATTGTCGCCAAACAGATAGCCGCAGGAGCTAAGGAGCGTACAAGCGATCGGTAACACGATCATTGGTAACTTACGCAGGGCGATTCTGGCTATGGCTTTTAACAACGCCTGCACACAGGGGTTCTTTGTTGTGCGTGTGGCTGAAGAATTCCGTGCCATCAGGACAACCTCGCTAAGGCAGCGTCGACGATAGCTGCGTGTTCTCCTTCCGGTAACACCAATGGTAAGCGTATACCATTTTGTATCCGGCCTAAGCGGTAAAGCGCATATTTAACGGGCATAGGATTCGATTCTATGAACAGAGCGTCGTTTAGAGGTTTAAGCGCAGCCTGCAGTTCCCGAGCATTCTCCGTCTCTCCGTTGAGCGCGATGGCACACAAATCGGCAAGGGTCTTGGGCACCACGTTGGCGGTGACGGAAATATTGCCTTTCGCCCCAGCGAGGATCAGCTCAACGGCCGTGTCATCGTCGCCTGAGTAGACGGCGAAGCCACTGGGTGCCTCGGCGATCAGCTGTCGACCCCGGTCCAAATCACCGGTGGCATCTTTGATCGCAACGATGTTATCGAGTTCGGCCAACCGCAGGGTCGTATCATTGCTTAAATCGACGGCGGTACGGCCCGGCACGTTGTAGAGAATTTGTGGCACTGAGACCGCATCGGCAACCGCTTGGAAGTGTTCGAACAAGCCCCGTTGATTCGGGCGGTTGTAGTACGGCGTCACCAGCAAACAAGCGTCGGCACCGAGTTCGGCGGCTTTTTCTGTCAGTACCAGTGCCTCGCGCGTGGAGTTAGCACCGGTACCAGCAATCACCGGCAGACGCCCAGCTAACTTTTCCACGCAGTGTTTGATAACACTCAAATGCTCACTAACATCAAGCGTTGCGCTCTCGCCGGTTGTCCCGACCGCACCAATGGCTGCCGTGCCACAGCTGAGGTGCCAGTCAAGCAAGCCGTCGAGCGATTCCCAATCGACGCTGCCATCCGCATGCATCGGGGTTACTAAAGCGACGATACTGCCAGTTATCATGATGAGCTTTTTTACCTTTTCCCAGCGCTAGCGCCATTGAAGGCGGGCAATTATCCATGACAATATGCTGAACTCAAGCACAGGGGGGATTGCTTTGACGATTTTCTGTGGTCAATTTACCGAAGCTTGCGGCCGACTCGCTAAAGGATCGGACAGCCGAGTGCTCAATCGGCCGCTCGTCGGCAAACCCGTAAGAATCCATAGCGGCTGTTTTTTAGTCCTGCTGTCTTATCTTTTTTTGCTGGGTGGTGCCGCAGCACAGGAACTTGAGCGCCTGATCACCCCCCTTTCGAAAATTGATCAGCGCTTCATGGATGAACAGCGGCAAAGGATCAACGAGCTCACCCTCCGCTACTACGGCGGTCGATGCTGTCGCTCGGCTGCGGAACTGACCTATCTGCAAAGACTACTGGATGAACGGCGAGTAAACGAGACGGAAGAGCTCGAACTTCAGGCGATGGGTATTCTTCTGGGCGATCTTTTGGTTCGGGAACAAAGCATGGAATGGATAGTGTTTGAAGACGCGCAGGGAAGGAGCCGAGCCCTGCGCCTTGCGGATTCAGAGAACTATTTGTTTCCAGCGACCATGATTTCAAGACGTCGTATGGCCGGAGATCTTACTCCAGTCATCGACATCTACCGAAAAGCAGTCACAGACATTGAATCGGTCAAAGAGCCGCTACCCTTCCAGTAAGTCACGCTAAACGAGATGTGAACGCTGAGCTGTACCATGCTTTGCATTGTAGCTAGGAAACAGTAAGTACAAGGAGATCTACATGGAGTTCTTTAACAACCCAGAGGAATGGCTGCCGCTCGCAATTGAATACGGTACTGCCTTAGTCCTCGCAATTGCTATTTTTTACATCGGTCGAATCGTTGTCGGTCGCATCGTTGCTATCTGTAATCGAGTGATGCTTGCGCGCGGCATGGACGAAACCCTGGTGAATTTTGTTTGCTCGATACTTCGCTGGACTGGCCTGCTATTCGTTGTAATTGCAGCGCTTAGTCAGCTGGGTGTAGACACCACTTCGCTCGTTGCGCTTCTCGGCGCCGCAGGATTGGCGATCGGCTTATCGCTACAGAGCTCCCTGGGCAACTTTGCCGCTGGAGTGATGCTAATCATCTTCAAACCTTTTCAAAAAGGGGATTTCGTCGAAGCAGGAGGCGCCGCGGGCGTGGTCGAGTCAATCAGTATTTTCACAACGGTTATGACAACACCCGACAACAAAGAGGTGATCGTACCCAATGGCGCAATTATCGGTGGCAACATCACCAACTTCTCAGCTAAGGCCACGCGAAGGGTGGATATGGTGTTTGGCATCGCCTACGGAGATGATCTTCAAGCCGCCAAGGCGATACTAGAGGACATCATCAGCAAAGAAGATCGCGTTCTGGCAGAACCTGCGCCAGTGGTTACCGTCGGCGAACTTGCGGACTCGAGTGTCAACTTTCTCGTTCGCCCATGGGTGAACGCGGCGGACTACTGGGGCGTTCTCTGGGATACGACCGAGTCGGTAAAACTGCGCTTTGACGAAGCAGGTATCAGCATTCCGTTCCCTCAAATGGAGCTGCACATGGCCGCTACCGAGGCTGGGGAACGCGCTGCTGCTTAAAGAGATCGCGGCCGGAACTGCATTTGCGAGTGAGGCCGCGCTTCTCATGATCCCAGCAGGATCCAGACTAATCCTGTATCGGTCGTATAAAGCTGCGTAGAACGGCCACTATTGCTCAAAAATGGGTGCTCAAGAATGGGTGCTCAAGAGTGGGTACTTAAGAATGGGTGCTTAAAAAATAGTCCCTAGAAATTAGTCCCCTCGCACGGCAAGCAGCGAAGAAACACGTTTTGCGGATCGCGAAAACTGCCGAGAAAATTAAGGCGTTTTTGCACCGGACCAAGGAGTGCCAAAAGCCCCTGCAGCCCCGGTTGCTTCAGAAGCTCGGCGTTAAAATTGTCACTGAGCTGCTGCAATAATATCTCCTGAGGTGAAAATGCTGGCTGCACGGAAATAACTTCGTAGCCATCTTCACCTAGCCCAGCGAGCGAAGCGGCAGCTGCGATGGCCTCGTCCAAGGAACCTAGGCGATCCACCAAACCTGCTGCGAGCGCATCGGATGCACTCAACACTCGCCCCTGCGCGTATTTCTCGACCGTCGCCCGCTCCAGCTTGCGCCCTTCGGCCACCAAGGAAACAAAGTGATCATAGGTGTTAGCGATACTCAGCTCTACCGCCTCCTTAATCGCCGGAGCCAAAGCGCGGTCCGGGCGTAGCCCTCCCGCATAAGCCGTGGTACCCAACCCATCCGTGTAAACGCCACCACGTTCGAGCAATCGTTCGAAGGTAGGAAACGCCGCAAAGACCCCAATACTGCCCGTAATCGTAGTCGGCGTGGCGACAATCTCGTCCCCGCCAACGGCCAGGTAGTAGCCACCCGATGCCGCCACTGCGCCCATGCTGACAACCACGGGGGTTCCCGCTGCGCTGATACGGGCAAGCTCTTCCCGAATCAACTCAGACGCAAAGGCGCTGCCTCCGCCAGAGTTGACGCGAAGAACGAGTGCCTTAGTGTCCGACCGCGCAGCGGCATCCGACAGCTGTTTTGCAACCGTATCAGCACCGATCACTCCGGCTTGAGATTGACCAGGCATGATAGCGCCTTCGACGCTGACCACAGCAACGACAGGAGAACCTCCCGCTAACCGTTTGGGGCGTGAGCGTGAAAGATAGTCACGGAAGCCGATGTGTTCAAAGCCAAGCTCATTTTCGCTTACGCCGGCGATTTTCTGCAGGTAAGAGCGCTGCTCAGATCGAGAGTGAAGTTCGTCTACGAGACCCGTATCCAACGCAAGCTGGGCTCCGTCACCACCGGTAGCGGCCAAGCGCTCGGGAAAGTTGTTCAGTAAGGCATTGATAGACCCAGGCGCGAGATCTCGGCGCTCTTCCACTCGATCGCTATAGGCCTTCCAAATTTGCGTCAGCCACTCTTTAGCGATTGCCCGTTCGCCTTCGGACATGTCCGACCTCAAGTAGGGCTCGGCGATCGACTTGAAGTCACCTACACGAAATACGTGCATGGACACGGAGAGCTTTTCGAGCGCCTCTGCAAAAAAGTTGATGTAGTAGCTAAAACCTTCCAGCGCGACGAGCCCTTGCGGATGCAACAGGATCGTATCGGCCTCTACCGCCAGCCGGTACTGGTCTTGCGTAAAATAATCGCCATAGGCAACGATAGGTTTGCCGCTTGCCCGAAATTCATCGATGGCTTCGGCCAGTTCCGTAGTTTTGCTTTGGCCGATGGCGACTAGTCGGTCAAGCCGCATTACCAGCGAGTTTATCCGCTCATCTTTCGCTGCGAGCCTGACGCTGTCGACGAGGTCTGTTAGCAAGATCTCGCGCCCTGTTGCATTTTGCTCAAAGAGAATAGAGGAAGCATCTACGCGGGATCGAACATCAACAATGCGGCCACCCAGATCTAAAAGCAGCGCTGCCTTATCGGGCAGCGGTGTCGGTTTGCCATTGAATGTCATCCACAAGATAGCCAGTACCGCTAGAAATAATAAATTCGCGAGCGCAAGACGAAGCACGGTAATTGCTCGCCATAGTCCAGCAAAAAAACGTTTAATCATTCACTAAGTCTCCTGCGCTCAGCTCATTCCGTCCGATTGCTTGAACTGGCGAAGCTCGCGAGCCCGTTGCCGAACGTAGAACATAGAACAGTTAAAGACGCCGATTACGGCGAAAAGTTCGAGTTGGGCACGAATACTCGCAGGCTCCGCGAAGATACGAAGAGTCGCCATTACGAAGTAAATAAGGCTAATGAAAGAGAGCCAGGTAACGCTTCGAAGACGATCCGCAGCCACGCCAGGCAGAACGATCATTATCGGCAGGAACCAAAGCACCCAAAGAATCAGGGGTGCAGCACGTTGCCAACCGTCCCAGGCCATGGCACTGAATAGCCCCCCCACACACAACCACATGGAAAACCACAATATCGCTGAGCTACCCGCTCGGCTTGCTTTTGACGATGGGGCGTTCATCTGCGAAGACGCTCCGCCGTTTCCGCCAGGCGCCTCCCAAGCGCTCTGCACAGTTGTTCCTCTAGCCATCCATATCTCGTCTATCGGCACCGGTCCAATGAGACGCACCGTATGGAGTGCCACCAGCGCTAGTCGACATCAAACCCGGCTCGCTGTAGGGCAGACCGAGATACAGCATACCGTGATGAATCAGCGGCAATGCCATCGTTAACAAAGTACTTTCCTGACCGCCGTGGAGGCTAGAACTTGCGGTAAACACGGTGCCAGGCTTTCCCACAAGAGAGCCGCTTAGCCAGAGTTCGGAAGTCTGATCAAGAAAGTGCTTCAAAGGCGCGGCCATATTGCCGAACCGAGTCGGCGACCCCAGCGCCAAACCTGAGCAGTGTCGCAACTCGTCAACAGTACAGTAGGGAGGACCGTCTCGAGGAACAGCTTGCGCGCTAGCGTCATGGTCGGCACTGACTTCGGGCACGGTTCGGATTTTGGCTTCCATCGAGCCGACCGCCTCGATACCTCGCGCAACCTGTCGTGCCATCTTTTGAACAGCACCGTGTCGACTGTAGTAGAGAACAAGTAGATAAGGCTTCAAGGCTATGATTCAGGGCCCGTACTGGAATTGAGACCGTTCCTTTAACAAGCTCGTGACAAGCCCGAACACTCTTTGCTGAAAAACCCAGGATACCGGCGTTCAAAATGCCGATGCCGCGTTTTTGCCCATTATAGCAAAGCGATCGAGCTCTCCCGCCCTAGACTCCTTCCCTCGGAATCAATTTAGCGGTTAGATGCATCGCGTATAGCTTTTGCGATAATAGGCCCATGGAACCGCTGATTACTTATTGGCACCAGGCTAAAGAGCGAGCTCGCTACCTACGAGGGCGCTATCGCACCGATCGCTGTCGCGACACCGCAGCGGCGTTGACGTACGTCTCGCTTTTCGCCCTGGTACCCCTTCTCACCGTGCTCTACACCATGGCATCGGCGATACCCGCTTTTCAGGGCATGGAAGCTAATATTCAGAGCTTGCTGTTTGAGAATCTTGTGCCAGAGACCTCAGCCGGCCTTGAAGAATACCTCAACGATTATTCGCGACAGGCGCGCCAACTAACCGGCTTCGGCATCGCTTTTCTATTTGCGACCGCCGTTTTGATGCTGAGAAACATCGAACAAGCCTTCAATAGAATTTGGCGAACCCGTGGAGATCGCGGAGGCGTATCAAGCTTTCTAATTTATTGGGCCGTTCTCTCGCTCGCCCCGCTGACCATTGGCTTCGGTGTTGCCGCAAGCACCTATCTTGCGTCCTTTGCCCACCAGCTTGAACGCTGGGACATCATCGGGGCGGGCGCTTTCCTGCTGCGCGTTTCGCCCTATCTGTTGGAAATCATGGGCTTTAGTCTGGTTTACGCGGCAGTCCCCAACTGCCGGGTTCCACTTCGCCACGCGCTGGCAGGCGGATTTGTCGCGGCTGTCAGCTTTAACTTAGCGCGCGGCCTGTTCACAAAACTGGTGGCAGGATCCAGCATCACCTTTATCTACGGCGCTTTCGCTGCGGTACCGCTGTTCCTGCTTTGGATTTACATCTCTTGGACAATTGTTTTGCTCGCTGCGATTTTTGTGCACAGTCTGTCTGCCTACCAAAGCGATGAGCAGGCGCGAAAACCCCTGCTGATGAAAACCCTTGAAGTGCTCGAACTCATGTGGCGGCGTCAGCACAAGGGGCGTGCGATCTCCGAATTCGAACTGCTGCGAAGCAAGGGCACCGGGATTAACTCGGACAGCTGGCAAATTCTAAGGGACAAGCTGCTTGAACACCGGATCATTGCCCAGAACCAGAAGGGACACTACCTCCTAAGCCGCGACCTTCACGATCTACCCGTTTGGAAGCTCAGGGAGGTCTTGGATGAGGAATACGATATACCACGCGAGAAAGACGTCGATGCGCCCACCTGGAAAAGAAGAGCAAATGACATGCTTGAGAACCGTAGGCTTAGTGCACGAGACAATTTTTCGATTACGCTAGCGGAGCTTTTCCAGTCCTAAGCCGTGCTTTTCAAAAGCAGAACAATTCGCCAATGGCCGTGACGAAAGGGAATTCGGTCGTATCGCTACTCCGGCCCACAACACCGCCACACTAAGATTGAGAGTAAGATGAATTCAGCACTGCAGGTGTGCTACCGCCAGAGACACAAGGGAAGCAGAAACTTAGTCGCCACTATTTTTATGCTGGCGCTCTTCAGCGGCTGTGAGCAGCAAACGCCAAACTCAACAGACCCTCTGAGCCAGGCACTGGCGCCAACCGGCGACTGGACCTTTATCAACTATTGGGCCGAATGGTGTGCACCGTGTATTCGAGAAATACCCGAGCTTAATCAACTGAATCTTCGCGACGGCTATCGAGTACTAGGCGTGAACTTTGACGGTGAACTCGGTGAAGCGCTTGCGGCGCAGGAGCAAAAACTGGGCATCGCATTCCCAACACTCCCCACTGACCCGGGTCCGCGACTCGCTGTGAGCACACCGCTTGTACTACCGACCACAATCGTGCTCGATCCACAAGGCGATCTTGTCGACGTACTGGTTGGCCCGCAGACCGAAGCCTCCCTGGTCAACGCAACAGGTAACGACCTGCCCTCTTACCGAGAGGGTGAAGGTGAGGGTGAGGGTGAAGACAAGAGCATAGACAAGAGCGAACGCAAAAAAAGCGCGAGCGAAGAGGAAGCTAAGGGATCAGCAGAGATGAGCCGATAGTCCGTCGAGCCTGCAGTTCCGCATGCGCTCTTTGAACTTCAGCCAGTGGATAACGCTGCGCAATCTCCACTTTCAGCGTACCGTCTGCCACCCGATCAAGGACTGCTTTCGCACACGCCTGCATTTCCGAATTTGCCGCTACGTAGCTCATCAGGGTTGGCCTCGTGATGTATAGGGACCCCCGATTTGCCAGTTCTTGGAGGTCAAATGGCGGCGGCGACCCAGAGGCGTTACCAAAACTCACCATAAGCCCTCGTGAGGCCAGGCAGTCTAAAGATTGTACGAAGGTGGTCGCGCCTACACCATCGTAGACCACCGGTAGCATGGCTCCGTCGGTAAGCTCTCGAACCTGCGCTACTACATCTTCGTGACTAAGAAGACAGTGGCTAAAGCCGCTGGCTAGAGCCCGTTCCCGCTTCGCCTCGCTACTCACCGTACCAATAAGCTCCGCGCCTAGCGACGCCGCCCATTGACCAAACAACAAGCCAACTCCTCCGGCGGCCGCGTGGAACAAGGTTGTGTGTCCCCGTTGAAGGCTGAAAAGTCTTTCGACCAGGTACTCCACGGTGGCGCCTTTGAGAAGTACGGCCGCTGCGGTATCGAAGTCGACCGCATCCGGGAGCGGGATGAGACGCTCTGCGGGCAGGTTAATCGCAGCACCATAGGCACCGATACCGGCCGCAAAGTAGGCGACTCGGTCTCCCGTTGTAAGCTCTACACCGGCGCCTACCTCCTCAACGACCCCGGCTGCTTCGAGACCTAAACCGGTAGGGAGCGGGAGCGGGTAAAGCCCGCTCCGGTGGTAGATATCAATGTAGTTAATGCCAATCGCGTGGTTTGCCACACGTACCATTCCTGGCCCCGGTGGTGCTAGCTCACACTCGATGAGTTGCATTACCTCGGGGCCGCCGGTGCGCCCGACTTCAACCTGTAGCGTCATGTGCTCTTCCTTTTTGTTTTGTTTGTAGGCACTAATCTGAAGTCATGGACACTGTTTTGGAGTTTTAGCCACTAGCTCCTAACCGTCGGCAGTATGGCTTTTTTCCTAATCTAAAGTCTCAGTATGACGTTCGAACCAGGCTAACACAGCCGCCACCTTAGCCATAAGCTGTGTAGGCCGCTTGGCAATGCTGTGCGAAGCCTCTGGTATCCGGACCATCGCTGTTTCGATACCGCGCAAGCGCAACGCTTGGTAGTACTGTTCCGATTCACTAATCGGCGTTCGCAAATCCGCTTCACCGGTTAGCAACATCGTTGGCGTCGTTACTTCGCCAACCAACGACAGTGGTGATCGGCTCCAGTAGGCTTCTGGATCTTCCCAAGGCATCTTTGCAAACCAATAGCGACTAAAATACGGCGGGTTATCGGCGGTTAGAACGAAGCTGGTCCAATTGATCACTGGTTTGGCAACGACAGCTGCGCGGAAACGATCGGTCTTGCCAACAATCCAGGCAGTAAGAACACCACCACCGCTACCGCCGGTCACGAACAGACGATCACTGTCGATGTAAGACTCGCTCGTAAGTTCATCCACCACACTCATGAGGTCATCGTAGTCCTCGCTGGGATAATTGTGGTGGATTAAGTTCGCGAAACGCTCCCCATAACTGGTGCTGCCGCGCGGATTCGCATATACCACCACATAACCGGCGGCGGCATAGAGCTGGACCTCCGCGGAAAAGCGAGCGCCGTAATTTGTGTGCGGTCCGCCGTGAATTTCAAGCAGGAGCGGATACTTCTTGGCTGCATCGAAGTCTGGCGGATAAGCGATCCAGGCTTGGATGCGTTCACCATCCGCCTTAGACGTCACCCATCGCTCCTCTACCGACGCGAAGGCTCGGCTGCCCATCCAGTTTTCGTTCAGTGCGGTGAGTAAGCGCTGTTCTTTGCCGTTCTTGCCAAGGGCCAGCTCCGCCGGTGTACTGGTCACGCCTTTGGTAAACACGTAACGGCCATCACCCACAGTGGCAAATGCGGCCCCCGAATATGGCCTTCCCAAGGATAGACCTCCCAGCCCTCTGTGAAGCTCAGATACGCGCCCGCGCATGTCAGTAGAGGCGAGAACCGTGTCACCTTTATCGTCGTAGAGAAAGAAGATCCTCTTGCCGTCTTTCGACCAGCGCGGCGCATAAACAGAGCGATCCAGGTC
The DNA here is from genome assembly GCA_039815155.1 of Pseudomonadota bacterium. Taxonomy (GTDB): domain Bacteria; phylum Pseudomonadota; class Gammaproteobacteria; order Pseudomonadales; family Halieaceae; genus Congregibacter. The sequence continues at coordinate 21,636 of JBCBZV010000002.1, forward strand.
GCTGGCCAGCTCCTTAGGCTCCGAACCGTCGGCGCTCATTACAAATAAGCGTGATCTTTGATAGGACAATTGCTTATCGACGAAACCAAGGTATGCAATCTGATTGGTGGCAGGCGAGATAGCGGCAAAGTCTTCGGGCCCCGCTCGGTCGGTCAGCTGGCGCAGCTCATTACTATCGAGATTTAGCGCATATACATCGCTGTTGAGTATGTCTAACTCGCGATCACTGTTTCGATTTGACGAGAAAAACACCGACCTCGAATCGGATGACCAGCCGATAGGCCCTTGATGATCAAAATCGCCACGAGTGAGTTGGCGCGCGGCGCCACCGTCAGCGCCTACTATAAAGATCTGGTAAAACGCGCGCGGACGAGGTCCTGCTCCGTCGTTTCGATAGACCATCCGATCCACCACGACCGGTGGCGGTGCCCACTCGGCACCCTTTGGCGGTGTGGGTAAGTCACCCATAGTCAGCGGTTCTACTGGTACGCGCTTCGAGAAGGCGATGTATTTGCCATCGGGTGACCAACTGAGATTCTTTGGCTGCTGCGTATCTCGAGTAAGCTGCGCCACTCGACCAGAATTCAAATTCTGAACGAACAGCTGCGACGCCACTGAGTCTTTAGCAACGTAGGCGATACGACTGCCATCGGCGGCGAGCGCAGGGGAAGATACGCTCTGCGGCCCGCTGGTAATCGGTTCCTGCCTCCCGGAAGCGAGTTCAATCGACCAGAGATTGCTGCGACGACGATCCTGGATGGAGTCCATCGTATGACGCAGGTAATAAACGTACTTTCCATCTGCAGAGACGATCGGCGTCGACGCATAACTGAGAGAAAAGACATCCTCTAACTTCAGGCCATCTGCAGATTCGGCGGCGATGACTAGGTTTGTAAGAACTAAAGACAACGCGACTGCGCTGAGTTGTAAAAATGCAAACAAGCTGCGCGTACCGTAGATCTTACGCTGCGCAGAAAACTGAAGTCTCTGGGTAAGAAACGACAGAGTGCTTTCGCTGGCCATGGGTGTGCCCCTTATTTCGATTAGGTTTGGGTTTCGAGCTGCTCAAGGTAGTGAAGAGTACCTGAGAGAGTACCTGAGAGAACACATGAGAGAGTAGCTGAGACAGGGGCAGCACCTTACGATGCCTGACCGAATCTGGCCAGTAAGAGCAAAGGAGAAACGCACGAAGCGTCACTGCAGTGCTAGCTTTGCCGGCAGACTGAATTCAGGAAGATTGTTCTAGCCGGCCAGTGCTTCTTCCATTGAGTTCCAACGAGCACAGGCTTTTTGTCCGGGGCCGGAAGCCACGTAAACCTCCAGTTCCACGAGCTGATCACCCCGAGATGCGTCCAGCAACCTTTTTAGCAATAAAAATGCGAACTCCTCCACGGTCGCGTTACTGATCGGGAGCAGCAAAGTGTCGGAACAAAGAAACTCCATGCGCTCTTCGTTGTAGTTAACCAAGTAACGGTCACCGTCCCGGGTAACCGTCTGATAGGGGCTGTTTTCGGGCAGAAGAAGATACTCATCCCACTCATCGCAGAGCCGCTTTATTCGATCTTTGTAAACGTTGTAGTCCGCCGCAAAGCCGTTGTGGCCCATTGGCGCCACGATCTTTGCGGACACCGAGTAGTTATGTCCGTGAAGCCTTTCTCGCTCCGTGGCGGAAAAAATTGTGTAGTGCGCGACGGAGAACTTATGGCTCTCCTTATCGATATGTAGTGTTGCTAGTCGTTCCACGGTATATGCAAACCATTCAAGTTCAGGCGGATTAAGTCGTACGGCTGTCTAAGTTACATGGACGCCAACGACCTTAATACGGCCGCCCGGAGCATCACGGTTCATCGGCATTTAGTATTAGCCTGCATTCTTGCACGCAGCGAGATTGCGCACAGCCCAGATAGAAGTCAGTTCAGAGAGCAGCCAACTACCCAGGGCGATTTTCCTCAAGCTCGAGAGCGCGGAGCATGGCTGTAGCACTGCACGCAAACACTCAATCAGTTGAAATATAGCGGCGACGAAGACGCCAAACTCGCGTAACGAAAGCCGTTTATCATCTATCTTACGCTGAAGGCTGTTACCATAGACGGCCGCGGGTATTCGTCGAAGCGCCCTTCGATCACAAGGCGCTGGACGTCGCAAAAAACGGCTAAGAGCGGCTAGAAGCTGCTCTAGCCCGAAACCTGTGCGTCTTGCGCATCCCATCCGCCTACGGTACGAGAGCGATAGCGCATTCAAACGGTGGCACGCGGTCTCCGTTGCTAGGACAGTTCGGTCCGAGCGATCAGGAAAACTAACGAGATAGGGGTTGTTGATGACAATCGCGGTGATTACGGGAGCAAGCGTCGGTATTGGTGAGGCTACCGCTCGTGCGTTTCAGGAGGGTGGCTACGAAGTCGTCAATCTTTCCCGGCGACAATGTCGCGTAGCCGGCGTTCACAACCTTTCCTGTGATTTGAGCGATCCGGATAACATAAACGATGCCATCGATGCGTTGCTGAGCCGCCTGAGCGGGTTGTCCGAAATCGCTCTGGTACACAACGCCAGCCAAATGCGCAAAGACTCCGCAGATGCCTGTGAGGACTCTAGCTTGCGTGCGGTATTAGAAACCAATGTAGTGGCGATCAATCGTTTAAATCGCGCACTTCTCCCGGGGATGGGGCCAGGGAGTAGCGTGCTCTATGTCGGCTCCACCCTTGCGGAGAAAGCAGTTCCCGGCACGTTTAGCTATGTGGTTTCAAAACACGCACAGTTGGGAATGATGCGTGCGACCTGCCAGGATTTGATGGGGTCCGGTATACATACTGCGATGGTCTGCCCGGGTTTTACCGATACGGAGATGCTGCGCAACCACCTGGGTAATGACGAAAATGTCCTCGCACAGATGGGCTCTATGAACAGCTTCGGGCGCCTTATTGAGCCTGAGGAGATTGCATCGCTCCTACTGTGGGCTCATAGAAACCCTGTCATTAATGGTTCGGTGCTCCACGCCAATCTCGGTCAGCGCGAGAGCTGATTGAGCGATAAGCACAGAAGGTTCGCTCAGCTAGCCGATGCTGGAAGATCGCATGGATGAGGCTTCGCTTTCAGGGGGCTCCGCGATCACTGCAGCGCAGATCCGCGAGCGTCGCGAGCGCGTGTTTATCGTCCTCGCAGGAACCTTCCTTTGCGCGATGACGCTGCTAAACGTGATTGGGATCACCCGCTTCGTACAGCTCGGTCCGATGGCGCTCGCTGTTGGTGTGCTCCCCTACCCGCTCACTTTCCTTTGTACAGATCTCATATGCGAGCTTTACGGGAAGGCGCGCGCAAACTTTTTAGTGAGTGTGGGCCTGGGATTGAACTTCCTCATATTGTTTGTACTGTTTCTGGGCAACAACATTCCCTCCGTGCCAGCAGAGTCAATGCCGCCATGGCAAATCCTCCAGCTGGCAGCTCCCGTGCCACTGCCAAATGGCGATGTCGTGGAAAACAGTGTGGGTCTCTATCAGCTGATTTACGCCACAACCTCAGGTGCGGTTTTTGCTTCCATGCTGGCCTACATCGCGGCCCAATACTGTGACGTACAGCTGTTCCACTTTTGGAAGCGGGTTACCAAGGGCAAGCACCTATGGGTTCGGAACAACTTCAGCACGCTCCTTAGCCAGCTCGTAGACTCGCTGATGGTCGTGACAGTAACGTTTGGTGCGGCGTTTATGCGCGGTGATATCGCATTAGCTGCGCTCGCCGTGCTCGTTGGGAGTAACTATCTTTTCAAGGCCTGTGTAGCACTGTTGGATACGGCCCCCCTCTACCTTGCCGTCCACTATCTTCGTCGCTATCTGCACCTTACTACCGAAGACGTTGCCACTGCCGAAGACGTTGCCGCAGAATCAGACTGAAGTCGAGGCCATCCTGGTCAAAGCAGGTAGTCGTCACCGCGCAGTAAAACCGTCGCTAGCTCTCCCAACCGAGTACGTCTCGAACAAAGGGCGTGGTGAGCTGTCGCTGCCGTGCGAGGGAGGCCAAATCGAGTCGATCAAGCACCGCTAACAATTCCTCTAGAGATCGACCGACCCGGTTAACGATGTAGGTAGCGACGCTCGGCGGCATCGCCAGGCCGAGTGCTTCAGCACGGAATTGCAGAATGGCCGTTTTCTCATCTTGCGAACAGGCTGGGAGTACCCAAACAAGCGCCGCCGCGAGTCGGGAGCGAAGATCAGCTAGCGCTACCGGGAGCGCGTTAGGAGGCAGGCGCGACCCGATCGCCAAAAAGCAATTCGATGCGGCGATACGGTTCATGAGGTGAAACAGGCTTTCTTCCCATACTGAATCCCCCACCACCTGTTCGAGTTCATCGATCGCTACGATCCGATGAGCTTCCAGATTTTGGAGTAAGTCATCGGCCGGTGCGCTTCGAACCAGCGACAGCGGGAGATACACCGAATTTGAATCTCGATGACACATCGCTTGCAGGAGATGGGACTTTCCCGACTCGCTAGGCCCATGAAGAAAAACCAGACGATCCGAAAGGCCCTGGTTGAGGTAGGCAAGTAGCGCGCTAAGTTCCTCGCGGGGGCAAAAATTGGCAAAGGTCGCATCATCAGCTAAGCGCACCGGTAGCGCGAGCTGGGCGCCCTGTCCAGCGCCTAGGGTTTTTGTCGCGTCTTGCCTGCTCATCGGACGGCTCATCCGGCTATTCGGTGGGTTCATGCCTGGGCGGTTCCCCGCTCTCATCTTGCGCGCCGCTATCAGCAGCAGCGTCCTCGCTCGGCGCACCGTAGAGCTCGCTCTGAACGTAGCGATCCAGTGCGTGCCGCGCAAAGACCATAATCACGGCCGCTACCGGTAGGGCTACAACCACACCAACAAATCCTGCCAGCTGTCCACCCGCCATCAAGGCGAAGATGACAGCCACCGGATGCAAGCCGATTCGATCCCCAACCAGAATAGGAGTAAGGAGCAAGCTCTCTACAAGCTGGCCGACCCCAAACACCAATCCAACGTACACCAGGGGCACAAGGTCTTGGTATTGCAGCCAGGCAGCGACCAAAGACGCGCTGATTCCGACGATGAATCCAAGGTAAGGCACGATACTGGCAAGTCCAGCAATTAATCCAAGAATGAGCGCCAGCTGGATGCCTGCAAACCAAAGACCCGAGGCATAGAGAACACCTAAGGCGCACATCACGATGAACTGCCCACGCAGGAAAGCTCCGACCACTTCGTCGGCTTCGCGTGCCAACTGAGCCGTGGTTGGCTGCCAGTCCTTTGGAAGAAGATGAAGTACCCGCTCCGCAATATCGTCCCAATCGCGCATTAGGTAGAACGCCACAACCGGTACAAGTGCCACGTTTGCAAGACTGAGAATAAAACCAAGCCCCGAACCGGTGATCCGAGACACCGTTTGCGCAGTCACTTTGCCAAGCGACTGCCAGTTTTCGACGATCTCCTCAGACCAGTCGATTTGCGGTAGCTGTACGCCACTCACCATCGTCTTTGCTTCCAACCAAGGGAGTGCCGTATCCCGTAGCCATGCGTACACCAGGGGAATACGCCCAAGCAGGTTGTCTAACTGCTGGATCAGCAAAGGCACAGCCACCAATAGGCCTAGCAGGGAGAGCCCGGTATAGACAACAAACACGATGACCACGCCGGAAGTACGGCTTGTACCGCGCGCTTCCAGCCGATCGACGATCGGGTCACCGAGATAGCCAATCAGCGCTCCAAGGACAAAGGGCAATAAGATTGGTTGTAGGAGAAAAAATAGGACAGCGCCAGCCAGCAACACGGCTACGATCAGCGGCCAGCGCTTCACGGGAATGTCTGGCGTTGGCGGTAGAGGTTCAAACTTCGTGCTCATGGAATCCACTCGTAGGCCATCGCCCCTGGTGCGCTGCCGCCTGGGACAGGCACAAACCGCTTGTCGAGTTCGAGAATTCGTTCGAAGCGGTTCGAATCTGCCTCTGCTTCCAAGCGCAGTAGTAGAAGATCACCTTGGAGATTTCGCGGTACAACATAGCTGACTGCCTCCATAGACGAAAGCGCATCGCGAATCGCACGGAAATCTTGAAAGCTACGGACCCCGCGCACGCTCAGTTCAAAACCGCTGTAGGCATCGCCCGAGTCACGTATCACGGCGTAGCGTTCCGCTAGAGAAGCAGCGACCAATGCGGCGCCCGCGTCTGTGAACTCAGCCAGAGAACTTGTTCGAACGGACACAGTCCGCCACTGAGCCTGATCAAGAAAACGCCAGTCTCCCGACACACTGCCGTTCGACAGACGAGCGGCACGACCTGTCAGGAGCAGCACATCTCCATAGCGGCGAGAGGCTGCGAAGAGCGCGGCGGAGTCTTGGCGCCAGGCTTCTCCTGGGGAAATTGCGCTTGCGTCCTCGAGATCGTAAAGAGGTTGTTGCAACGGCACACCGCGCCGATCAAAGCTCTTATGGAGTTCCGCCACGGCCTCAGGAGATCGCTCCGAAGAAGCGAAGCTGCGCGTCTCCTCGTTGAGCACGAGCCAAGCGAGCACCGTCGGTCGATTACTTGTCCATAGGGGCAATCCGGCCTCCGCTAGCAGCTCCTGAACCACGCCTTCGTCATAGTCCACGCGAAGCTGAAGCGCATCTCCCGATGCTTCATAGCTGTATCCCAGCAGATAGCGACTCGGCCGTCGTAGCGCCGCCTGTACGCGCTCATTCGCCAAAGAATCGTCTCGGCCCGTCGCCTTGACAAGCACTTGCGCCAATCCCTCTCGCTGCGCTGATGCTAATGACGCACTTTGCCGGTCATCAACCTCAAGTTGCGCGCTGTACACGCTTGATCGAGAAAATACCTGCGCACAGACCGTATCAGCCCATAAAAAGAGAGAGACAAGTAGGTAGCACAGCTTTTTCGAGTCGTAGGGCTGCAATAGAAAGAAGGTCGTCACGCCGGCATTTTATCAGCACCTTGTCCTACAAACTCAATGAACATCGCTGCAACGCTGAAATTGTTTGCAAGCGCGGAACAGGATCGGCGCCTAGCACTTTACTCCCGCGCGCTTGACGCTAAACTGCGCGCGGTTGACGCAGGGGAAGCAGCGATGGAAAGTGATAAGAGCAGAGAGTCTCTAACCTATCGTGACTCCGGCGTCGATATCGACGCGGGAAATCGATTAGTTGAACGTATCAGAGACGCCGTGGGCAGCACCAAACGACCCGAGGTATTGGGTTCCCTAGGCGGTTTCGGCGCACTCTGTGCTCTTCCGAGTGGCTATCGCAACCCCATCCTCGTGTCTGGCACCGACGGCGTTGGCACCAAGCTTCGACTGGCGATTGATACGGGGCGCTTCGATACCATTGGCATAGATCTGGTCGCGATGTGCGTAAACGACATTGCGGTTACCGGAGCAGAGCCGCTGTTTTTTCTCGACTATTACGCGACCGGCAAGCTTGATGTCGACGTTGCTGCACAAGTCATCAGCGGTATTGCCAGCGGCTGTCGGCAAGCGGGCTGTGCGCTGGTTGGCGGTGAGACCGCAGAAATGCCCAGTATGTATAGCGAACAAGATTTTGATCTCGCTGGTTTTTGTGTGGGCGTGGTGGAGAGAGATCTGCTAATCGACGGCAGCGCAGTCGCGGCCGGTGATGCGCTCATTGCTCTCGCCAGTACGGGCCCCCATTCCAATGGCTACTCCTTAATTCGAACCGTTCTCGAGCGAACAGAAACATCGCTAGCACAGCCGTTTGACAGCTCCGGGTCGACCCTTGGCGAAGCGTTGATGGCGCCAACCCAAATTTATTGCGAGGCGCTCAATGCGCTCCGTTCAAGCGTTGCTGTCAAGGCGCTTGCGCACATCACTGGCGGCGGCCTGAGCGAAAACATTCCCCGTACCTTGCCTGCAGGTCTAGTTGCCGAGATAGATCAGAGTAGCTGGGACTGGCCCGCCGTATTTCGCTGGCTGCAACAAGAAGGCAACATCGAACAGAGCGAAATGCATAGAACATTTAACTGTGGGGTGGGAATGGTCGTGACCGTGTCCGCTGCAGACTTGGACGTCGCGCTTGCGCAGCTTGAGCAGACGAATGTTAGCGCGTGGCAGCTGGGGCAAGTAGGCACCGGTGACCAGGGTGTAGTGTTCGTCTGAGGCGACCGAGATCTCGTCATAGTTCAAACACGCCAAAAACTCAAATGGACACAGACACAACGCGTATGGCGGTCCTCGCCTCCGGTGATGGGACTAATTTGGAAGCGATTGCCAGGAGCTGTGAGCAGGGCCAGCTAGCTGCCTCGATCGAGTTGGTACTGTGCAACGTGCCCCAGGCCGGTGTGCTGGGGCGGGCACGAGCTTTAGGGCTAGCGACACGCTGTATCGATCACCGAGAGTTCGATTCCCGCGAACTGTTCGACCAAGCGCTCATTAACACGCTGCGAGCAGCTCGCGTTGAATTTGTCGTACTGGCAGGTTTTATGCGTTTGCTGAGCGCGGCTTTTGTTAGGAATTATTACGGGCGACTGTTGAACATTCACCCTTCCCTGTTGCCTAAATATCCAGGGCTGAACACCCATCAGCGGGCGCTAGAGGCCGGCGACCGGCTAACCGGATCAACAGTACACTTTGTCACCGACGATCTCGATGCGGGGCCGCCAGTTATGCAAGTAAAAGTACCGATAGTAGCCGGTGATACAGTAGAAACTCTAAAACAACGGGTCAAAGCACAGGAACATAGGCTCTACCCAGCGGCAATTAGCCGCTGTCTTAGCGGTGTAGCGAGCATTGAAGAACCGAATAGCGTGTTTCTTGAGGAGTTGAGGCTGGATTCAAAATGAAAGCGATTTATGCAATGAAACGCTTCCTTAAAGGCCGGCTGCCTATTGGGCGAATTTTTCTGCTCTGTCGCCGAAGTGCGATGGGCGTGTTACTAGCGCTTAGCCTTATTGCGCTGGCTGGCATAGGCGCGCCAACAGCGAACGCGAGTTCCCAGGAGGACGAGCAAGCTTCAACTGAGGCCACTCATTCGCCGCCTCCCCAGTCACTGACACCCTATGAAGCGACCTATAAAACCTCAACAGCGGGTTTGAGCATCAAATTACATCGTAGCCTGACCATGGATGAAAGCGGTGACTGCAAGCTAACCAGCGACGGAAAACTACTTGTCGCTGCAATCAGTGAAGTCAGTGTTTTTGATATCCAAGACACCAAAGTTAGGCCCAAATCTTACGTATATCAGCTCAGCGGCCCGGTAAATCGTCGACGAGAAGTTCATTTCGACTCAGACAGCGGCGCTATTCGCAGTCTTTACAAAAAGAATTGGTATGACTTACCACCCGGTGAGGACACGCTGGACCGGATGAGCCAGCAGGAACAGCTACGCCTGACGCTTATGAACATGGTCGATCCGCGCCAAGACATATCGTTCTCCGTGGCGGACGGCCGCAAGGTTAAGCTGCACAAACTTCGGTTCACGGGTAGTGAACGCCTGGAAACGCCCATGGGCTGGATAGATACCTTGCACTTTGAGCGAATCCACCGAGACTCGGAGCGGCGCTCGGCGATCTGGCTGGCGCCCGATTGGGACTTTCTGATGGTTCGGACTCTGCATATAGAGGATGGAAAAACCACCGAGGCCGATCTCATTAGCGCCAGCCTTGCGGGCCAAGACGTAGTAGGCGACAGCGCCTAGCGACACCCTTAGGTACGAGGCAAAGTGACTCCGGTCTGTCCCTGGTATTTTCCACCGCGATCTTTGTAGCTCACTTCACAAATCTCATCGGACTCAAAGAACAGCATTTGGGCAACCCCTTCATTGGCGTAGATTTTGGCCGGAAGCGTGGTCGTGTTGGAGAACTCCAAGGTCACGTGCCCTTCCCACTCCGGCTCCAAGGGAGTCACGTTCACAATAATCCCACAGCGCGCATAAGTTGATTTACCTAAGCAAACGGTCAGCACATTGCGCGGAATACGAAAATATTCAACGGTTCGAGCAAGCGCAAAGGAGTTCGGTGGTATGACACATACGGAACCGCTGACGTTGACAAAACTGGCCTCGTCAAATGACTTAGGATCGACTGTGGCCGAATGAATATTCGTGAACACCTTAAATTCATCTGCGCAGCGAACGTCGTAACCGTAGCTAGACGTGCCATAGGAGATTAGTCGCTCCCCCCCTTCGTCGTGACGCACCTGACCCGCCTCGAAGGGCTCGATCATCTGTTGCTCTTCCGCCATACGGCGAATCCACTTATCAGACTTAATACTCATCTTTACTGTCTCACTACCCGTTAGATCCACTCGCTTTCATTGACTTCAACTTGCATTGATCCGCAGAAGGGATGCGCGCAGAGCTCGTTCTAGTTCTAGTCGTCCTGCTTACTCACACTCGGAAACGCGGCCGGCGACGCGACCTTTTGCACAGCTCCAACCAAGCTATCAGCGATCTTGCCATAGGCCGACCGGGCTGGGCTGTCAGGATGTGCTGCAGCGGGTACACCCTTATCCGCGTCGATTCGTATTTCCGGTAGGAGGGGAAGACTGGCCAAAAGAGGAATCCCATATTCTTCCGCCACCTGCTTGCCGCCACCTGTCCCGAAAAGCGCTTCGCAGTGACCGCATTTCGAACAGACAAATTGCGCCATGTTTTCAATCAGCCCAAGGAGGGGTACGTCCACCTTAGCGAACATGTCGATACCCTTTCGAGCATCTATCAGCGCAACGTCCTGGGGCGTGGTAACGATCACCGCACCCGTTAGTGCCACCTTCTGTGACAGCGTGAGCTGGATATCCCCCGTACCCGGCGGCATGTCGATCAACAAAAAGTCTAGCTCGCCCCAATTGGTTTGCTCCAACATCTTCGCAAGGGCGCCACTGGCCATTGGTCCACGCCAAATCAGGGGCATGTTATTTGCCGCCAAATAGACGATCGACATCGATTTAAGACCACAGGCAACAACCGGTGTGAACCCAGCCGCAGTCGCAGACGCCTTACGGTCACTCGTTCCCAGCATATGCGCTACGCTAGGACCATAGATGTCTGCATCCATGACACCTACTTTGAAGCCGCGTGCCGCCAAAGCCACGCCCACATTCACCGTCGTGGTCGACTTTCCGACTCCTCCCTTGCCAGAAGCAAAGGCGATCGTATTTTTTACCTGTCTCATTAAAAGGCAGCGCCGGGATCTGGGCGCAGAGTATAGGTAGAGCAGCGACAACGCTCAAACGACGTTAATGAAATCCTCGATGGCAGTCGCTATCATTCGCGGCCTTTTTTTATGGTCTTGAGCTGCGACTCCCATGAGTACGGAAAAACGCCGAATACTGGTCACTAGTGCCCTCCCCTATGCCAATGGACCGCTCCACCTTGGGCACATGCTTGAGCAGACGCAAACGGACATTTGGGTTCGCTTTCAGCGGCTGCGCGGACACGAGTGCTACTACGTGTGTGCTGACGACGCGCACGGCACAGCGATTATGCTTTCTGCGGAGAAACAGGGGATCTCTCCAGAAACTCAAATAGACCGGATTCGCAGTGAGCACCTTCGCGATTCGGAAGGTTTTTCTATTAGCTTCGACAACTTCTCAAGCACCCATTCAGAGCCTACGAAACGCTGGACGGAAAAAATCTACGCCCAGCTCAAAAGCAACGGCCACATCGCAGAGAGAGAAATAACTCAGGCCTTCGACGAGGAGAAGGGGCTTTTTCTTGCGGATCGATTCATCAAAGGGACCTGCCCGAAGTGTGGTTCGGCGGATCAGTACGGGGACAATTGCGAAACCTGTGGTGCTACTTACGCCCCCATGGAACTGCGCGACCCTGTTTCTGCCCTATCGGGCAGCGTTCCCGTGGAGAGAGCTTCAAAGCACCTTTTTTTTCGCCTACCGCTGTTCGAGGACCTACTGCGCGGCTGGATCAGATCCGGCAGCCTGCAAGAAGCGGTAGCGAACAAGCTTGGTGAGTGGATCAGTGATGGTCTGCAAGAGTGGGACATTAGCCGCGATGCGCCGTATTTCGGTTTTTCCATCCCCGGCGAAGACAACAAGTACTTTTATGTATGGATGGACGCGCCGATTGGCTATATCGGCAGTTTCGAGGAGCTGTGTGCGCGCGAAAGTATCGATTTTGAACCCTTTTGGCATTCGGACACAGAGACCGAGCTATACCACTTTATCGGTAAGGACATCGTTAACTTTCACGGCTTGTTCTGGCCGGCAATCTTAGACTCAGCCGCCATGCGAGCACCTACTGGTGTTTATGCCCATGGCTTTCTCACAGTGAACGGCACGAAGATGTCCAAAAGCCGAGGCACGTTCATCAACGCAAGCCACTATCTGCAGCATTTAGATTCCGAGTACCTGCGGTACTACTTTGCGGGCAAGTTGAGTGCGGGTGTGGACGACATCGACCTGAACCTAGAAGACTTCGTCCAACGGGTTAATTCAGACGTGGTCGGCAAGGTCGTTAACATTGCGAGTCGATGCTCCGGATTCCTGCGCAAAGGCTTTGCCAACCAGACCGCAGAAACCCCGGCGGAGGCACAACTGCTCGACGAATTTGTTTCCGCCGGTGGCGAAATTGCCGATGCCTTTGAAGCACGGGAGTTTGCGAAAGCCGTCCGCCTGATTATGGCCCTCGCGGACAAGGCAAATCACTTTATCGACAAAGAGAAGCCGTGGGTGCTTGTCAAAGACGACTCACAGCAGGAGCGAGTGCAGGCCGTATGCACGACAGGAATCAACGCCTTTCGAATTCTGATGATTTACCTTGCGCCGATACTCCCGCGCATGGCTGAGCGAGCGGCAGCCTATCTGCAATCTGAGCTGACCTGGGCGAAGCTTGGTGTTCACCTGCTCGATCATAAGCTGGCGACCTTCGAACCGCTGATGCAGCGCATAGAGTATAAAAAGGTCGCCGCGATGGTGGATGCTAATAAACAGCTAGAAACACCCTTGCAGGCCAGCCCCAGCAAAGGAGCAACGGCAAAGCAGCATGATGGGGGCGGCGACGCGGCGCCTGCCAGCATGCCCATTAAAATAGACGACTTTTCCCGCGTTGAGCTCCGCGTTGCTCGGGTGGTCAAAGCTGAGCTGGTAGAGGGTGCAGACCGACTTTTGAAAATAAGCCTCGATGTCGGCGAGCTCGGTACGCGGACGGTTTTCTCAGGTATTAGGGCGGCGTATGAGCCAGAGTCGATCCTCGGAAAATCCGTTGTGCTAGTAGCGAACCTTGCTCCAAGGAAAATGCGCTTCGGAGTCTCCGAAGGCATGATCTTGGCCGCCGGAGAGGGCGACGAAGAAGTGTTCTTATTGCACGTAGATCCTGGCGCGGCACCGGGCACCTTGGTTAGCTGAAGCGGCGGGGATTCGCGGCGCATTGGGCAGACACCACATAACTCCCTGGGAGGAGAATTATGATTGCCGAACACATCCTGATCACGATAGGTGCCGCCCTCACTGGCAATCTAGTACTGGTTCATCTCACAGGTATGCAGTTAGTACTGGCGAGTAGCCAAACGGTGTCCAGCGCCCTCCGCTTGGGAGTCACCTCTGGAATGGTACTTAGCTGCTCCCTTCCCATTCTTTATGCGACAAGCAATTTCATCCTCGAACCGTATGGGTGGACCTACCTGCATCTTCCCATCGCAGTAGTGACTATTTCTTTATGCACGATTGGCTTAGCAAAATGGCAGGGCAGCGGTCGACTGCACTTTCTGGGCCCACAATCCTCGCAAGCATTGCTGGTGATGAGCAGCACAAGCGTCTTAGCCGCCCCACTGCTGCTGTTGGATCAACCTTTATTGCTATCGCAAGTGTTCGCCTATGCTCTGGGGATGAGCGCGGGTCTGGTGCTCGCCCTTGTGCTGTTTGCTGCCTTGATGCAGCGTATCGATGCAGCGAGAGTTCCGGGGCCGTTTCGCGGAGCACCGGTTGCTTTTCTTACGCTCGGCATGCTCGCGCTCGCCGTATCCGGCCTCAACGGCGTTGTCTAAAACCATCGTAAAAACGCACAACGCAAGCGTCAGCGTGGTCTTCGCGCTCTGCCCGGGCGCAGCGACCATGACGTTCTTTTTTGGTTTGGGTGTACTCACTAATTTAGTTCTGGCTGTCGCTCTTACCCTTCTCTGCGAACACCTCGCGTGGCGGCTGAAAGGAAAAATCGACCCTGTTCCGCTGGAGAAACTTGCTGGGGAACGCGATTTCGCGAGTATTTTTCCGGGATTTATTCTCGCTCTCGCCGTGCCTCCGGGTGCTCCCTGGTGGCTGCTCGGCGTGGCCATCGCAAGCGCAGTTTTGATTGCTAAACATGCTTTTGGAGGCGGCCGTAACGCAATAGTTAACCCCGCCATGTTTGGATACCTCATTGCATTACTCAGCTATCCCGCTCAGCTAGGGGCGTGGCCACCACCATCATCGATCGAATTTTCAATGGGCAACTGGTTGGCGACTGGATCAAGCACATTTCTACCGGTCACCCCTGATGCCGTTAGTATGGCAACGCCGCTAGATCTGGTCCACCACAACTCGGGCTATCTACTTGCAGATTTGTTTGCGGAGCGGCCTCAGCTACGAGGTTTCGGTGGCGCAGGTTGGCAGGAAATTAACCTAGCGTTTGGCCTTGGAGGAATATTTCTTTTACGGCGGGGAATGCTCCGATGGCACATTCCCGTCGCCGTGCTCGTAAGCCTTACGATATGCGCCGCCCTCTTTTATGACGAGGGCAGCTCCGCAAGCGGTGGCTCTCCGCTGTTTCACCTACTCAGCGGCGGCACTATGTTGGGCGCCTTCTTCATTGCGACCGAGCCCAACAGTAGCCCCAGCTCGCAGCGCGGGAAGCTTGTCTATGGAGCACTTATTGGTCTCATGATTTACACGATTCGCGTCAACGGCGACTATCCCGACGGAGTAGCTTGGGCGGTGCTGATCGCCAACGTTTGCGCACCGCTCCTCGACGAGCTTGAGCGCCAGAAAGCCCAGCGCAATACGGAGGAGCATTCGAGATCATGAGCCTCAGCGGGTCAAAGAGCCCATCAATCGTCTTGCTGTTTGCGGCAGCAGCGAGCACTTTATTGCTGTTTACTGGTGCGGCGACGCAAGAAGCAATAAAGCAACAACGCCAAATCGCGAGCGAGGCGCCTTTACGAGCAATGCTTGCGGACTTAAACCCATCTTCGCTTTCCTTCGACACGGAGCCAGTCAGCCAACCGAAACGCTCCCTTCTGGCCCTTGGAGAGATCGCGCCGAATACGGAAGCGGCACAAATCTATATCACTCAGAGCTCACAAGATGGAGATTCGCGAATCGCTATTTTGCCGAGCGTGGCCGTGCGCGGCTACGGAGGACCCATCCAGCTCCTAATTGCAATCGATAAAGCAAACACCGTGCTGTCCGTGGTACCGACCGACCATCGAGAAACACCGGGGCTAGGAGATGCGATAGACCGGAAGCAATCAACCTGGTCTGACCAGTTTAAAGACCGGTCCCTTGAAAACACGCCGGCGCAAAAATGGGTTTTGGCATCGGAGGGGGGTGCATTTGATCAGATTACCGGTGCAACGGTAACTTCCAGGGCAATGGTTGACGCCGTGCGGCGCACACTCGAGTACGCAGAGATTCATACGGCGCGACTCTTTGATAGTCGTGATACAACGAAGGAAACGCCGAGCGATGGCTGAATACGATCCTCGGGACTATGATGATCAGAACCTCTTTTTTGGAAGAGACTCTAGAATAGAGTTGACTCCCGCTGAGCCAATCTCCAACAAGCCCGGCCAAAGCTTGCAGCTCGCTAACGGCACCAGCGTCCAGCTACTTTCGCTTACGCCGCTGCTGGCACTAAGCGTTGATACGATCACAGCGCTGTGTTTGACGATGATGCAGTTCGCGCTTTTTCTGCCCCTACTATCAGTGAGACGACTGATCGTTCGCTTACCAACCATGTGGATTCGAATTCCCTTGCTGCTGTTTGTTCTAAGCTGCTTGGTTGGCTCGCTTGAGCTACTGGTGTTGGCTTGGAGTGTCCCTCTTGCTGAACACATGGGTATTTATCTGCCCTTACTTGCTTGCAGCAGTGTGATGCTGGCGAGCGTAGAAACCTGTGTAGGCTCAAAGGATACCTTTCGAACTAGCGTTGAAGAGATCGTAGCTCTGCTGGGCTGGGGCGTAGTAGCGGTAAGCCTGGGTGCTAGTCGAGAACTTCTAGGTACGGGCGCACTGCTTACGGAAAGTGCGCTGCTAACAAGCATCGGGTCGGGTATCGGTGGCTTAGGGGACCTTATTCATCCGCTGCAGGTGCTCTCCTTTGAGCCGCTGCGCGCCCTGGTGACACCGGCCGGTGGGCTACTCGCCTTCGGACTACTGCTAGCGGGCATCCAGCGCCGCCGCTTAGGGCGTCAAGAAAGCTAGCTAGAAAGAATCCACTGAAAACGCCTATGGGGCGACGTAGCACAGCGTCGCCAAGATCTCATCGACCGCCGCATCGTCTAAGGTTCGGTTCTTTAAATCACAGCTATAGGTGATGTACAGCATGACTGCTCCCGCGTGAAGAGCCCACTCGCGGATCGCCGTATCTTCTTCGATCAGCTTGGCTTCCCAACCAGTAAAGCTGCCTAGCGTGATGGCATGCCAGCTTAAAGCCTGGTCCATAATCGCTTCGAGGTCGATCGCCTCAAAGAGCCCGGATTCTTTTCGTAACTCGGAGATCTCTAGTGTTCCAACGCCATCTCGATCACCGATGATGATGCTGTCCTCAACCTGTTCAGCGGACCACTCAAGCGGGAGCAGCAGACTCCAGTCTCCTGCTTCAAGTATGCGTGTCGACATTACCTAACTCGCTAGCCAGTTCTTTGCTCATCAGTATCGCGTCCTCTCTAAGACCGGATGCCGCGTCCAAGTAATACTTTGCTCTTACACCGTCAGTTTCAAAGCCAAACTTCTTGTAGAGTAAGCGCGCTGAGGAGTTACCGGCTCGAATTTCCAAGAGCATTCGCGTTTGCTCCCTGTCCTGAGCCCAAGCACAGGCGCGCCGTAGAAGAGCCAACGCGCATCCGTTACGCCTCATGGCAGTCGCAACGACCAAGTTAAGAAGCTCTGCTGCATCGACTCCGCTCGCGAGGGCGGCAATACCGATCAGCTTGTTCCCTTGCTCACACACAAACACGCAGCCTTTTCCGTCGATCAGTCGTAAATAGGAATCTGCCTGTTTAAACACAGGTGAAAATTTTTGGTCCAGTGCAACGCATTTAGCAGCATCGCCAGGCCGCGCCATACGCAACTGATAAGCGGGACTGTTCAGGCTCGAAGCACCGCCCATGCCTCGCGCTTCAAATGCGGGTTGTCCAGGATTGCTCGGGTACTTGGCAAGGTTCTCATCGGAACTGGCAAGTCCAAAGGCAATAGGCGTTGCTCTGTGGCTGTGCCCAGACACAGCAGTGCCGAGCAGCGCGACTCTTCATGCAGTCGGAAGATAAACCCCGTGAGCGCTTGTGCTGCCTCCTGCTCGCCCGAATCCAACTGTTGGTTGCGGTGCATTGGCCAATCGAACTGCTGAGTCTTAAGCTCTACCGTATCTACCGCGGGGTGACTAAGCGCCAAAGCCATCGAACAAACCAAGGCTTGTTGCTCTTGCTGGATCAACTGCTCCGGCAGCAACTCTAACCAAAGCCGGCCCGCGCCAAGAAAGGCCGCGATGCTGAATGAATTGGTGGCGCGTTCAGAAGTTTGCCGGGCCGGTGACGATTCACCGGCAGTTCTTACGGACAAAGAACGCTGTTCGGACAAACCAGTGCGAGCTTCCCGATCAATAGACAAAGCGCCGCGCAGACGATCGAAATTTGGAGCTTGCGCCTTATCGGTAGCAGCGGCTTGATCAGACCGCTGGCTATGCTGCGGCCCTTCGGCTTCCGCCCTGGTCTCGAGCGCCCCTCCTCGCCTCGCAATTTTACTGGTCGGAGCAGCACCGGGCATCGGCTTTCGCGAGGCAAGTACGGTGATACCCATCGCCTGCAGGTAGTGAACTCGGCGTAACTCACGTTCGATTTGCATGGTCCAATCATACCACCGGGGGCGCGGGCCGCTCAGCGCTAAGACGAGTGTCGGCCCCCGCTAAACCCGTAGCTAAAATAGAAGCGACACGCGGATGCCAGAAACCACTTTATGTGGCGTCTTCCTTTTTGCGCTGCATTTCCACCGTGATGGACGATGGCTGCGCTGGGGAGATAAACCAACTCACCGTGAGGTCTTAGTCGCAGCGATAGGTCGAAGTCTTCGAAGTACAGAAAATACCGTTCGTCGAATCCTCTTACTTTGGAAAAAGCCGAAGCTCGCACCATCAAGCAGGCACCAGACAGAAGTTCCACTACGGCAACCTTTTCCAAGTCACGGTCCTGATACTCGTAGCGCGCCATGGCCTTCCGCAGCAAACGATGGAGCCAGCGGAAGTGCAGCGCACGCGCCAGCAGTACTAGCGCAGAAGGAAAGCGCTTGCAAAGATACTCAGGGGTATCATCTGAGCGCATAGACCGCGGATTTAAAGCCGCCGTGGTGGGATTTGCATCGAACCATTGCAATGCGCATTCGAGAAGTTTTGGCGCTAACTGCACGTCTGGATTAAGCATTAACAGATAATCCTCAACGGCGCCGTGCTGCGCTTCGTTATGAGCGGCACCGAAACCTGGGTTATTCGCGTTCAGCCTCACCTCAAAGGAAAAGTTCGACTTCTCTGGCAGGCAAGCATCGAATAGTTTCTGCAGTGCAGACTGGTACTCGCGGTTCGAACCATTGTCTACGGCGACAATATGTACGCTTGAAAGCTGGCGAGCGGCAAACGCCAAGTTGATCGCTTCGTCCAGGCTTCGCAGAGTATCCTGCAGCAAGGACAACTCACTGTTGTGCGTGACCAGCGATACTCTGAGGCTTCGGCCTTGTCGTCCGTCCGGTATCATCATGGCGATGTTAGCAGCCGTGTTACCCCAGTCCATAAGATCCGGACAAATAGCTCATGGATAGTCAGCGACAACGAAGCTTCAGCTTAGGCCCAGGTCTCCTCGTTACCGCAGCATTTGTAGGACCGGGCACAATCGCTACCGCAAGCTCCGCAGGTGCTCATTTTGGCTACAGCCTTGCATGGGCGCTGCTGTTTTCAGTCGCCGCAACCATCATTCTGCAAGAAATGAGCGTGCGCCAAGCCATAGTCACCCAGAATGGTCTTGCTGCGACCATGCGCGAAGCGCTGGGTAGCAACATCTTTGGCCGAGCTGTCTTGCTCTTAGTGGTCGCGGCGGTCGGTGTGGGTAACGCCGCCTACGAATCGGGCAATATAGCGGGCGCTGCCCTCGCCATTAGTCAGCTCACTGAGGGGAAGCAGGCTCTCTGGGCGATTCTGATCGGCCTGCTCGCGGGCTGCTTCTTATTCGCCCCAGCCTACCGGCAGCTGGAAGTTGCCTTGATAGCGCTCGTCCTGTTAATGAGTTCGGTTTTTCTAGTTAGCGCCTTCGTTTTGGGCGTCGATCTCCCCGCCCTCGCCAAGGGGTTTACTTCACCGAAGCTGAGCACCTCTTCCGCAACAACGGTCGTCGCTCTGATCGGAACAACAGTCGTCCCCTACAACTTGTTTCTGCAGGCAAATGCCGCCCGCGATCGTTGGCAGCTAGAAGCTGACCGGGGACTCGCTCTGCGCGCCGCGCGAATCGATACCTTCGCTTCGATCGGCTTGGGAGGTCTCGTGACCCTAGCAATCATCAGTAGCGCAGCCGTGTCGTTCTTTGCGCAACAGGTACCGTTTACTGGCGATAGCTTCTCGCGCCAGTTAGACCCGCTATTGGGCGAGGCAGGGCGCTACTTTTTTGCGCTTGGCCTTTTTGCGGCGGGACTCACCAGTGCGGTCACAGCGCCACTCGCGGCAGCCTACGCCGTGTGTGGTGCTCTCGGATGGAATGAGCAAATGCAGAGTGCCGCATTCCGTGGCGTTGCACTGTGCGTACTCGTGACCGGGGTGGTGTTCGCGGTTCTAGGGACTCGACCACTGACGCTGATTCTGTTTGCGCAGGCCGCGAACGGTCTTATGTTGCCGGTGGTTGCTCTCACCCTACTATGGCTCATGAATCAAAAACGGTTTCTAGGCGACGCGGCGAACCGGCCCACGAGCAATTTGCTGGGTTTTGTTGTGGTGTTGATTAGTCTGAGTATCGGATTAAACAAACTTTGGGCCGCTCTGATGAGTTAGATCATCGCTTCCTTTGATACTTTGCGTAAAAAATCACAATAATGCTCTATCGCCATGTTATTTAACATTTTTTCTATTTTTCAGTGATATATGTGTTAGCCTTGCGCAAGCGGTTGCGCTCAGCCTTTGTTTGCTCGGCTGATGCGGCTGATTTGTGACCATAACCAGCAGGAGTGGGAACGGTCTGGTACCGCCAGAAGAGCGGCCCGGCTATCCCCAAGGGGACGACAATGATGATGGGGCTTCGCAACATTGGCAGCCTGAGCGCTAGCCTGCGTAGTTTAAGATACGCCTTGATCTCCGCGTTTATTGCACTGAGCGCCAGCTGTGGTGGCGGTGGTGGCGGTGGTGGCGGTGGCTTCCTGCCGAACGACGGAACCGGCAATCTCACCTCGTTCACACTTGAACTCTCCCTGGTCGACACCAACGGCAACCCAACCACTTCGGTCAGCTCCACGTTTCCCGCCACGCTGCGCGTCCGCGTTCGTGAAGACAATTTTGATGCGGCAGCGGTAGTCGGAGAAGTTGTCGCCGCTAACGCGGCGTTTGCCGTCATCGCCCCGACCAACGGCCAGGCACTAACCGATAGCGAAGGCGTCGCCGAATTCGAGATTCAGGCGGGCGCGACCCTTGGCGCCGATACGATCAATATCACTGTCACCAGTCCGGCGGGGCAAATCACAGCCTCGATTGGCGTTGAAGTCGTCAGCGCTGGTTTTCAGCTAGGCTTTTTCGACGGAACCACGTTCGTCCCCGGCGAGTTGGGATTGAGTACTAACAGCATCGCCTTTCGCGGTACCGCAGTTGTTCGCGTAGCCGTCGTCGACGAAATGGGTGTCACGCTACCGAACATACGACAAATCAGACTAAGCAGCGCCTGCTCGCTGAGCGGAATCGCGAGCTTCCGGGCAATAGGCGACGCAACAGAAGGCTCGGCGACGCTGACCGTTGATACGGTGGACGGCTTAGCCAATGCGGAATATGTCAGCGGGTCCTGCGAAGACATGGATGAAATCACCGCCGAGCTCGTTCAAGACGACGCGACGGCCAGTGTGACCATCTCGATCGCAGCCAGAGACGCGAACTTCATCGGATTTGTAAGCGCCGATCCATCGGAGGGCGAGGAAGGCGCTGACCGAACAATCATCGCCTTAAAAGGTACTGGAGGACCAGGAAGACCCGAGGTTGCCACACTGGTGTTTGAGGTTTTGGAAGAGGCTGTTGTCCTCGAAGCAGGAGACCCGCAGCCAGGACAGCCCGGTTACCTTGAGCTGGCTTCTCGCGCGCCGCTTGCTGGCATTAGTGTCAATTTTGGACTTACGAACGATCTTGGCGGTATCACGCTGAATACTGAATCGGGGGTGACAGACGCGCAGGGCCTGGTAGAAGTCGAAGTACTCTCAGGCAACGTAGCTACCTCCACACTGGTCACAGCTACCTTTGATGCGGCTGATGCCGATGGCGGCTCGCAGCAGCAGACAGCCACCTCAAACCAGATTGTGATCGGTACCGGATTACCTGATCAGAACTCGATCAGCATCTCTACGGAGGTGTTTCGGGTTCCTAATGCAGCCAACGTGGACGGTGTAGAGGTCGCAATCACCGTGCGAATGGCTGATAAATTTAACAATCCGGTAGCGGACGGAACCAGCGCAGTATTTACCACCGAGTACGGTGCGATTGACAGTTCCTGCCTCACTGGCATTAGTAATGGTGCACGCTTCCAGACGGTCCGAAATGCCACCCCCCCGCTTCGCGGCACCTGTACCGTACTCTGGGTGAGTCAAGCACCGCGCTTTCCCGTGTTCAACAGCGATCGAATCCAAACCATTGAGGATGACAATAGCTACTTTTGCCCTTCACACACTGGATCCTTCGGTCCTTGCCCCGACGATCTGGGCGCGATCCGGGGCTTGAGAACAACCCTCACGGTCACAGTGGTCGGCGAAGAGTTTTTCGTAGATGGCAACGGCAACGGTGTCTTCAACAATGGCGAGCTGTTCGAAAACCTTCCAGAAGCATTTACGGATCATAATGAGGACAACGTTTACACGCCGTTTGCTGGACCGAACTGTCCCTTCCCCTCGAGCGATGAAGACTGTGAAGCCGCCGGCTTGCAAGAAGAGTTCATCGACTTCAACGGAGACAATGTCTTCAGCACCAATGTCGATCCTAATACCGGTGAAGGTGTCTACAACGGGAGCCTGTGCCCCGTCGAAGGAGATGGCATCTTCTGCAGCCGAGAATTGGTCAATGTGCGAGCGGATATCGTACTAACGCTGTCCTCCGTCGATGGGAATCAACAAGCGCTCATCGCCAATACTCGCAATGAACCCGATGTCGCAACCGATCGCATTGTAGAAGGTGATTTACACGTCATCTATATCGCGGATATCTTCAACAACGCCCCCGGGGCCGGCACGACCATCAGCTTAACAACCAGCGGAGACTGTACGCTTCTGACCGCGGATACGTTTACCGCGCCAGACACATCAGCTCCGGGAGCCTTTGGCTTTGGCGCATCTGTAGAAGGGGACGGTGCGGGAGGCCAGCTGATCGTGAGTTCGCAAGCACCAGATGCCGCGGCGCCTACGGTGGTTAGATCATTCCCCTGCGTCACTTTCGCACCACCGGATCCGAATTTGGTGACCGGTGGCACCTAACTGAGCCTAAGAAAACCGTGCTAGCAGCGCGGTTTTTTTTCGTCAACGATTGCTTCGGTCATGGCGCGCAGTCTAGCGAGATTCAATCCTTTTTGTAGCGTGCAAACTTTTTCTCAAAAGCGTGAAAGGAAAGGGCAGCAATACCGATACTTACCATGATCGACAGAACCACTCGAAGCCCTTCAGACGGCATTAAGTTCGCCAACGTTGAGCTTGAAAATAACAACACGACTGGCATGTGATAAAGATATACGCCGTAGGAAATACGCCCAAGCCCTTCCAATCCGGGTATCCCAGCACCCAAAGCGCCGCGTGTGGTGATGCCCACGAGCATCACGCAGTACACGGCCAAGATAGAGAACCCTCCCTGATACATATAGGGCGCTTCGTTGTCGAGCAGACAGCTAGCAGCCAAGAAAATTAGTAGCGCAATGCCTCCCAGCAAAGAAGGGTGCGAGCGCTCTTGTATGAGCGGAGTTCCGCGACCCCAAAATGCCAGCAGCGCTCCCCCCAATAGAGCGTCCGCTCGAAGATCTGTTCGCAAATACAGCTGCAGCCAACTCGACCCTTGGCTCCAAAAGCCTAGCCGGACAGCCGCCACAACCGCTATGAGCAGCAGACAGCAAACAGCCCACTTTCGTCCGCCTTGTGATCCATGCGGTGCAAACAGCAGCAAGAGCAGCGGCCAGAGAAAATAAAATTGCTCTTCTACGGACAGCGACCAAAGATGACCGAATCCAGGAATGTCCGCCAGTGTGAAGAAGACAAACCAGTTGTAGACATAAAAAACCAATGCGAGCAGCGCAGAGCGCAGTTGCGCCTGATCGGCCAGATCCAGCAGATATAAGATTGGCGTGAGCACAGTGAGCAACAATAAAAGCGCTGGGAGTAAGCGCAGAACCCGGTGCCAATAAAATCGTTTAAGACGGATCGATCCGTACTGTGTTAAATCGGAAAGCAGATTGCGGGTGATCAGAAAACCGCTGATGACGAAAAAGAGATCGACACCAATAAAACCGCCGGAGAGGTAGTCTATTCCTCGACCAAAAAAGAAGAAATCCACATGCCCGAGCATGACGACGAGTACCGCGATGCCGCGCAGCGTATCTAAGCCAGGTACAAAGGTTTTTTGCGGCAGCAAGCGTCACTTCTACACGAAAGAGTAAAGCCCCGATGGTACACGCCGACGCTCGGTTCTATTCCATTATGCTAAACAGTAGAGCCAACTTTTTGCTACGCGAAAGGGTGCTGAGAAAGTCCCGTGCTTCCGGTGTGTTTTTGAGAAGATCTGAAAAACCCGGCATTGATGTAAAGTCCTGCCCGTCTAATTCGACAAACGCCATCTGCCAGTCCGCATACTCTCGCTCACCGATCGGACCCTCGGCCACAATCTCTACCCGATGATGGCGATCATCATTTCTTATCCGGTTAAACAATTTCTGAACAGAGGTTTGCTGGCCCTCGATAATTTGAAAAAAAGAGTCGCCGCGATGAAGTAGCAAGCCCGTAATTTCCATATCACCGTTTTTGCTGCGGGCGTCGACCAGCAACTGCAGGAGATCCTCATTGCCCATCGCCTGCTTCTGCGTACTAACGTAACTCAGACCGTAGAGCTCAGCGCCATTGCGCTCTCCAGCGCCGTTGGCCGAGTTCAACTCACGCACATCGGTCACGCTGTGTATTCTCTGGATTAAGCGGATGTTGGTATTTAATTCTGACTCACCCTCGAATTGGTCTTATTGGCGCAGTAAAGCGGTCGATGCTCTAAGCAAGAACGGTATATTGTTCCGCCGAAAGTGGTCTGCGATGTCCGTTGGGGAAGTATAGTAAATATTTTTAGACATTCAAAATGTCTAATTAGATTGACACTATTTTGTTACCGACGCTCAGAAGGGACTTCCTTTCGGCGTCCTGTTCAAGGCCTGTGATCGACGCGCCCTTGACGACCCCATCGCATCCGAACACCCATGGCATGCGCTAGCCCGGCAACTAGCAAGCAAGTACCGATCAGTTCGGCTGACCCGCCGCGTTGACTAAAAAATAAGGCGAGTACGAGAGCACCACCCGCCAGGAGAGGAGACAACCACACAAGCATTGGCGAGGCCCCATCGCGCTTGAAATGACGGAATCCCAAAGCGATGGCTTCGAGCACGACAATAGCGAGGATCAGCAGCGCTGCTTCACCACCGGTAAGAAAGTCCTGATATGCCATCTAGGTGGGAAGCCTAAAACCGAGAACTATTAACGATTTAAGTTCCTGAGGTCAGAAGCGTGGATCAGGCTCGAGCGAGCCCCAAGAGCTGCGCCAAATCCTTGAAGAAGATTCGCACATGCGCCTTAGGCCGTTCCCGCACCAGTTCCTTCTTCGTGTAGGACTGCCAGGTGAGGTACTGCACATCTGGATCGCGACACATTGACACAAATTTTTCCCGGCGAGAGTCACTTGAGTACCAAAACCGCTGCAGCAAGCCGAGTACGAAGAACACGCGACCGTGCAATTTCATGAACCGTTTGCGGGCCAGGCGAAGCGTTGAGGGATCACTCGTGGCGAGGAACTCTCTTGCTACTTCCCCTGCAATTCGCCCACCCAACATGGCGTAGTAGATCCCCTCCCCCGACGCTGGAGCCACCACTCCAGCGGCGTCACCGGCGAGCAAGACTCGCCTGCCGTCATCCCAGCGCTTGAGCGGCTTCATGGGTATTGGTGCTCCCTCGCGGCGAACGGTCCTAGCATTTTCCAGACCCACATCACGCCGCAATTGAGCGACCGCGGTGTGTGCGGAATAGTCCTTTCGCGCGCTGCCACTGCCGATGCTCGCGTGCGCACCGTGCGGGAAGACCCAGGCATAGAAGTCTGGCGATAGCCTTCCCTGGTACCAAACATCGCAGCGTGTCGCGTCGTAATCAGCGTCTGCGGTAGCGTCCGGTGCTTCTACGATTTCATGGTAGGCGAGCACAACCTTTTGCTGTTTGGCGTGGGGCACACACTGCATTGCGACTCGAGACTTAGCACCGTCCGCACCGATGACCATCTTCGCTATAACCTCCCGCTCCTGCCACTTGCCACGGTCATCTTTCTCGGTGTAGCTGACATGGACGCTAGCTTGATCTGGATAGCGAAGGGACTTAAAAGCACCGATCTTAACCGTTGCACCTGCTCTTGCCGCCCGGTCTCGCAGGAACGGATCAAACTTATCCCGATCGACCATACCCACGTAGGTATCTCCTACGGGCATATCAACGCGCTCATCTCCCGGTGAGAC
This sequence comes from Pseudomonadota bacterium, assembly GCA_039815155.1. GTDB lineage: Bacteria > Pseudomonadota > Gammaproteobacteria > Pseudomonadales > Halieaceae > Congregibacter. The sequence goes on from JBCBZV010000002.1 coordinate 47,738, forward strand.
CATCCGCGCGGAATTTATGCGGGCAACGATCTGTTCTTCTGGGATCGCAAACTGCTCTACTGCCCTTGGAGGTATCGCACCCCCGCAAGGCTTAATGCGAAAACCCCGCTCCAGGAGCAAGACCTGATAGCCAGCATTCGCGAGATCGGTAGCGGCGGTCGCACCGGAAGGTCCACCACCAACGACGATGACGTCATACACTTTCAAAACGGCTTTTACCTGTTCATCTGGCATCTAGCATCTCCACCATGGCTACCTGTCCGAAGCTGGGCCCTCGAAGGTCTTCACTCGCTCTTTGCCCCGAGGTAATCCTGAGCCCTACAAAGGCAGCAAACAAAAACAGCGCACCCTCGGCCACGAACACTATGCCGTAGGCGCTTGGAACATCACTTATGAGCAGTCTGCTGAGATCGACCGCCACCGTGCCCAGAAATCCGCCGATCGCAAAAGACATCGCCTGCGCGGCGCCCCAAAGCCCCATGCGCAAGCCTTCTCTTCTAGCACTTCCTTGATCGGCCATCGTCATCATCAGAGCGATCGCAGCAATTACGAAGGCACCGTTGAAAACACCGAGAAGAAATACATTTAAGTGAAGAGGCCAGACATCCGGGTACTGTCCCCCAAAGGCAATGGCGGTGAGCGCCAGCGCGGACAGGAGGCAGCCCGCTACAGACCAGCGGCGTAGCTCAGCTATGCTCGCGAGGGAGCGCAGCAGACTGAACATAGCAACCAACACCATGCCAACGAGTACCCCTCCGTGCTGCACTCCAGCCATTTGTGTTGATTGGCCAGGACTAAGTCCGAACACCGAGCCCGCATAGGGCTCTAAAATAAGGTCTTGGCCGCTGTACGCCAGCATTGATGCGAACACAAAGATCGTGAATCGACGAGCGTGCGGCTCGCGCCAAACCTCCCCAAGAGAACGGCGAAAATCCTGGGCTCCCGCATTGTTTGGGTAGCGCTCGATGGGTCGTGCAGGGGCCTTAGGTTCGAGTCGGTAGAGGGATAGCGCCGTCACAATCAAAGCAAGGCAAGAAACCGTAGCGCTCACTAGGAGAAGGCGTTGCGAAGAAAAGGGATCGAGAAACTGCCCCGCTACACCCGCAGTAACAGCGAAGCCAAGAATCATCATAATCCAAACGATCGTCGCGGCGGCGGCTTTTCGCGCCGGATCAACATGTTTGGCCAAGGTTACAAGTAAGGATGTACCGGCTGCACTGGCACCAAGACCAATAGCGAAAAAGCCCGCGGTACAAAGCACCAAGCCAGCAAACCGATCCTCCGCGGCCCAAACAGTCCCGGCAGCCGCGGCAAATCCGCCGAGGGCGAGTACAGCCATTCCTCCGATAATCCAGCCGGTCGTACGGCCGCCGACATCGGATCCATACCCAAAGTGCGGACGACTCATTTGCACCGCATGATGCAAGCCAACCAGGAGGCCCGGTACGATTGCGGGCAACACTAGCTCAACCACCATAATCCGGTTGATGGTAGATGTGGTCAGAACAACGACCGCACCCAGACTGGTTTGCACCAAGCCCAAACGAAAGATGCCAAACCAACCGAGTCCGTTGACGCTCATCCGTCGCTAGCCCAGATCACTGTGAAGCGCGCTCGCGCTTATCATCATGCCCAGCACGTACAGAGTAACGCCGGTGGCGTTATACCAAGGTGCCAGCCCTTTCGGGTCTTGCAATAGGCGCAGCATGGCAAACACCTGCATAACCAAGACCGCAAGAACACCGAGTGCTGCGAGTCTGAAGCCCCATACCCAGAGACATGCGATGACTACCAGCTGAGCTGCGGCCATCGTCCAACAAGCGAGCCGCGCGGCACGCTCCGGCCCATACATTGCAGGAAGGGACCGCAAACCGACTCGAAGATCCCCCTGAACCGACTTAAAGTCATTGAGTGTCATAATTCCATGGGCGCCTGCGCTGTAGGCGATGGCCAGCACGATAATTGGAGTGCCGGGTATTGTGCCGCCCAGAATCACCGCCGCCCCCGTGATCCAGGCCAACCCTTCGTAGGCCAAGGCCACCGCGGAGTTTCCGTACCAACCATTGCGCTTGAGCCGAATCGGTGGCGCACTGTAAGCCCACGCTAGCAACACACCCAGAGACGTCGCATACAGAACGGTAGTACCGAAGAAGCTGCTGTAGACCAGAGCAATGACGGACCAAAAAATCGCGAAGTAGAAGCCCCACTCGCCGGGAACGCGGCCCGAAGGGATTGGCCTATTAGGTTCGTTCAACTCATCGACGTGCCGATCGAACCAATCGTTGACGATTTGACTGCCCCCGCAGACCAAGGGACCCGCCAGGACCATGCCTGCAAGAATTAAGAGCCAGTGCTCAGCCAGTGAAAAGCCCGCTGAAACCGCTCCGCACAAGAACGCCCACATCGGTGGAAACCACGTGATGGGCTTTAGTAGCTCGAGTAAGGCCGTGGGTTTTGGGTAAACCCGAGCTGATAAAGACGCGTCAAGTCTTTGCATGAGTGTAATATAGATATGGCACTTTTAAGTGTCAATTTAGATTGACGCTTTTATGCCGAGCCAGATGAAAGCGACTGCGCACGTCACAGCGGCTCGGCGTCATCGGATGGCGGGAATGCAAATGTAAGATAAGGAGAGTGAAGTGTTAGCGGTGGCGGCGAGCCGCCAAGGCCCTACTCGGCAGCAGCTTCGCCCGTATCGCTGCCACCAATGTTAAAGCGACGCAACTTTGCATAAAGTGATTGCCTAGAGAGACCGAGCAGTTCGGCGGCAGAAGCACGATTGTCCTGGGTCACTTCAAGCGCGGTTTCGATACAAAGTGCCTCAATTATATCCGTCGATTCGCGAACCAGTTCCTTTAGTGGGACTCGGCCCACTCGCTGGGTCACTTGTTCAATGGAACTCGGCAATTTAGAGGTAACGGGATGTTCGCGCGCGATACGCCGCTCCACATCGCGAATAAATAGTGCAAAGGCTGGGCCTTCAGGCTCATCGAGACGACAGGCTGATATCTCAACCTGGGCCGGACTACCAGCCCGTGGAATCAATGTGGAAGAGAACAAACGCACGACAGACTTATCGCGTAAGTTGGATAGCAAAACACTCAAATCTACGGTGCTTCTCCCTAACCAGCGATCAGCAGAATGACCCAGCACTTGTTCTTCACCGACCGCTTGAGCGAGCTCAAGGAAACTGTAGTTGGCGGCGGTGATGCGTCCATCTTCATCGGTTAAGAGAATTGCATCGGGCGCATTGCGGACCACGTGTTGCAGAAACAGCACACTGTTGTCCGATCGGAGAGCGGCAGCACTGTCGCGCGTGCCGATTCGGATCAGGTGCCTCTCCTCACCGGCTTGCCTCAAAAAGCTCGCGACGATATCAACGCGAATATCGCTATCGTCCAAAGCAATATTGTGGAGTTGCCCGCGGCCTAGCGTCCGCGACTCGTTAAGCAACGATTGAATTGTCTGGAGCGACGATGGGGTGAATCCCATGGGGAAGGCTTTCCCAACAACACCTTTTTCGCCGTCACCCAAGAGCTCGTTAGCACGAGGATTCGCCTCTAAAACTCTCAAACTGGCAGCATCTAAGACAAGAACCGCATCACCCACCATATCGAATAGTCGCCGATAACGAGTCTCGACCTGCCGCAGACGCCAATAATCCTGCTCCAGAGCCTGCTGCGCGTTTACTAGCTGTTGCCGTAAACCAGCGACGGGGCGTAAATCGCTACCTGCTGCCAAAATCAGCCCACGATCCGTACCCACTAGCTGATACTGAATTGGCAGATTCGCGTTGCTGTCAGCCAAGCGGTGAACAAGATCCAGTTTCTGCGCACCACCACGCAGCGCCTCGCTCAACGTTTCATCGATAAGCTTCGAAAAGTCGCCCTGTAAGGTATTTTTAATGGGTTGACCAACCCATGCGCTAACAACGGGTTCAGGAATTTCGTCGCTGTGAAGGCTGACCTCTTGGACGCAACCATTGGAATCCAGAGTCAGCAGAATGTCGGCGACCCCAGTGAGGAGCTCCGACACCGCGTCCGGTGAGTGCTTAGTTAACATGGAGTGTCATCGCGACGCTTCGAACGCTTAGCTGACCGCGGCTTCGAACCTGTCTTTGAATGTTGAATGATCGACGTGTAATCACTCATAAAACGCATTTGAAAGGCAAACTCGCGTGGATTATCGCATGCGTAAGCTCGAGTTAACACCACTTGGCGGTTCCTCCAATTGACACAAACGTCCAAATACGACGAATTGTGTCAATTTTGGTGTACTTATATAAGTGTAAGCTCTGATTGACATCTATACGCACGACCACTACATTCAGATTTGATAGGCGATATCTGGCATCAAGGTCCGGCGGTATGGCAATAAAAAGAAACGAACACCCTTTATATACCCCCGAAGAAAGAGCAAGACGTGACGCATCTCCCTGGACTGCGGTACAGGGTGTCTTGGCACCGCTGCAGTTCCTTGTGTTTCTGATCAGCCTGGTCTTAGTCGTCAACTACCTGAGTAATGGCAGCGGGCTTCAAGCGGCAGTTATGTCGGTCGTAGCTAAAACCTTGATTCTTTACACCATCATGGTTACTGGCGCGATTTGGGAAAAGGTCGTCTTCGGACGCTATCTCTTCGCTCCTGCCTTTTTTTGGGAAGATGTCGTGAGCATGGGGGTGATCGCCCTGCATACGGCCTATTTGGGTTGCTGGTTGTTCGGCGTTGGCACAGCTACCGAACAATTGTGGATCGCCCTGGCGGCTTACGCTGCTTACATCGTAAACGCCATTCAGTTTTTGCTGAAACTGCTAGCGGCCAAACGCGACGAAAGCGAAAGGCTAAGCACGCCGCTTAACGGCTCCTTCCAGGGCGTACTCGAATGAACGAGGCAGTCCTAGCCACCGATTGCGAAGTGAATGCGCCCATACCGGTCACCGTCGAGCGGGGCCAGCGCGCTGTTTTTTGCGGCCTTACCTCGATCGTTTGGCTTCACCGAAAAATCCAAGACGCATTCTTTCTTGTAGTCGGGTCGCGCACCTGTGCCCACCTACTGCAAAGCGCTGCCGGCGTAATGATTTTCGCTGAGCCGCGCTTCGCAACGGCGATCCTTCAGGATCGAGATTTAGCGGGCATGGCTGATTGTCACGAGGAGCTGGACCGCGTGGTCAACGAGCTTCTAGCACGTAGACCAGAGATTAAAACGCTTTTCCTGGTGGGCTCGTGCCCCTCAGAAGTGATCAAACTCGATCTTCAAAACGCGGCGGAACGGCTGCAACAACAACACAACAGCCGCGTGAGGATGGTGGCGTATAGCGGTAGCGGCATAGAAACAACCTTCACCCAGGGCGAAGATAAATGCTTGGCCGAGCTTGTCAGAGCGGCCCCTCCTGCAGGCGCGGATGCACCCGCACTGGTGGTCGCGGGCACTCTCGCCGACATAGTGGAGGATCAATTTCGACGCCTCTTCGACGAATTGGGCATTGGCCCCGTCGCTTTTTTGCCGGCCACCAGTGGCGCGGGAATGCCCGCGGTTGGACCCGCTACGAAGGTTCTTCTTGCGCAGCCCTTTTTGACCGAGACTGTGCAGGCCCTAGAAAGTCGCGGTGCAAGCCTCCTAGCCGCCCCCTTTCCTCTCGGTGCAGAAGGAACTGAGCTTTGGCTCAAGGCTGCGGCAAGGGCTTTCGGCGTCAACGACGCGCTGTTTGATGCCACCGTCGCGGCTCCGCGAGCCCGAGCCCGCCAAGCTGTGGGGTATCAACGGACGAAACTGGAAGGCAAAAGAATCGCCTTCTTGCCAGATTCGCAGCTTGAGCTGCCTCTCGCGCGGTTTTTATCGCGGGAATGCGCGATGGACGTCGAATCCATCACCACGCCGTTCCACGACCCGAATCTGATGGCAAGTGAGGCCAACCTTCTGGGCGAACACCCCGATTTGATAGAGGGCGGGGACTTGGAAACTCGTCTCGAGCACGTGCGCAAGCTGCGTCCAGATCTCACTGTGTGCGGCATGGGCATTGCCAACCCGCTAGAAGCGGAAGGCCTGCGCAGCAAATGGTCGATCGAATTAATTTTTAGCCCAATCCAGGGTTTCGATCAGGCTGGAGACCTAGCCGCGCTCTTCTCTCGGCCTTTGGCGCGCGAAGCGCAGTTGGAGTTTTAGGCTATGGAACTCTCACTTTGGACCTACGAAGGACCGCCTCATGTCGGCGCCATTCGCATTGCGAACAGCATGCAAGGCGTTCACCTGATGCTGCACGCTCCTCAGGGAGACAGCTACGCCGACTTGCTGTTCACGATGATCGAACGAGATGACCATCGGCCACCGGTAACCTACACCACGTTTCAAGCACGAGATCTCGGCAGCGATACTGCTCAACTGGTTTTGAACACCGTTCAAGCAGCGGTCGACACGCATAAGCCTCAGGTACTTCTTGTTGGGGATTCCTGCACCGCAGAGCTGATCCAAGACCAGCCAGGCACGCTGGCCTCGAGCGCTGGCCTAGATGTACCGGTGGTTCCCGTAGAAATGCTCGCCTACTCACGAAAGGAAAACTGGGGTGCCGGTGAGACCTTTTACACCTTGGTTCGCGCCCTCTTGCAAGGGCAAGTGCCTCCGCCCGCCGCAGAGCCGGAGCCGCGCTCAGAAACGAACGTGGTAAACATTCTGGGCCCGAGCTCCTTGGGTTTTCGTTGTCGAGATGACGTGATCGAAATCAAGCGCTTGCTTGAGTCGCTGGGCGTAGTCGTGAACGTTACCGCACCGCTCGGTGCCACTCCGCACGATCTCCTGCGAATACCTAAGGCTAACGCGAACATTTGCCTCTATCCAGAAGTAGCAGGTCCAGCCTGTGATTGGCTGCAGCGAAGTTTCAAGCAGCCAACTATTAAAACTGTGCCCCTTGGCGTTGGTGCAACGGACGATTTTGTTAAGGAAGTATGCGAAACGCTAGGACTTGAAACACCCGCTAGTCCCAGCGAATCCCGCCTCCCGTGGTATTCGCGCTCCGTCGATTCCACTTACCTTACCGGTAAACGAGTGTTCATTTTCGCCGATGCCACCCACGCGGTTGCGGCTGCCCGTATCGCCAGTAAAGAACTCGCATTCGAGGTAGTAGGCCTTGGCACCTATTCGCGAGAGCAAGCGCGCAGCGTGCGCTCAGCAGCGAAAGAGCTCGATCTTAGTGCCTTGATTACCGACGACTACCTAGAGGTCGAACGCGCCATAAGCGAACTGCAGCCGGAGCTGGTGCTAGGCACGCAGATGGAAAGGCACATCGCGAAACGCCTGGGGGTTCCTTGTGCCGTGATATCAACACCGGCGCACGTTCAAGACTACCCCGCCCGTTACTCACCGCAAATGGGCTACGAGGGCGCCAATGTCATCTTTGATAGCTGGGTTCATCCACTCATGATGGGTCTCGAAGAACACCTGCTGACCATGTTCCGAAATGATTTCGAATTCAACGATGAAGCGGTGCCCTCTCATCTTGCCGCTGAAGGTGTGCTCAACGGCGCGAGCGAAAGTGCAATGAACGATGATGAGCACGCTGATAATTCGGAACCCTCGGAGCAGCTTGCCTCTGACCAGGCTCCGACTTGGCATATAAGCGCTGAGAAAGAGCTACGTAAGATTCCGTTTTTTGTTCGGGGAAAAGCACGCCGCAACACCGAGCTTTTCGCTGCCGATCAAGGAGTCAGCATCATAAAAGTCGATACGCTTTATGAAGCGAAAGCCCACTTTAGCCGCTAAACGGGACTTCCGTTTTGTCCTTGTAACGCTGGACAACCACGTTACGAGCAGCGTCTCGCGTGCAGCTCAGAAATTGGTAGCAGAAGCACCAACACTCTCCGTAAGCGTGCACGCAGCAGCGGATTGGAGTCACTCTCCCGAATCCCTTGAGCGATGCAAGGCCGATATCGCCGAGGCGGACGTGTTGTTGATCACCATGCTGTTCATGGATGAGCACATCGCCGCCGTGCTGCCAGAGCTCTCTGCTCGTCAACCCCATTGCGAGGCAATGATTTGCTGCATGTGCGGTAGCGAGGTTATGAAACTCACCCGCATGGGCAAGTTTTCCATGGACGGCGAGGCAAGCGGCCCAATCGCTTTACTTAAGAGGCTACGCGGAAAGAGCAATTCAAAAAAATCGAATGCGGGTGCTCAGCAACTCTCTGTGCTGCGCAGACTCCCGCGCATACTCCGGTTTATTCCCGGTACTGCTCAGGATGTACGAGCCTATTTTTTAACAATGCAGTATTGGTTAGCGGGCTCGGAAGAGAATCTGAGGCGTATGATTGCTTTACTCGTCGATCGGTACGCACCTGCTGAGCCCTTCGCTCTTCAAGGTCTGCTCAGCCAAGGCGCTCCTATAGAGTATCCAGAAGTCGGGCTCTATGACCCGGATAGTAAAGAGCGCATCTGCGAAGCCTTGCCGCGCGCTAAGCGCAAAACCAAGCGTAAGGCAGGCACCGTTGGTGTGCTGGTGATGCGTTCCTACGCGCTGGCCGAGAACACGCACCACTACGACTCGGTGGTTCACGCGCTCAGGGCGCGCGGCTTAGAGGTTGTCACAGCGTTTGCTAGCGGTCTGGATGCGCGACCCGCAATAGAGAAGTACTTTGTCAGCAAGGGAGAGCCAACAATTGATTTGCTCCTATCCCTTACCGGATTTTCCCTGGTCGGGGGGCCGGCTTACAACGATGCGCAAGCGGCCGAGGAACTGCTTACTAAGCTCGACGTTCCTTACCTAGCAGCTCATGCCCTTGAATTTCAGAGCCTAGAAAAGTGGCAGTCCTCGGTCCATGGGCTAATGCCGGTGGAGTCGACCATGATGGTCGCCATACCTGAGTTAGATGGGGCGATCGTGCCCTCGGTGTTTGGTGGTCGCAGCGAAAATGACTCCTGTGCAAACTCTCCCGGTGGGCACACCATGCGCGGTCACGAGGAACGCATAGAAACTCTCGCCGAGCGTGTTTGCAAAATCGTTTCCCTTCGTCGTGCAGCAAAGAAAGAACGCCGTGTCGCCGCCGTTATCTTTAACTTTCCGCCCCACTCCGGCAACACCGGTACCGCCGCTCATTTATCCGTATTCCAGTCGCTCTTCAACACCTTGAAGGCCCTAGACGAAGACGGGTATACGGTTGAATTACCGGACAACGTCGAGGCATTGCGAAGCGCCATAGTCGAAGGTAATGCGGGTCGCTATGGGACCATCGCAAACGTCCATAGCATGGTCAGCGCTGATGATTATGTGACTCGAGAACCTCATCTCGAGGCAATAGAAGCTCAGTGGGGGCCGGTGCCCGGCAAGCAACTGACCGATGGGCGATCTCTGTTCGTACTCGGCGCTCAGTTCGGCAACGTGTTCATTGGGGTTCAGCCTGGCTTTGGGTACGAAGGCGATCCAATGCGTTTGTTGTTTGAGCGTGGGTTTGCGCCGACGCATGCATTTTCGGCGTTTTATCGCTTTCTGCGCGAAGACTTCGCAGCGCATTGCGTGCTGCACTTTGGCACCCACGGTGCGCTGGAGTTCATGCCGGGCAAACAAAGCGGTATGGACGGGGACTGCTGGCCTCAGCGACTGATCGGTGATTTACCGAACTACTATCTCTACTCCGCAAATAATCCTTCCGAAGGGATCATCGCAAAGCGTCGCGCTGGCGCGACGTTAGTTAGCTATCTCACACCTCCGGTGACCCGAGCCGAACTCTACCAAGGACTGCAGGAACTCAAGGGGTCTGTCGATCGCTGGCGAACAATGCACGATGAGGGTGAGGAAGCTCGCTCCCAACTTGCGCAGTTGATTCAAGAGCAAGGCGCGGCCCTTGACCTCTGCGACGGGAATGAAGCCTGGGAGGATAACGAAACCAGGGTAGAAACTCTAAGACGGGACTTGCTTGAGCTAGAAGAAACACTGATACCGTATGGATTGCACGTAGTCGGCGAAGCACCTGCACCCAAGGAACAGCGCAGTCTTCTCCGTGCCATTGCGCAAGCGAGCTTTGATCTGACCATCAGTGAAGCAATGCTCGACGCGCTCATAGTCGGCGATCGCGAGGTTTTTCGGGAAAGGCTGCACGCGGAACATCCTAAGCTTGAATCAGACGGCGATTGCGCTGACACACTCTTCGATACGGCACAAAAACTAGCGGTAAATCAGGAAATGGGCGCAATTTTACACGCGCTCGACGGCGGCTATATTCCTCCCGTACCCGGTGGCGATCTCTTGCGAAGCACAGACATCCTACCCACGGGACGCAATGTGCACGGTTTTGACCCGTACCGGCTGCCAAGCACCTTCGCTATGCGCGACGGGTTTAGACAAGCACAGACCCTATTGAAGAAGCATGAGGCGCACGGCAATACGATCCCAGAGACCGTTGCACTAGTGCTATGGGGCTCGGATAACCTCAAGAATGAGGGCGCCCCAATCGCCCAAGCCATGGCCCTTATGGGCGCCGAACCGCGTGTCGACGGCTATGGGCGAGTCTGTGGAGCCCAGCTGATCTCGCTCGAGGAGCTGAAGCGACCTCGCATAGACGTGATCATGACCCTATCTGGAATCTTTCGCGATCTGCTCCCGCTGCAGACACGCATGTTGGCAGAAGCAAGTTTTCTCGCTGCCTCCGCAGAAGAGCCCCTGGAGCAGAACTTTGTGCGCAAGCACACTCTTGCGCAGCAGGAAACTCAAGGCTGTGATTTCGAAACCGCTGCCCTGCGTGTATTTAGTAACGCCGAAGGCGCTTACGGATCGAATGTAAACATGCTGATCGACAGCTCTCGCTGGGAAGACGAAGACGAGCTTGCCGATACCTATACGGCACGGAAGTGCTTCGCCTACGGCAAAGATGGAAAGGCCGCAGCGCAAAGCGAACTTCTCAACAGCATGCTCGGCACCGTCGACCTCGCCTATCAAAATCTCGACTCGGTGGAGGTTGGAATCACTTCCCTCGACCAATACTTCGACACCCTGGGCGGTATAAGCCGAGCGGTGAAGCGCGCTCGCGATGGCTCCGATGTGCCCGTGTACATCTCGGATCAAACTTCCGGTGAAGGAAAGGTACGCACCCTGGACGAACAGGTTGCGCTAGAAGCACGAACCCGGGTCCTCAATCCTAAGTGGTATGAAAGCGTGCTCGACCATGGCTTCGAAGGTGTACGACAGATCGAGTCACACGTGACAAACACGATGGGCTGGTCTGCCACCACCGGACAGGTTTCACCCTGGGTCTATGAGCGAATGGCCAAGACTTTCATCCTGGACGAAACGATGCGTGAGCGCTTGGCGTCCCTAAACCCACACTCGGCCGTAAAGGTCGCAAACCGGTTGCTCGAAGCGCATGAGCGAGACTACTGGGAGCCGGACGAAGAGAATCTAGAGGCACTGCAACGTGCAAGTGAAGACCTCGAAGACTGGCTAGAAGGCATTTCTGGAGAAGTAGCCGCATGAATACACCCTTGAAGATCCCCGTTCGTGAGATCGACCCATCTGATAGCCGCAGCCTCGATGGCGATGGCAGTCTCCAGGTGCACCTGGACCCAGATGTGCAAATCGATAAAGCAAAAGTGTTTGCCATTTACGGAAAAGGCGGCATCGGCAAGAGCACAACCTCATCGAATCTGTCTGTGGCCTTTTCGAAGCTAGGCAAGCGAGTCATTCAAATCGGCTGCGACCCGAAACATGACTCCACATTTACTCTGACCAAAGCGCTAATGCCTACGGTGATTGATGTGCTTGAGTCTGTCGAGTTTCACTCGGAAGAACTCACGCCCGATGACTACATGTACGAAGGATACAACGGGGTAATGTGCGTGGAAGCGGGCGGCCCTCCGGCCGGTACCGGTTGCGGCGGCTATGTCGTTGGCCAGACTGTGAAACTGTTAAAGCAGCATCATCTCCTCGACGATGCAGATGTGGTTATCTTCGACGTTCTCGGCGACGTCGTATGCGGTGGCTTTGCGTCCCCTTTGCAGCACGCCGAGCGCGCCCTGGTCGTGACCGCCAATGACTTTGATTCCATTTTCGCGATGAATCGGATCGCAGCGGCCATCAAAGCGAAGTCTAAAAACTATCCGGTACGCCTCGGTGGCGTTATCGCCAACCGCAGTTCCGCTACCGATGAAATTGATCGCTTCAACGATGTGGTGGGACTCAAACGATTAGCGCACTTCCCAGACCTCGACGTAATCAGACGAAGCCGGCTCAAAAAGTCGACCTTGTTCGAAATGGAAGATGCACCAGGATTAGAAGAGGTGCAAAACGAGTATTTGGCTCTCGCGCAACAGCTTTTGGATGGAACAGAGGCACTGGACGCAGAACCAATGAAGGATCGTGATCTGTTCGATTTTCTTGGATTTGATTAATGGCGAATAGTAGCTACCTACAACGACGTTCGGAGATCGAACACTACTTTGATAGAACTGCGGCGGACGCCTGGTCGCGACTTACCTCGAATGCTCCTGTAAGCCGTATTCGGCAGACGGTGCGTGAGGGGCGTGATCAGATGCGCTCTACGCTAGTCTCCTGGCTACCCGAGAATCTCGAAGGCCGGCGAATATTGGATGCAGGTTGCGGCACCGGACTCCTCGCCGTAGACCTCGCGCGAAGGGGTGCTGAGGTTCTGGCCGTCGACTTATCACCAACGTTGATAAGCCTGGCGAGGGAACGCCTTCCAAAGGATATCGGACCGGGAAGCATTCAGTTCGAAGTTGGCGATATGGCGAGTATCGCGACAGGGGAATTTGACCACGTCGTAGCGATGGACTCGATCATTCACTACGGAGCGAGTGACGGCATTAACGTGCTTGGGCGATTAGCGCCGCGGGTTCGGGGAAGCATATTGTTCACTCACGCTCCGCGCACGCCTTTGTTGGCCCTTATGCACAACGTTGGCAAGCTCTTTCCAACGGGCGACAGAGCTCCTGCTATTCAGCCCGTGAGTGAGCGAAAGCTTCGCCAGGTGGTCCGCAAGCAAGCTCTTTGGCAAGACTGGGAGCCACGGCGCATGCAGCGAATCTCACGAGGTTTTTATATTTCGCAGGCGATGGAACTCAGCCGGCAATGAACCTCGCAAGTTTGACTCAGCGCATTCTTCCCTCCGGGTCGCTCCTTGCGCTGATGCCTTATGCGCAAGCCATTGATGGAGATTTGCCGCTAGGCCGTCTGGCACGCTTGTCACTTTTTCAATTGTCCGTTGGCATGGCTGCGGTGCTGCTGACCGGCACCCTAAACCGAGTAATGGTAATCGAGCTTTCCCAACCAGCCTGGTTGGTGTCGATCATGGTGGCGATACCCTTGGTTTTCGCCCCACTTCGCGCGCTCATAGGTTTTAAGTCAGATCAGTATCGATCGCTGATGGGCTGGCGACGGGTGCCGTTTATTTGGGCGGGAACGCTGAGTCAGTTCGGTGGTTTGGCGATTATGCCGTTTGCACTTCTGGTACTCGCTGATCCCAATGCCGGCCCAGACTACCTGGGCCCCGCAGCGGCGGCCCTTGCATTCCTGCTAGTGGGAGCTGGAATGCATACAAGCCAGACTGCCGGCTTGGCACTCGCGAGCGACCTAGCAACGGAGAAGACTCGACCTAGCGTGGTCGCCCTGCTCTACATCATGTTGTTACTAGGCACCATTGGCAGCGCAATCGTCTTCGCGTTCCTGTTGAGCGACTTTTCCCACTTACGGCTGATACAAGTAATCCAGGGTGCGGCGGCAGCGACGTTAGCGCTAAACCTGGTCGCCTTGTGGCGCCAGGAAACGCTGCGCCCTGCGCAAACGGATCCGGCACTAGAAAGGCCGCTGTTCGGATCTACCTGGAGTGAATTTGTCGCCGAGCCCGGGGTCAAGCGATTGCTGACCAGCATCGCCTTAGGCACTGCCGCGTTCAATATGCAGGATATTCTGCTCGAACCCTACGGCGGTGAAATTTTAGGTATGAGCGTCAGTGGGACGACCGGGCTCTCGGCGCTCTGGGGGCTTGGAATGCTGTTCGCGTTTGTAAGTACTTCTTATTTTTTGGGTCGCGGTATCGATCCGAAACGCTTATCCGGCTACGGGCTAGCTCTCGGTCTTTTTGCTTTTTCGTCGGTCATTCTTTCCGCGCCCTTTGGGTCGAAACCGCTGTTTTTGCTTGGCACGTTTGCTATCGGTCTGGGCGGCGGCTTTTTTGCGATTGGCACCTTAACGGCAGCGATGGAAATCGGACGCGAAGATCAACGGGGCCTGGCACTCGGAGCTTGGGGAGCAGTACAGGCGACGGCAGCCGGGCTAGCAGTTGCCCTCGGAGGAGCACTCCGCGATTTTGTCGGTCATCACGCGCTTGCCGGCAATCTTGGAAACGCCCTCGCTACCCAAAGCACTGGTTATAGCTTCGTTTACCACACCGAAATTCTTTTGCTCTACGCGGCACTAATTGCGCTAGGGCCGATCGTGCGGAGCGCTCCGCGAAACCCCGGCACGTTCGAGATGCATGATTTTCCAACCTAATCCACCCTCATTTGGGAGTACTGACTATGGAATTTGGTAACGTCACGGAGTATGTGGATCTACCACAGCTACTACTCTACTTGTTCTGGTTGTTCTTTTTCAGCCTAGTTATCTACCTTCAGAACGAAGGGAAACGAGAGGGATATCCTCTCGTGGATTCTCATAATCCTAACTACCGTGGGGGCAACCTGTGGGGCTCGCCTAAACCGAAAGTCTACAAGCTGCCTCACGGTCAGGGCACGCGTGTAGCTCCCAGGCCCGACCCCCAATACGAATTGAACGCGGAGCAGCTTGTTCCGGGGCCAGGATTCCCCCTTGAACCAAAGGGCAATCCGCTTCTGGATGGCATTGGACCAGCTGCTTGGGCCATTCGACCAGAAAAACCGGACCTAACCCATGACGAGGGCACGCCACGGATCATTCCCATGCGCATCGCCCCTGATTGGAGTGTTGAATCCCGAGATCCCGACCCTAGGGGACATACGGTCTTTGGAACAGACGGCGAAGCGGGAGGTACAGTGACGGACCTATGGATTGACTTGAGTGAGCCGCATATCCGTTATCTTGAAATTGATGCATCGGGTCGTCGCGTACTGATGCCGATGAACTTTGCGCGAGTTAAGCGCAATGGCGATGTCGTAGCGAAGTCGGTGTGTGGAAAACACTTTGCGGAGGCTCCAGGGACTGCAAACCCGGACTTCGTTACCCTTCAAGAGGAAGACAAGATCAGTGCCTACTATGGTGGTGGTCATCTCTACGCTTTGCCCGAACGTAAGGAACCACTCCTGTGATCAACGAGTATAAAGACGAGATCGAGCCGATTCCGGGATTACCGGAAGAGCCACCAGAAAACGAAAGGATCTTGTGGCAAGGGAGGCCTAGTGCGGGCCTGATCGCTCAGCATATATTTCGACTGCGCTGGTTAACGGCTTACTTTGTACTCATCGCGTGCACGCAGGCGGGATTGAAGATGTATCGTGGAACAACCCTCGAGAATTCGCTCGAGGGTGCCGCACTCGTCTTGGGCCTAGGTGCGGTCGCAATCGCGATTTTTGCACTCTTGTCATTCGCCTATGCGAAGACGACGGTCTATACGATCACCTCCAAAAGGTTAGCTATGCGCTTTGGTGTAGCACTGCCAATGGTGGTCAACATTCCGCTTTCGACGGTTACTTCAGCCGATATGCGGCGCTTTCCAGACGGTAGCGGCGATGTTGTTTTTACTCTGGATCCGAAAAAGCGCATGTCTTACATCTTGCTTTGGCCTCATGTGCGCCCATGGCGTTTTCTTCAGCCACAGCCGTCCATCCGCTGCCTGGGATCACTGGAGGGTGCTTGTGCAGCGCTGGCTTCTGCAGTTCCTAATGCCAATAAGAATGCGAGCGATGAGGGCGATGTCGGCGCGCACAAAGCTACGCTGGCAAGCGCTTAGTAAATACACCTAACCAAGTACTGGGGGAGTACTATGGAAAACGCTATAACGACCAGAGGCTCATCGAACGCTCTTCGTATGAACCGAGGCATGCAGTTTTTGGCAGCCTTCGCGTTTATCGCGCTTGCGGCAACTCTCGTAGCAAGACTGACTGGCTACACCACGGGGTTACCAGAGAAAAGCCAGCTGCTCGAAAGTCGTTCTCTGATCTTTGACGATGTTTCGAAAGGCGTCATTCAGGTCTTTGACGGCCAGACAAGCGAGCTAATCCTGACCGCCGGGCCCGGCGAAGAGGTTTTTTTGCGCACAGTGATGCGCGGCCTGGCTCAACGTCGCCAGTTAGTAAGCTCAAACACGGGTGCCCCTTTCTTACTAGCTCGTTTTTCCGATGGCCGGCTCGTCGTTCACGATGAAATTTCTGGGGAACGCATCGAACTAAACGCTTTTGGGCCAGACAACGCCGCTGCCTTTGATCGACTTCTCCCAGAGCTAGCGCTAGGTTCACTAAGTCACGCGTTGTCCCGCCACGGTCAAGGCGGTGATTGACTACTGCATCGCACTGGGAACGGTCGGACTGGCATGGTGGTTGAGCACCGGCATTGTTTTGCTACTCAACCGGCAAGAACGTCGTGTTCGCACAATCAGCCTCATTTGTATCTCCTTCCTATCAGCACTGAGTCTTGTGGCGATCCCTGCCGTAGGCCAAATGTATACCGCCACCGGAGCTTTACTGGGTTTTAGTCAGGGACTGGTCGTTTGGGCGTGGTTAGAAATGACCTACCTGATGGGCGTTATTACCGGGCCGCGACAGACAGCATGCCCTGGGAGTATTAGTGGCGGTCGTCGCTTCTTCCTCGGTATTGCGACATCGCTGTATCACGAACTGTGCGTAATCGCTGTATTTTTACTACTGCTCGCACTGTCCCTGGACCTGCCCAACAAGGTAGCCGTTCTAAGCTATACAGCCCTTTGGCTTATGCGTTGGAGTGCAAAACTCAACTTATTTTTGGGGGTAAGAAACTACAATCAAGACTGGTTTCCAGACCACTTAAGGTATTTGCACAGCTACACCAAAAAAGCATCGATGAATCCCCTCTTTCCGATATCTATTACGGTAGGTACGGCTGCTGCCGTCGCTCCGCTGGTATTGGTTTTAGAAAGCTCTGTCCCTTTTGAAAGGTCTGCAAATTTGCTTCTTAGCGCGCTGATGAGCCTCGCCGTTTTGGAACACTGGTTTTTGATGTATCCATTTGGTGAGTCAGCTTTGTGGGCTTGGGCGCTTGACAAGCCTGCCAATAGGCTTGAGCCGGTAGCAAATGAACCAGAGAAAACCTTGGCCACAGTGCACAGACTTCGTACAAGTGCATTTACAGGCAAAACTTGACATGAGACGGCTTACTTGACCTAAGACGAATTGGAAGCTATCGTATTTGAGCACCTAGATGAATGCTAAAGCAGTTCGATTTGCCAAGTCGGATCTTGAGTCCACCACTCATGATTCAACTCAGAACTAAGTGATCGAATCCGTAAACAATGCGGTTCACATGTCGTGCCGGGGGACGTCGCGATGAATGAAAGCGACAACAATCGCTACGGCAGTAGCGATAGCAAAGACAGTAGCGAACACAATAACAAGAATTACGATCGCGAAGGCTCTACACCAGGCTCTCACGACAGTAGTTTCAGCAACAACCGTCACTCCAATAATCATAGCGGCAACGCGGCGGTCGCACCGAAGTATTCGGAGAGCATTACCGCCTGCCGTCATGTTTTCGAAGACGGGTCTTACTGCGAACCGGAAAGGCTCGTAGAGGCATTGCGGCTGAGTAATGGCGAGACGCGAGAAGTCGTTGGTCCGGATGAAGGTTTGGCGTTAAAGGTTTCTCTTCCTTTTTGCCAGTCCTTGTGTATCAAGTGCAACCATACGCGCGCGATTGGCCACGAACCGCAGACCGTAGACCGCTATCTTGAAAGTCTCAAGCTAGAGCTCGAACTCATCACCGACCAGTTCGCCGATAAGCGAGTGCTAAGTCAGCTTCATTTTGGCGGTGGTGCGGCTAACTTCCTGACTGAGCCGCAGCTCGTGAGACTTGTCGATATTCTTGAGAAACATTTTCTTATCGACGAACGAACGGAAGCGACGCTCGACGCAACGGCCTACAGAGCCACCTATTCTCAGTTAGCGCTATTAAGCGGATTGGGCTTTAAGGGTCTGAATCTCGCCGTAGCAAGCACCAATGATCACACTAATGCTTACACCAATGATCATCATTCCTTGCATATGCTTGCGGATGTGGTGAGTAACGCAAAAGAACTTGGCTTTGAATCCGTATCCGCTACCTTGGTTTACGGAGGCGGTGAGCAAAAACTATCAGACTATCAACATCTCGCGCGCGAGCTGGCTGCCTTAGCACCTGATCGAATCCTTTGTGTGCCTAAATCGCGAGAAATCAATCGCAAGGACCAGCGATTCGTTGCTGCGCTGAGCTATCCTGGAAATCAAAATCAATCTCTCGCCGATAGAGTCGCTTTGTTCGCCACACTCGTCGATTCATTCTGCAACGCAGACTACGACTGGGTTGGTTTGGATTGCTTTGCAAAGAAAAGCCAGGGGCTCGTTGACGCCCAACGAGAGGGAAGCCTGCGCCGAAATGAGATTGGCGTTACGACCAAACGCTCCGGTGGCTTGATCGGACTCGGCAGCAACGCCAGAACCGAATTAAAAACGATATCCGTGCGTAACCATGCGAAAGTTGCCCAATGGCATCAAAGCCTAGCGCAGGGAAAGCTGCCCACCAGCACCGGCAAGCAATTGACACTATCGGAGAGGCAGCGTCGCCAAGCACTTTCTAATCTTATGTGTAACCTGAGCGTCGTTGATTCAGATCGGACTCTCGTTGGAGACGGTAAAAAAATGGCTCCAGATCCTCTCATCTCTACCTTAATAAAAGATGGATTGGTTCAGAGCAGAGGAAATCGTTTGTCGGTCACCGACCCCGGTAGACTTATCCTTAATCAGGTTTGGAGCGACCTCTACTAGTACTAGACGAGTACTAGCTGTTCCTAGCAGTGGCAACACGCCATCAGCGCTAGCTCCTTATCAAACGTGAGCTAGCCGAACGCCATCGACCGAATGCCGAGCGTAAATTCGATGCGCACCAGTCGTCGCGCATCTATACTCATCTCTCGCCTGTAGCTGCCGTCAATTCAGTAATAATTAAAGAACGTCCCTGTTCGAGAACTCTCTATGTTCGGGTTCTCTCTATAGGGAACTCCAGATAGGGAACTCCAGAGCTGTGCTGGTTATTGGCTAAAAAGATATGGGATGTTGCTCGCTGTGAGCGATTGTCAAAAAAGCTGCACTCGCGGCCGGGGGAGACCGCGAGTGCAGATCGTCGCCTTGCTCCGTGCGCTAGCTGCGCGGTTGGGGCAATGCCTCGGTTTGCTGGGCAACGGCTGCACCGGCGGCGGAATCGCCTTCAATCCAGTTGTATTTAGCCGTACTCAGCACGATAAAGTGGATAAAGATCGCTAACGTAAACACGAAGATGGCATTGGCCACCAGCAGTCTACGAGGATCAAAGATCATCCAAATCTTGTGCATCTTGATACTCCTTTGTTCACGGCAAGTACCCAAAGGTACCTACCTGTCAGTGTCGTTAATCGACGGTCCTTAAAACCAAGGTCTCCAGGACCACAGTAGAATGTGCGCCACCACCGCAATCGCGGTGAATCCCAAGAATCCCTTCACATACATGCTGTGGAATTCTCTGGCGGCACCCTCAGATAAGCCTGTAAGGCTGCTGGGTTCACTCATGGTTGTCTTTCTCCCATGTCAAACTTAATTTTCCCCTGATCTCTCGAGATGACCGGGGGGCCACAACAGCGCTACAAAAAACACTTTGGCTCTCGCAGACACTGCACCTGCCGTGATTTCGCTTTGCGAATTCCACAGCAGATTCTTTGTCATTCCCGGATATAAGAATCCCGGGAACCAACATTCATTTACCGCACGTCTAATACCGGTCGATTATCAGTACCCTGCTAGGACGCCGTGCTTCACCGCCCATAGATACCAGTTGTCGACCACCGTGCCGGTAATCAAAATGCCTATGCCCCCCGTAATCACCGTGAGTACAGCAAACCACCATGCCCATCGGTGTATAGATTCCATGCTGGCGTTGAAGCCCATGGTCCAGCGCCAAAACAACGCTGCTCGTTCCGACGCGGTGCCGCGGTCGGTTATTTGGTCGATTTCTCTATCTCCACCGTAGCGACCTACAGCCAGGATAGTTGCGCCATGCATCGCGAAAAGAAGCGCCGATCCGTAAAGGAACGCGATGGACAACATGTGGAACGGATTCCAAAAGAGGTTGCCGTAGCGCAATGAGAAGAGATTGGTCCAATCTAAGTGTGAGAATATTCCGAACGGCACCGCCTCGCTCCAAGACCCCATGAGCACTGGACGAATAAAGCCCAATACTAAATAGAGCCAAATGGCCGATGCGAACGCCCATGTTAGGTGCTGCCCCATTCCGAGCGCTTTCGAACGCCGATAGGTGCGAGCCAACCACAACAAAATGGAAGCAGTTAAGAAGAAACCGGCCATCAGCCACCAACCACCCTCGGCAAGTGGCGGTATGCGCAGACCCCATTCAGGACCCGGGGGATCTAAAGAAAGCCAAAATAGCTGGCGTACAAACTCGATCGGATCCCAGCCTACCGATGCCCACATGTTAAGGCCGATAATCTCAATCGCTATAAATCCGCAGAGAAGCGACGCAATACCTAAGGGACCAAGATAAAAAGGACCGATTTGCGCGTCCCCGAACTTACCCATCCAATAGTTATCAACCGGCTCACCAATGCGGTTCTCCGTATCGGAGCCGACAGGCACGCCGGGATAGTGTGGCCCACGAATCTGTACCTGGGTGAAGATGTTTTGATATTCGATTGTCATCGTTTAGCTCCTCGCTCCCCAGATTGGTAGCTCAAGCCACCAGTCCCACCACTCAACCCAACTTCCATCCATAAGCGGGCCGCTGATCACAATACAAACCGCACTCCAGAATCCCGCCGAAAGCGCCACGAACAGTCCCAAGCGGTGAATACCTAAAGCGCCGATCGAGTAACCGATGTCATCGCGGAAGAACGTGTTTTCATGCTCACCTGTTTTGACCACGACGTTTTTACCAGGATTGGTCACGGCTAGGATTAAGGAACCGTGCATCGCAAGCGCTAGGCAAGTGGTGAAGAAGAATGTAATAGCGATCATGTGCGCTGGGTTGTAGTGGAAGTTGACGTAGGCATAGCCAACGTTATTTACCCATTGCAGGTGCGTCATGATTCCGTAGGGAAAACCATGCCCCCAGGCTCCCATCAGTAGCGGCCGGATGATTACCAGAGTCACATAGGCGAAAACGGCCATGAGAAAAGCAAAGGGTACATGGAGACCCATACCAAGCTTGCGAGAAATTTCGATTTCTCGCAGCGCCCACGAAAGAAACGCGCCGGTCGCGCAGATCGTTATGATTTGCCACAAACCGCCTTCCATCATTGGAGCTAAACCCAACCCATAGCTCAAGGGCGGTGGCTGTATGTCAATTTGCCAGATATTCCAACTAGGACCCTGCGAGGCGCCATAAAGGATTAGTGCAGTTCCGAGAATAGAAAAGAAAGCGGTCGTTACGCCAAAGAATCCGACGTAGAAGGGGCCTATCCAGAAATCGAACAGGTCGCCGCCTACGAGGGTTCCTCCCCGCACCCGGTACTTGCGCTCAAAACTCAACATCGACATGTCGTCACCTCCCCAGCCCGCAGGTGGCGGGTACTAGCAGATTGATCAATAGCAGCCTGTGCGGGCTACTATGTTTAAACTGAAAATCACCATTCAAAGGCGTATGGCACCACTGCATTGGCCGCTCGCCTAGCCTCAGTGAGACAAGATTCACCGCAACCCTTCGGGCCGGCAAGTGGCCGTAAGCTCCGGGGTAAGCAACGCGTCAACACGCTCACTAATAGAAAAAGAAGCACGGAAAGGGCCAGCAACCATTGGTAGTCACGGCGATCAGTTCGCCGCACCCCGATCGCAGCCCTATCGCCTCGCCCTAGCGTTTGGCGACTGTCCGAATAGCGAATACTTGTGGCAATAGAATCTTTAAGGCTCATGCGCTTACCGCCTCCTCAGTGCTCTCTTGTCCTGTTTGTGTTGATTCCGACGCCTGTGGCGTTCGCTTCGAGGGAAGCTGAAGATCACGCAGTTCAACAGTGCTTGATCCCCGGATTTGTGCCCGCTTTTCCGCTGCATCCCGCAAACGTTTAGCAACGGAAATGCGAATCAAAACGGGTTCGTGTTCAACGTGTTGTTGCAACGCGTCATCGGCATCACGCGCCCATTGGAACTGCGCTTCTGCCCGAGCAGGCGTCGAGTCAATCTGGTCCATCTCGGTGCCAAGCGGAAGAATGTGAAATAGGGCGTCGAACAGCGCATTGCACACCTCCTGCAGGAGGTAACAGGCTCCCGCATATCCCATGAACGGGGTGCCGGTGTGACGTCGAATAATTGTTCCCGGCAGTGAAGCCGGTATGTAAATCGCCTTGGAGTCAGATTCAGCGAGGTACATGCGTTCGTTGTAGCTTCCGAAAACGATCAGCGGTGCATTGTCATGAATCGCCGCACGCACTTTCTCGTTGTCTGTTTTGCTTCCGGAGCAACGGGCAAAAGAAAAACTACAGGGCATGCCCAACTCTTCTTCCAGGTAGTTGCGAACACCTCTGGTGTAGGTCTCGCTGGCCGCGATGCCAAAGTTGGCCGTGCCGAAGAAATCCTGAGTCACCGAACGCCACAAGTCCCAAAGCGGTTTGATCGTGCTGTGTTTTTCCTGCTCGATGAATGGCTGAGGATCCAAGCCCAACAGCTCGCCGAGCGTTTCTAAGAATTTCGTCGTTGAGTGGAGTCCGATAGGAGCTTGCAAGTAGGGCTTGTCTAAGTCTTCGCAAAGCTTGCGGCCAAACTCCCGATACATACAGACGTTTACCTCGGCCTCCGCTAACTTATAGATATCGTCCAAGTGCACACCCATGGGAAAAGCAAGGTTCACTTCTGCGCCAATACCTTCGATCAAACGACGAAGCTCTGCCAGGTCCGACCAGGTGTTAAAACAGCCGTAAATCGCGCCGATGATATTGACCTTTGGCTTCGGCCCAGAAGATGGACCCTGCGCTTGCGCCCGAGCTGCTGCCATGGGGCTGGTATCGATTGTGATCGAAGCGCCTGCGCTGCTTCCGCCATCGCTCCCAATCAATGCGCTACCGTTCAGAGCCGAAGTTTGCTTGTCCGAACTGCCTAAGGGGCAACTAGGCTCGGGAGAAGAAGACGAGGCTGAAGAGGCTGTATAAGCCGGTACACGATCGCGTCGCCGCGCTTTTGCAAAGGCAATCGCTTTCTCACCTGGAGACATACCTTTGAGCGTTTGCTCATCAAACAGGTCTTCTAACCTGATCGGCGTAGGTTGTGAGCTAACTTGCTCGGTGTGTTCGCTCTCAGGGGCTAGATCGGATATCGCCTCCTCCACGAGATCAAGCGTAGACTCGCTCGCGGAACTAGCCGATCCGTTGTCGATGTTCACGTCTTCCTGGGCTTCGTAATCCTGAGATGTGCCTCCCTGAGGATCGTTTTTCTTGAGGATAGCGCCGGTGTCTTTCGGGCCTTCGCCTACAGCACCGCCGATCGGATCAAACTCATCGCTACCATCTTTGCCCTGGGAAGACGCGATCGAGCTATCGCCTTCGGATTGACCGCCGATACCAAGCTTCTTAGCCTTCGGTTTGCCGTATCGATCCCAGATCCAAAACAGGGCACGGTCCGCACTCTGCCATTGATCTTCGTCAATCGTACGCGGTAAGAATCTCTCGATATTCGTATCGCGCGGGGTCACACCGCCACCGATCATTTCTGCGATCGAACCGGTTACAACGACCGACGGCCGTTTGGGATTCAGCGACTTATGAGCACGCCGAAGTGCGCCTTCCGTGCCTTTCTGGCCGAGTTCTTCCTCGGCCAAACCGGTCACCACAATGGGCAATTCGTGCGGAGGGAGCGCGTCTGTGTAATGCAATACGGAAGTGACCGGTAAATTCTCGCAACCCACCGGTCCATCGATAATGACCTGTAAACCTTTGACTGCGGTGAACACGTAGACGGAACCCCAGTAGCCGCCGGCCCGATCATGGTCCAAGACCAGCATCAGGCAGCCCGCCCTGTGGCTGAAGGCCAGATTCCAGCGGTCGCCCCTTCGCCGACACCCTCAAAGAAACTTTCCATGCGCGAAAAGCGATCCTGATTACGCACTGCGGTGTTGATTATCTGGGCGAGTGACCCGGGTCCAGCAGGCCCCATCAGCGGGCGCGCGGAAATGAGATTGGTAAAGTAAAGTCCTGGTGTTCCATGCTGTTTTGCATGCTGCACCACGGGCGTGGTGCCTATCGCCAAGTCCGGTTTGAATTCATCGATCGCCGCAACATCGTCTTCGAGGGAGGCACGGAAGTTCACATGCACGCCGCGCGACTCCAACCACTCTCGATCAGAATCGGACCAGGGGGTACGCGGACACGCGCTACCGACATAGTGTACTTGTGCACCAGCTTCAATCAGGAGACGAGCGACCAGAGGCTCAGACCCCTCATAGCCTGATAGGGTGATGCGAGCATCGATAGGTGCTGCTGCCAGCGCCCCTTTAATCGCAGGCAGAATACCGTTACTCACCTGAGCTATGCGCTCGCTGGATACTCCGGCAAGTTCACCGATACCTTGGAGCCAAGCAGCGGTCCCATCATGCCCCACCGGCGCGGAGCCCAACATCGGCCGACCCGCCTTTGCGAGCTGCCGGGCGGTGGACGTGTAAAAAGGATGCAGCATCGCCGCGATGGGATTGTCGAGCGCTGCGTAAAGTTCTCTCCACTCTCGCGTGGGCACTACCGGTCCGGCACGAAGCCCCATGGGCTCTAGCAATCGACCAATCATGATCGCATCGACAGGAAAGATCTCGCCCACTAGCGTCACTGCGGGGTTATCACCTTGTTCACCACCGGGTCGCGCTACCGGACCTTGCTCCGCCTCTTCGCGCGCATACTGCAGCATCGCGCCGGCCAAAATGTCCTTCGCCTCAGCGTGCGTGGGAACGCCGAAACCGGGCACGTCGATACCAATGATGCGCACACCGTTGATTTCTTTCGGGAGCAGATCGAGCGGTACACCCGACGCTGTGGGAACGCAGAGATTGATCAGAACAATCGCGTCGTAGTCTTCTGGTTTTGCAAGCTTGTAGGTTGCTTCGCGCAGGTCTTCGAATAGTTTGCCTGTAACCAAGGTTTCCGAGTCGAAAGGTACGTAGCCGACGGTTCGTCTGGCACCATAAAAGTGCGATGTGAAAGTCAATCCATATACGCAACAGGCAGACCCGCAAAGCACAGTTGCGGTTCGTCGCATACGCAGGCCAACTCGTAAGGAACCGAAGGCAGGACACATACTCTGGGGCTGGTCGTGCGGCCCGGCGGGATAATCTTTAGCATACTGCTCAAGAATCTCGCTCTTACCCGCAGCTTCCGCCGCCTTGCGCATCGTGTCCACACCTGCGTGGCAACCGCTGACCGTCTCACTAGCCTTGCTGCTGGCGATTAGGTTCGCTGGATCGACGGGCACGACCGGGTCAGACATCGTCGTAGATGACCTCCAGAGAAGGTTTATTCAGCGATTCAACGCTGCATAAATCGCTGAGCTGGGCCGGCTCAAGCACTACGTCACGCCCGACCGAGTCACCGTCGAATAGGCCAAGAAGTTCGTCTTGGGTTAAGGGGTTCGGCTGCTGTGGTGGCGCCTCAGCCACCTGCCCGGCCAATTCGGCAAAGAGTGGGCCCCACGGGCCGTCGGGGCGCGCGACGATCTCGTAATTTGCACTCTTGCGACGAATGTCCTCATCGGCGGGAATGGCCGCTAGTTGCGGAATCTTGGCCTCTCGACAGAAAGCGGCTGCCTCACCGGTGCCGTCGTCCTTATTGGTAACCAGACCCGCAACGCCCACGTTGCCACCGAGGCGACGGAAGTACTCAACGGCATTGCATACGTTGTTCGCCACATACAGCGATTGAAGATCGTTCGACGCCACCAAAATAACTTTTTGGCACATGTCCCGCGCTATGGGCAGGCCGAAGCCGCCGCAGACAACATCACCCAGAAAATCGAGAAGTACGAAATCGAAGTCCCAGTCATGAAAGCCGAGTTTTTCGAGAGTCTCGAAGCCATGGATAATTCCACGACCGCCGCATCCGCGACCGACCTCGGGGCCACCGAGCTCCATCGCAAACACGCCGTCGCGCTTGAAGCAGACATCACCGACAACCAGCTCTTCTCCGGCTTCTTTTTTTGCTGAACTGGTTTCGATGATGGTCGGACAGGCTTTGCCACCAAAGAGTAGAGACGTGGTGTCACTCTTAGGATCACAGCCAATCAGAAGGACTTTCTTTCCCTGCTGAGCCATCATGTAGGAAAGATTCGCAAGGGTGAAACTCTTGCCAATTCCGCCCTTTCCATAGATCGCGATAATTTGCGTCTTTGGCGCTCCTTCGAAGCCGCCATTTGAATCATCGCCCTCGCCGGGTATGTACTGGTTAACCGAGGTATTCATCAGTGAGCGCTTCTCCACTCTAAAACCATCTTTAGGCACTCCGGATCGCCAAACGCCTGGCGGTAGGCCGGCGCCGCCGCTTCAGCCAATTGGTGGTGACTGATGAGGCCGTCCAAAGACAGTGCTTCGCTCTTTACGAGCTCTAGAACTTGATCTAAATCGTCTCTCTGCCACTCAGCAGCCACGACTATCGATGCTTCGCGCATGAACGCAGCCGGAAAGGCAAAGCTGAGAGGTTCGTGATAA
>JBCBZV010000214.1:0-4510 GCA_039815155.1 Pseudomonadota bacterium
GAATCTGTTGGGAGTACGGTTACAACTCCAGGATTCATGACCTCTCTAACTAAGCGAAAGCGAAGAAAATAACTGCTATTGAGAGTTCGACGCAAGCTCGAAACAGTCACTAAACCTATAACTTTTTGATCAGTGTCAATGATGGGTAGATGACGTACTCTATGACGCCGCATTAGGTTATAAGTCACAACCAAATCGGTCACATCTTCACGTGTGAGACTAAATACAGGTGACTTCATCACTGAAGCGACGGAGGTTTGCTCTAGATGTGTATCATTCATTGTGAAGCGAACGACATCTCGCTCTGTCAAGATACCCTTGAGCTTTCCTTGCTCTGTTACTAGAACACAGCCTGGATTATGATGTAGATGATGCCAGTCATCGCCTGATGCTTCGTGTCCTGAATGCTCTGAAATTTCGCACCGTACATATTGATTCATCAGCTCAATCGCCGTTGCTAATGTTGCATCCAGAGGAACCTCAAGAGGTGGAGGCAGTATCGCTTTCTCAGGAGTATAGTAAGAGCTAGGGTGCTGACTCATCAGTGTTAGAAGATAGAGGTGCCATACCTAGTCATCCCTGAAAGACTCTCTATTCAACACGCTTAAAGAACTTTTTCTAAAGATTCTAATCTTCAGATTTCTAGATTAGAGAATTTCTAGATTAGAGAATTTCTGACAGATCCAATTTAATTCTTCAAGCAAAAGTTAAGACTTGATGACTTAGAGGATGTTTGCGCTGTTGGAATCAAACAACGTGTCAAGATTATCCTGTATTAGAACAGAATTTTGCATTGTTGCTCAGGCAAGTATTGTCAGCGGCTAAATGTATCTCATCTCCAGTTAGCAATCACATAATTTCAGAACACATTTTGAGCGATCGCTCAATCCAATCTTAATTACATACAGAAAAGAGGGAAAACGTTTAGTCAAGACACATTAGTTGATTCATGCGATCACGGCGTTTCTCGGATTATCCACTAACCCGGTTTTGAGCAGCGCCACACCAAAGAAAATCGCCCAGCCTTTTGCCCGCTGCAGCGTTGCACTAGAGATGTGGCCGTATGCCGCGATCGTCTATCCGTTGGAGATGACGCTTGTGATGAAACCAGAATATAGCGACAAATCCATTCCACATGAATTTGCTTTGTGCAGAAGGAATAATGATTGAGACAAACAGCATCTCGAACCTAATCAAGCAGTTTTTTGGGGCGAGGCTCTGCTTGCATGGATAGAGTGCCTGAAAAGAAACGATAAATAAACTCTAAACGGGTTCAACCCAGAACCAGAGGAATGATTACAGTGAAACATTCCATCTATTTACCTATAACAGGGATCTTAGGCAGACGTTATTCTACCTATCTGCCCCAAAGGGATCTTAGGCTGAAATTTTTCCACCTATTTACCCGTATAGAGATCTTAGGTGGAAACTTTCCCTCTAATTAAGTAGTCAGCCTGATGAGATGTGGGCAAGCAATGACGAAGTTGAAATTACACCGAGCGTCCTTGCAGATTAAGGATCGGCGACGAAGGATAGCTGTGTGAAGGACAAGCATACGACCAAGAAGAAGGCGACGCGCAAGACGCTCCCCAAGGACCTAGACGAGCTCTTGGACGCGGCGGCGGCAAGCGGCGACTACGGGGCGCGGTCTACGAGGCGCTTCAGCGGTGCCTGCCGGATGCGCGCGGAGGCTACGGTAAGGGGACGCTGCTGATGAACGGTCGCTGCACTGTCGAACTGGCACGCTGGGCGATCGAGCGCGGCACGGACATTCACGCCACCGACACCTGGGGCTACACGGCCCTCCACGAGAGCGCCCGCTCCCGCTTCCACCACCGGCTCACACCTGCCCAATTGATCGATCTGGGGGCTGACGTGCACCGGACCTCGAACGAAGGTCTCACCCCCCTGCACTCCGCCGTCGATGGCAAGCACCTCGACGCCGTCCAGGCGCTCCTAGCGCATGGCGCTCACGTGAACGCGCGCTCGACCAACGACCTAACACCCTTGGAATACGGATTTCTTCGGATGTCAAACGTCCACCTTGTGGCCATGGTCCCGGTGGCGAAGGCGCTCCTAAACGCTGGCGCGACAGTGACTCAGCAAGCAAAGGAAGCGGTCCTGCGCGCGAGCCAGAACTTTGAATTCCATCGAGCCGGCTTCAACAGCGACTCGGTCGAGGAAACTTCCGCCGCTGCCGAGGCGCTCTGTGCTTTGTTCTCGGTGGAACCGGCAGCAAGGCGGCGCATGCATGACGGCAATTCACCCATCGTCGCTATTGCGCGGACGGACGCCGAGCGCTTCGCTGAGCTCTGGGACCTCCTAGTGCCCTCGAGCGGTCCCTGCAAGACGTTACAGGGCGAGGTCGTACGGATTGCCGGTCGTGTCCGCGACGAGTGGTATCGCAATGGCGGTGGAAACTGGGATCGAAACTACGCCTCCATGGCCAGCGCCTTCAGCAAACACGTTGGCATGCACCAGGCTCTGGACCCGGCGGACCTCGACGCCTGCGCACAGGTCGTGCGGTCGCTTCGTCGGAACCCCGACGGCAGCGACCGCCTGGTAAATTGGGCTGTGGAGTGGGTTGCTCGGAATCCGGACCCGATCCCACTCTCGCCGCCTCCATACCAACGGTGATCAGCGAGAGAGTGTTGAACACAGGCTAACAAACACATGCACCGGAGCCGCCGATCCGGTCGGATTCAAGTGGAACATCAAACGAGGCGACCCGGTGATGCTGTTCGTTAGGCGGCTTAAGCACGTTTACCGAGCGTCATTGAAGAACAACCCAGCTACTGTACGCGCATGGATCAGGCGTAGAAACTCGCAACGATCGCACGTTCTAGGAGTAAAAGTGTTTGATCACGTAGTTTTTGGCACCAGCGACTATGAGGCCAGTAAAACGTTCTTTCTGAAAGCCTTGAAACCAATTGGCATAGAAGTCGTTTCAGGGGGAGCGCTCGGGATTGAGCTGAGCTCTGATGGCAAGTCGTCACTCTGTATCCGTCGCGTCGAGGAAACACCTGCACACCTTCATCTTGCATTCGTTGCGCAAAACCGCGAGCAAGTTGATGAGTTTTATCGGGCGTCTCTTGAAGCTGGAGCAAAAGACAATGGCGCGCCGGGCATACGCCCGGAATATAGTGGAACGTATTACGCCGCTTTCGTTATTGGACCAGATGGTCATAACATCGAAGTCGTGTGTCACGAAGCATAGGCCTATCAGAAACCGATTCTATCGCCGTCTAACACCATCACTAAACTCCAGCCGTTGTACTGCAAGCGTTTAAGCCGCTTCAAGCAAAAACTGCTGCATGAACAGGATGTTGGTATAGAACTGATAGTCAATGTTTTGCTTTTTAGAAAAGCCGTGGCCCTCGTCCGTCGCTACTAAATACCAAACCGGCACGTCCTTGCCTTCCAAAATATCCACTAACTGCTCAGCTTCGCTCAGCGGTACGCGAGGGTCGTTGGCACCGTGTACCACCAGCATCGGCTGCTGAATTTTATCCGCATTGGTCATCGGCGAGATGTCGATCAGGAATTGCCGCATTTGCGGATCGCGCTCGTCACCATATTCCGCACGACGCAGGTCGCGACGGTAGTCTTCAGTATTTTCTAAAAAGGTGACGAAGTTAGAGATGCCGACGACATTGATCGAAGCACGGATGCGATCGCTATAATTCGTCGCCACCGCCAGAGACATGTAGCCGCCATAGCTTGACCCGTTGACGAGAACGCGATCGCTATCTAACTCCGGTTGAGTCTCGATCCAATCCAGCAGCGCTCCAATATCTTTGACCGAATCTTCGCGCAGGTAGCCGTTGTCGAGTT
The DNA here is from genome assembly GCA_039815155.1 of Pseudomonadota bacterium. Classification (GTDB taxonomy): domain Bacteria; phylum Pseudomonadota; class Gammaproteobacteria; order Pseudomonadales; family Halieaceae; genus Congregibacter. The sequence goes on from JBCBZV010000214.1 coordinate 3,835, forward strand.
TGACAAAGGTTTTGCCGTAGCCGGTCGAGCCGCGCACGTTAGGAAAGAGCAGGGCAATGCCTAGTTCATTTAAGTAATAGTTGAGGCGACCTAAATAAGCGGGACGAAACTGCCCCTCTGGCCCGCCGTGAATGTACATCGCCACCGGACGCGGCCCCGTGAATTTGGCGGGGGGACGGTAGAGAAATCCGGTGATCGTGAGCCCATCAAAGCTCTGCCACTCAACCAGTTCCGGTTCAGAAAATGTTTCGGGGTTCAGACCCGCCGTTTCACTCTGAGTCCACCGCTGCACTTCGCCCGTAGCGACATTGAGAGAAAAGATATCGGCGGTCGACCGGGCTGACATTAAGGTAAAGCCCAGTTCTTCACCGTTTTTGCGCCACTCCAACCCTCGCATCATCCCGGCGGGTAGCTTAGAAAGCGGTTGCTTTTGTCCTGTGCCCGTCTCCATTAAATAGAGTTTGCTCGCGCCATTTTCATTGATGATGAAGGCGAGCTGCTGGCCATTGGGCGCCAAGGCCACTGCTTCCACATTCCAGGCAATATCGTCTGTGAGGGCAGTGAGGGTCTGAGTCGGCAACTCGAAGTAGCCGAGCTGCAAAAATTCAGAGCCGCGATCGCTCACCACATATAGGCCCTCACCGTCAGGACTAAAGAGTGCCTCTAAATACGCGAC
>JBCBZV010000194.1:0-5700 GCA_039815155.1 Pseudomonadota bacterium
GAAATGTTTCAGGACGTGTGTAATGGGGGCAATCCAACAAGCCCTGCTCAAAGGAGTCCTGGGCTGCAGACAGCTCGTGACCGAGAACACCCGGGCATTGACGAAGCACCGCATCAATCACTAGCAGCGCAGGTAGCTCGCCGCCGCTCACAACAAAATCTCCGACCGATAGTTCCTCGTCGACCCAGCCCTCAATTACCCGTTCGTCAATGCCTTCATAGCGTCCGGCCAGCAGAACCATGCCGGGTTCGGACTTCTTTGCTGGCGACGAATGAGCCGTCAACGTCGTTGCGTACTCCGTAGCTTTGTCGCGATCAAAACGACTGCCGCCTGGTGATAGGTACACCACCGGAGCTCGGTCGCCAGTAAACTCGCGTGCATCCTCGATAGAGCGCGCCAACGGTTCGGGGCTCATCAGCATCCCCGGACCACCACCATAGGGTCGATCATCAACACTTTTATGCCTGTCGGTCGCGTGATCCCGAGGATCAAAGCATCGAAACTCGGCCAAGCCCTGGGCAAAAGCCCTGCCCACAATTCCGTAACTCATCACTGCGTCGATCAGGTCCGGAAAAATTGAAACAATCGCAAAGCGCATTAGTCATCCGGATGCCAGTCGACGATGATTTTTCGCTCAGACACATCCACCTCACAGATCACCGTATCGACGAATGGAATAAGCCGATCCCGCTGATCGATGCTTTCCTCCGTTGATTGGAGAACTAGCACATCGTTTGCACCGGTCTCCAACAACTCGGTAACGGTGCCCAGATTCACCAGCCCGTCCGTACCCGCAGAATTTTTCTCTCCTACGACCCTTTCCGAACCGGTTTCAAAATCGGCTAGGTGGGCAAAAACCGACAGGCCTATCAGCTGGGACCAGTAGAAGTCACCAGGCGCTAGCGTAGGAAGGGCGCTGGCGGGAACCCATACGTCCGTACCTCTAAGACTCTCTGCGGTCGTCCGATCATCCACGTCCGCAAGTTGCGCAACCAACCCTTTACCGTGCAACCTGCCTCGTAGGAAGCGAAGCGGCTGTTGCCGACCAGCCCTGAGGCTGAACCAGCCACCGAACTCAAGAAAATTTGAAACAGGATCAGTAAAAGCGTGAACTTTCACCCATCCCTTTATACCGTAAGCGCCGGTGATCCGACCGGCCAGTAAGGGGGGAGCCTCACTCTCAAGAGCCATAGCGCAATCGTGGCCGCGCGATCACTCCAAACGAAAGCGCCTCCTGCCTTAGGCCGCGCTTGCCTCCTGGCTAGCTGGCTGATCGCTGAGAAGCTTAGCTACGCGTTCGGATAACTTTGCTCCCTGACCTTGCCAGTATTCGATGCGGGCCTGATCTACCCGCAGACGTTCCTCCTGACCGCGGGCGACCGGATTGAAGAAGCCGACTCTTTCGATGAATCGACCGTCGCGAGAATTGCGGCTGTCGGTAACGGTCAAGTGGTAGAACGGCTTCTTCTTGGCTCCGCTCCGCGACAATCTGATAGTAACCATATCCATTCCTTAGTTGCGCACGCTGCCTTTGGCATGTAGACGGCTGTTTATCGGGCCGTCAATACACGTGTTTCGGAGCGATGGGCGGACCCGAAGGGCCTTTCCGACGCACGCCGTCAGCGTGAGCGTGTCAGTGATGTAATTTAAAGGGCGCGAATAATACAGAAAAGAGCTAGCTGGGAAAAGGCCGTAAAATAGAAATTTTTCAAGGCATAACCGGAGCTTACCGGCGTGCATAGCTTTCAGCGGAGCGGTGGAAAACCTCCGCCAGGCGGCATCATTCCGCCCATACCGCGCATCATCTTCTCCATACCGCCGCCCTTCATCTTCTTCATCATTTTGGCCATTTGCTTGTGCTGCTTGAGCAGACGGTTCAAATCCTGTACTTGCGTGCCGGAGCCTCGGGTGATGCGACGTTTGCGGGAACCCTGAATTAGCTCTGGGTTGCGTCGTTCCCGTGGTGTCATGGAGTTGATCATCGCTTCCATACGGGCAAAAGACTTGTTGTCGATCTGAGCCTGGGCGGCCTGTGCCATACCGCCCATTCCGGGCAGCTTGTCGAGCATGCTTGCCATGCCGCCCATATTATTCATCTGCTGTAGCTGATCCCTAAGGTCCTCCAAATCAAATTTCTTACCTTTTTTTACCTTTCGGGCGAGCCGCTCTGCTTTCTCCTTATCAACTTTCTGCTCAGCTTCTTCGATGAGAGACATAACGTCTCCCATACCTAAAATGCGCGAGGCCAGTCGATCGGGGTGGAACGGGTCTAGCGCCTCGGTTTTCTCGCCAACACCTAAGAACTTTATCGGCTTGCCCGTCACCTGACGCACCGATAAGGCAGCGCCGCCGCGACTATCCGCGTCTACCTTAGTCAAAATCACACCGGTGAGCGGCAATGTTTCACCAAACGCCTTTGCCGTAACAGCCGCGTCTTGACCGGTCATCGCATCTACAACAAAGAGTGTCTCCGTAGGCTTAAGCGCCTTTTCAATTGCAGAAATCTCTTCCATCATGGCTTCATCGACTGCCAGACGACCGGCGGTGTCAATAATCAGCACATCCGAAAACTGGATGCGTGCGTGTTCTTGCGCGGCCTTTGCAATCGCAACCGGTGATTGATCAACGGAAGACGGAAAAAAGTCGACACCCACCTCACCTGCTAGCGTTTCAAGTTGCTTGATGGCTGCAGGACGATAAACGTCGGCGCTCGCTACCGTGACCTTTTTGTTTTCTCGCTCTTTTAGAAAGCGCGCTAACTTTGCTGCGGAGGTGGTTTTACCGGCGCCCTGCAAGCCGGCTAGTAACACCACCGCAGGCGGCTGAGTGTTCAGTGACAGCGCCTCGTTTGCCGCCCCCATGACCTGCTCAAGCTCCGCTTGCACGATTTTAAGGAAAGCTTGCCCGGGGCTTAGGCTGCTCATGACCTCCTGACCGAGGGCGCGAACCTTCACCGCTTCCACAAAGTGCTTCACAACTGGAAGCGCTACGTCCGCTTCCAAGAGCGCCATTCGAACCTCGCGCAAGGTACCCTGAATATTGTCTTCAGTGAGGCGAGCTTTGCCGCTCAAGGTACGCAGGCTTTGAGTCAGTCGCTCGGACAGGTTTTGAAACATAGATTAGTTGCCTTAGATCTTTGGCCGCAGATGCGAACCGCTATTGATTAGCGGCGTACAAGTAGGTACAAGGGTCGAAAGTATACGCCTGGTGGGACCGCCCTCCCAGTCATGTCCATAGCATTCATTGCGGTTGTGGCAGCGCTGCTCTATTTAGCCGCAGCAGGCTTGCAGCTCGCGAACGCTCTCCAACACAGCGGCAGTATCAGCCGAAGCGCGCTGGTGCTCGCCTTTCTGGCGCTCGCCGGCCATGCTGTGCTCACCTGGTTTAATTTGCTGGATGAAAACGGTGTCAACTTTGGCTTCTTTCGCGTCTTCTCGCTGTTGTTTCTAGCCGTCAACCTATTGTGCCTGGCGGTCCTCGCCAAACGACCCTTGCAAAACCTTCTGATTGTTCTCTTCCCGCTCTCAGCCGTGGCAATACTGATTGCCACCCTAGGCCCAGATACAGCCGTATCTCAGCAGTTCGCCTACGGCGTGTTGATGCACGTAGGCAGTTCCATTGTCGCTTACTCGTTGTTAACGCTCGCTGCGGTGCAGGCCGCACTCCTTGCGGCACAAGATGCTCAGCTAAGACGGCGGGAGTTTGGCGGTCTACTTTCCGCTCTGCCCCCGCTTCAATTGATGGAAAGCATGCTTTTTGAGTTGATCTGGGTCGGTGTGGTGGCACTTACCTTGTCGATCGCAACGGGCGTGATCTTCATGGAGGATATTTTTGCTCAGGCACTGGTCCATAAAACAGTCCTAAGCATTGTCGCCTGGGTATTGTTTTCGATTCTACTTTGGGGACATCATCGGTTAGGGTGGCGTAGTCAAACGGCCGTACGCTTAACTGTTAGTGGATTCACCATTCTTATGCTCGCGTTTTTGGGGTCAAAATTAGTGCTCGAGCTAGTTTTAGAGCGAGGCTGAATTGAACGAAGCCCCCCTTGGTCTGCTTTTCGCAGTCTTAGCCGCCTTGGTTTTGATGTCAGGTTTCTTCTCATCCTCAGAAACGGGGATGATGTCGCTCAATCGGTATCGTCTAAAACATCTTCGCAAGCAAAATCACCGCGGTGCTAAAAGAGCCAGCAAGCTGCTGGAACGACCGGATAGGCTCATCGGGCTGATCCTAATTGGAAACAATCTGGTGAACATCGCGGCATCCTCGATAGCGACCGTAATCGCCATCCGCTTGTACGGTGATGCAGGCATCGTTATTTCGACGATTTTGCTGACAATCGTGATTTTAATCTTTGCCGAGGTCACCCCAAAGACCATTGCAGCCCTACATCCAGAACGCATCGCCTTTCCCGCCAGTGTCGTTCTGCTTCCACTTCTGAGCGCGCTGAAACCTGCGGTAGCGGCGGTCAATTATGTGTCCAATGGCCTATTGCGTTTACTCGGATTTGATCCCGGGGAAACGGGTCGAGATCGAGTATCCCAGGAAGAGCTTCGAACTATCGTGACGGATCCGGATGCGATGATCCCACAGCGTCACAAAGGCATGTTGGTCAATATCCTGGACCTGGAGGCCGTGTCCGTCGATGACATTATGGTCCCACGCAACGAGTTTTATGGGATTGATCTTGATGACGCCGACGAAGTCATCATTCGCACCATCCTCAATAGTAATCACACGGTTCTGCCTGTATGGCGCTCTGACAGCAATAACGTTGAGGGCGTGCTGCATTTGCGCAATGTTGGCCCTATCCTGGAACAAGGTGGCTTGTGTCGAACGGCCTTGATAAACGCCCTGGACAAACCCTATTTCATACCGGAGAGCACACAGCTTCATATTCAGTTACGTAACTTTCAGCAAAAGAAAACGCGGTTGGCACTGGTGGTCGATGAATACGGAGACGTGATTGGACTGGTCGCCGTCGCAGACATACTGGAAGAGATTGTTGGCGAGTTTACTAGCAATCTTAATGACCATGCGGATGAGATCTATCCACAGCGCGACGGCAGCTTTGTCATCGATGGGGGAGCTAGTGTGCGCGATGTGAATAAGACGCTGAAATGGGAACTGCCGACGCAAGGTCCAAAAACCGTCTCTGGCATGGTGCTGGAATACCTGGAATCGTTTCCCGATGGGAATGCGGGCCTTCAAATCGGCAACTACCGCCTGGAAATTCTCGAGTTAGAGGGTAACGTGGTTCGCGCAATCCGCGGGAAAACCGCTTGAACCGTACGCGCCGCGAGGTTGGCTTCAGCGCCTAATTAGCGCCTTTCGCTCGGCGACTTTTTGAAGGATGACTGCTCTCTCTGCGTCACTGGCCTGCGACCACCGAGTGACCTCACTCACGTGCCGCAAGCACCCCTTGCAAAATTGATTTTCATCAAGGGAGCACTGAGACACACAAGGCGACGCGATAGCGGCAGTCATAAGCACTTCTAGCTCGGTAGGGTTTGAAATTCGCCTCTACTCTAATGCTTCTAAGAGCTCAGAAAAACGAGCGCCGTTAGCAACATAGTGCTGAGCGTTTGCGCGCAGAAAGGCCTGAGTATCTTCGTCCAAGGTCTTTTTTACTTTAGCCGGTGAGCCGAGCACCATAGATCCGTCGGGCACTTGCATCCCTTCTGTTACGAGAGCGTTTGCGCC
>JBCBZV010000111.1:0-13372 GCA_039815155.1 Pseudomonadota bacterium
TATTAGTAAATGTTGTGAAGTTGGAATAAGACGCTGTAACATTAAGCCTTTCATTCGCCGCATAACCCACGTTCAACGAACCTACTGTACGCTCCATTGTACTAACCTTTTCGTCGAAGAACGGCAACCTCGAAGAAGCGCTGTTTTACTACGAACATAATTGGCTGGTGTATCGACAGCGTGCTCTGGAGCGGGGTCTCATCAATGGTTTTGACCTTCTTCTGGACGAGCAACACGAAGGCGGTTCGCTATTGATGTTGGTTACCAAATACAAAGACAAAAATCAGTTTGAGCAACGGGAAGAGAATTTTGCGATGGTCATGCCTTCCGATCGCCAGCCGGTTCTTGCTAACGATAAACAACCCGCAGATTTTCGCGAGATCGTCTCCTATGGAGATTTTGTCCGACCTTGAAATTAGTCATCGTCGGCGTGGAAATTAATCAGCTAAGCCTTGTTTGTCGGCGACCGGATCAAACCGAAGGGTCCGTCAGCCAGAGGTCGAGCGTTTCCTGCAACTCGTCCAGACCCTGATGCTTGAGGGCTGAAAATAGCTGGCAACTGATTAGTTCCGCCAGATGCGCCACTTTTCCCTGCACGGCCATCAGTGTCTGCTTGCCGGCACCTTTGGAGAGTTTGTCGGCTTTCGTTAATAAAAGATGAACCGGCATTCTTGCCTGAGTTGCCCACCCAATCATCTGCTGGTCGTAGGCATGAAGGGGGTGGCGACAATCGCTTAGCAAGATCAGACCTCGCAACGATCTCCGCTTTTGCAGATAAGTTTCCAGCTGGCGATTCCAGGCATTTTTTACCTTCTGCGGTACTTTCGCGTAACCGTAGCCTGGTAAGTCTACGATTCGTTGCTCATCGCCCACCGCGAAGAAGTTGATCAATTGAGTCCGCCCGGGTGTTCGCGATGTCCGCGCCAGTTTCTTATTTTTTGTCAGGCTGTTGATTGCACTGCTCTTGCCCGCGTTGGATCGTCCGGCGAATGCAACCTCCCAGCCAAGGTCCGATGGGCATTGATCAAAGCGAGCCGCGCTCTGGAGAAACCTGGCATCACGAAAGTTCGGCTTTTGGAGGCGATCTTCTGTGGCTGTGGGCATATCTTCCATCACGATCATCCATCGGAACCGCTTTTGCGTAAGCTTGGAGGGAACAATAACTTCGCTATAATAACGCGCCCGCGTGGAGGCGTTCATCGCTATTACGAAGCTTTTACGAAGGTATTAGAAAGCTAAGATGAATGACACTCACTACAGGCACTGTTTCAGAGAAAGCAGCCGGAAATAACGTGCGGTAAGCGCAGAAAAAGGCAGTCACAAAGCAATAGTGCCGCTTAAGCAACATAGCAGCGCTGTTAGCAGCACCGAAAGCAGGGAAATGAGCAGCAAAAATTTAGCTACCATGACTATCATTAGAACGTACACAAAATACGCTTTTGAGAAAGCCAGCGTGCTTTTTAAAACACTACTTAAAGCACTACAGCTCAGCATAGTTTCCGCTCTGCTACTGTCTCTAGCGCCGATTGCGAATACCGCAGAGATATTGCGTGGCGACGCAGCGATTGGTGAGCAAAAAGCGGTTACCTGTGTGGCCTGTCACGGTATGGACGGCAACAGCCTGGTTCCCACCTTTCCGAAGCTCGCTGGGCTGGGTGAAAAGTACCTGCTTCAGCAGATGCAGCACATTCGTGATGGTCTTCGTCCTGTGCCCGCGATGGTGGGTCAGGTAGACAACATGAGTGATCAAGAGCTCGCCGATATCGCCGCTTATTTCAATCAATTGGATCGCACACGACAAAGCGCTAACCCAGAATTGATCGCCTTAGGATCGAAGGTCTATCGTGCCGGAGTAGCGGAGCGAAATGTGTCGGCCTGCATCGCATGTCACGGGGCAACCGGTAACGGCAACAGCCCGGCTGGATTCCCCGCCATTGGTGGGCAACATGCGGAGTACATCGCGGCACAGCTTGTCTCGTACCGGAAGGGCTATGAGGATCCAACAGGCCGAGTAACCGATGGTGACATTAAGATCATGCGCTCAAACGCCTTCGGCTTGTCCGATCGCGAGATCGAGGCTGTATCCGCCTATATCTCGGGCCTTCAGTAAGGCTCAGCCTGGGTCGGGCTGAGGTAAAGCCGGCTCCTCATCTCTTTGCGAACGGCCACGCCAGCGCTCAATTGACAAGCTGCTGTACAGGGTTATCGGCGATAGACTCATCACAGTTTGTCTGCCAAATACTCGAACTTTTCGATAGCATCTAGGTCCCAATGATTAACCACCCGTTTATGGAGGCGTTCATGCACCCGCGATCCCTAATTTTGACGCTGCTGAGTTCTCTGCTCGTTTTGATGAGTAGCTTGGCGCAGGCAGAAGACTACGTCGAGGGCGAGCATTACGACTTAATTTCACCGGCGATTCGCGGCAGTTCTGAGAAAATCGTCGTGACCGAGTTTTTTTGGTATGGCTGTGGTCACTGCTATAACTTCGAACCACAGCTTGCTCAGTGGAAAAAGTCTCTTCCCGATGACGTCGAACTGAACGGCTCACCTGCCATCTGGAACTCGCTGATGGAAGTACATGCAAAGGCCTTCTATACCGCTGAAGTGCTCGACGTGTTGGATAAGGTTCATATGCCGATTTTCCAGGCGATCAATGTAGACCGGAAACGGCTATCTGGTAAGAAAGAACTTGCCGCTCTCTTCACTGCAAATGGGGTAGCACAAGAGGACTTTGAAAAAGCCTTTACTTCCTTTGGTGTTGGTAGTCAGGTACGACAGGCCAACGCTCGAGCTCGCGCAGCGAAAATTACCGGTACGCCCGAGATGATGGTGGCGGGTAAATACCGAATAAACACCCGAAAGGCGGGTGGGCAGGCGGAAATGCTCAAAGTCGTAGACTTCCTGATCGAAAAGGAACGGGCTGCCATGGCCACCGCATCCGCTGAAACCTAATCAAGCGTCGCGTTTTAATTTTCTAAAGAGCGCCGAACGTTCGGCGCACCTACATTCCATTTGCATAAGCTTCTAAGCTTGCCTTGCCGCTGGCTCTTACCATACCGAGTGCCTTTGCGTATTCATTGAGCAACTCCAGGCAATAGCTCAGGCGTTTCTCTATATAGTCGTGGTTAGCGGGAACGTTGTCTTCCGGCTTCTCGTTAAAGACCGTACCCACATTGCGTACGATGAGGTGCTCGGGCATGTAGCAGACGCGACCATTCTTGTAGCCGCTCATGCGCAGCTCGGCAATCGGGTACGCGCCGCCGGTGCCGCCAGCGGAAACCGCAATGATCAGTGCCGGCTTGTGTGCCATTTCTCCCGAGCCGGGGAACATCAACAGAAAGTTCTTGAGTCCCGCTGGAGCCATACCATGCCATTCCGGTGTCACGATCACATAGCCATCACAAGAGCTTACTTCTGCACGAAGCTCGCCCAGAATTTCTTCCCAACGTGCATCACCCTGCCAAATACCCTCATCCCAAAAGGGCAAGGGATTGCCTCCCAAGGAGTAGACGAATACCTCATCGGCAAGATTCTCCCGGGTAAGCTTTTCCGCCGTGTAGCGCCCTACTTTTTCGCTCTGTGAATCTTTGCGGTGACTGCCGCAGATGACGCCAATTTTCATGGGGTTAAGTTCCTTTCACAGGTCTATTCAGCTGTTGTATTTGACCGCGAACGAATCGCGGCGAAAATCAAAGTTAATGCGATGCCGTTAACACAAACAAGTGCCCAGATTAGCGGCCTTGGTGATTGTTCAATGAAAGGACCCACGAAGCCAGTCACCAGCGCGGCCAAGCCCATCTGGAGAAAGCCAAACAGCGAAGATGCTGTCGCCGCCATAGCTGGAAATGGCTCCAGGGCAAGAGCGGTTGCGTTTGGTAGTGAGAGTCCCATCGCAGTCGCATAAAACGTCATCGGTATCATTAGTGCGGCCAGTGACTCGGGGAACAGCCCCTGAAGGGCCAGCATCGCAAGGCTTGCTGCGACAGCAAGACAAATTCCAAAGCGCAGTATCGCCGAGGGAGACCGAGTGTTGGCTGCTCGAGCACTCAGAGCGCTTCCGCCCATATAGCCAAGCACGATAGTGATGAACACCAAGCCGAAGTACTCAACAGGTACGCCGAGCAGGTTAATAAAAATGAAACCGGATGACGCCAGATAGGCCATCATTCCCGAGTAAGCCAGCGCGCTGCCGGTTGCTACCCCGAGATACGGGCGGTTGCTAAGCAACTTTCCAAAATTACGTGCGATATTGACCGGTCGCAGGCTCTGTGGTGTCGGCAGCGTTTCTGTTAGCTTGGTCCGAATAATCCAAAACGCCAACAGGCCATACGCCGCTAGGAACAAAAAGATACTTGGCCAACGCGCGTAGTTCAGCATCACACCTCCCAAACCAGGCGCGATCGCCGGAGCTAACGCCATAATCATCGCAATCAGTGACAGGGCCTTTGCCGCATCTCTAGGTCCGAATAAATCTCGAGTCATCGCTCGACCCAGGGTCGGGCCTACGCAAGCGCCGACACCCTGCACAAAACGACAGAGCATTAGAGACTCAATACTCCCGGCCACGGCACAACCCAGAGAGGCGACGAAAAACAGCCCGGTGCCGACGCTCAGTACGGGAACCCTGCCAAAGCGGTCAGCCAGGGGCCCGCAGATCAAATGGAATACTGCAAAACCCGTTAGGAAAGCACTCATAGTCAAATGCACGCCGGAAACACTCGTCGCCAACGCGCGTTGAATCGCTGGCATCGCCGGCACATACATATCAATGCTTAGCGGGCCCATCGCAACCAGTATCGCCAAGTAGACCAATAGGGCTTTATGCTCTGCTAAATTCGGTTTGCTGTTTTGGTCGCTTGCCATCGATGTTTTGCGGTACCTAATTGAAATCTTCCCAGTTCTTCTCTTTCAAGGCGCGCTGCGCTCGCCTAGTTGGGCTTTGGGAACGGTCGTCCTGCGGTTACAGTAACTAGATGCCTTTATACCTTCGTTGGTCCTTACTGGCTCTCGGCCTGGCTCTGGTGCTCACGGCCGTTTTCCTTCCCGGTGGGGACGGCAATCTCGGTCTTGATGACCTAGTGTCCAGTCCACAGACGCTCCGTAAGCTGGAGTCCGGGCCGGTGGTCGGCGCGGTAGCCCCTAACGGTGCTTTTCTTTGGCTTGGTCTGCCCTATGCGGCGTCGACTGCGGGCGACCAGCGATGGGCTCCTCCCAAAAAACCCGACCCTTGGAGCAAAACTCGCGAAGCGATTCGGTTCGGATCTATGTGCCCGCAGCTGGCCAGCGAGCTTACAGGAGATAGTGCTCTGGGTACGGTCCTCGGAAGTGAAGACTGCTTGTTTTTGAACGTATTTGCCCCAGGTGGGCCGCAAGCCAGCGCGGAATTACCGGTAATGGTGTTTATTCACGGCGGCGGCAATACGATTGGGAACGCTGCAGCCTACGATGCCTCTCGCTTCGCGCAGGAGCAGGGTGTTGTTGTCGTAAGCTTGAACTATCGCTTGGGCATTCTTGGTTGGTTCAGCAGTCGGATAATCCGCGAACAGGCGGCTAGCGCGGCGGGAGCGTCAGGTAGTCTCGCCCTGCTGGACATGATCGAAGCCCTCCATTGGGTCCGAGGCAATATCGCTCAGTTTGGTGGTGACCCAGAGCGGGTTACGTTGTTCGGCGAGTCGGCGGGAGGCCGGAACATCTACGGTTTGCTCGCTTCGCCTTTGAGCAAGGGCCTTTTTCATGGCGCCATTGTGCAAAGCGGCTTCCCTGGAACCTTTACGATTGCCCGCTCCGAAAACCCTGCATCAGGTCCGGAGCCGGGGCATCGAAATAGCTCTTACGAACTCCTCAAGGCTTGGTTGAGAAAGTCACCGGAACAGCCGGAAGCGGAGCTGGTCGCCTCAATCTCACAGCTGTCCGGCGCAGAGCTTCTTCAGTATCTGCGTGACTTAAATCTGCAAGAGCTGTTTGAGCCACTGGCTGTCGAAGGCGGTATGTATCGACTGCCAGCGCTGTTTCGTGACGGTTATGTGCTTCCAAGCCAGCCTTTGCCAGAAGTATTCGCAACTCCGGGAGCCTGGAACGAAGTCCCGCTCTTGCTGGGCAGCAACCGAGATGAGCAGAAGCTATTCTTAGCTTTATCGGATAGGTTCACGCGACAGCGCTTTAAGCTGTTTCCCCAACCCCGCGATGTAGAAACCTATAATCGTGTTGCGCAGCATCACAGCGACGCCTGGAAAGCGGTCGGTGTCGACTTGGTCTTGGAGGCGATAGCAGGAAGCGGAAGCGCCGTAGCGACCTATGCCTATCGCTTCGATTGGGACGAAATGCGTTCAACCTGGTATTTAGATCTCCCGCAGATCCTAGGTGCCGCTCATGCGCTCGAGCTCGACTTTCTGTTCGAGCCAATCTTCTCTATAAAGATACCTGGTGCTTTTAACAAGGCCAATCGAAAGTCTCGAGAAGACCTAGGCCGTGCGATGCGAGACTATTGGTCGGGCTTTGCTTACAGCGGCGATCCCGGTGCAGGCCGAAGCGGTACGCAGCCCAATTGGCCCGCTTGGGATCGGACCGAAAACGCGCTTATGAAACTCGATAACCCAGAAGCGCCAGGCTTACGCGCCGAGTCGGCCTATTTACCGGTCGCCGACGTGAAGGCAGGACTCATGGCCGAAGACTATCTGCCACAACGCCTAAGCTGTGCTTTGTACGTGGATTTGTTTCTAGACAACAATGGCTTGAGCGAGCTGTTCGATGCAGAGGAATATCGCGATTTGGGCTGTGCGCCTTTTCCCTCCTGGTCGCTCGCAGGGGAGTCGCGCTAGGAGTCGTTTTCGCCCAGTACGTGCTGCAACGGAAGGTTTGTCTTCTGGATAACGCGCCGGAGCACAAAACTTGAGTGCACGTCGGTCACTCCCGGTATTCGAGTCAGTCGCCCTAGTAAAAAGCGTTCGTAATAGACCATATCTGGTACCACGGCTTGAATGAGATAGTCAGAATTCTGCCCCGTGACCACGCTACATTCCATAACCTCCGGATACTGGCTCACCTCTTCTTCGAAGGCTTCAAAACGATCTGGCGTATGCCGGTCCATATTGACGTGGATAAATGCGGTGAGCGAAAGACCAAGACGCTCCTGGTCCAGCAGTGCCGCATTGCCCCGAATCAAACCGCTGTCCTCAATCCTGCGCACGCGTCGAGCACAAGGCGTGGGAGAGAGTCCGATCGCGTCAGCCAACTCCAGATTGCTTATGCGCGCGTTTGATTGGAGTAGCTCCAGTATTCGTATGTCGGTACGATCCAATTTTTCCATAACGAAATCTACTTATTGATTAAATATTAGTGTATATCACTAATATATTTACTTTTAATAGGGTTTGATAACTGAATTATCCGGCATTCTAAGTGAATTTGCAGACATTCACTCATGCGAGCTCGATATAATGACCTCGCTGGCACCGCGCTTGCCCGTTATCTTCCGCTTACCGGCGGTCGGTAGTGGCAAGGTTCACAAGACCTTAAGCGAGGGCAACGCAGCCAGCCCAATTCACAAAATTGGCAAGGAAAGTTTCAGAGAAAGCTGCCACGGGACGAATCGACGGCGCAGGCCCCGCGGCTGGCTAATTACGAGAAAACGATCAGGACAGCGCCTTAGGCGAGAAAAAATCCAGCATGAGTCGATACAACCACCGCCGCTACCGCCCCTTTACTCCGGTTCCCATGAGCGCCCGCCGTTGGCCTGATCGTCAGCTGCGTGAAGCGCCGGTCTGGTGCAGCGTAGATTTGCGCGATGGTAACCAAGCGTTGATCGAACCGATGAATACGCTGCAAAAAACACGAATGTGGAGCCTGCTGGTGAAGCTCGGGTTCAAAGAGATTGAGGTCGGGTTTCCAGCCGCATCGACCCACGATTTCGAATTCGTACGAAAACTGATTAGTGAGTCACTGATCCCTGAGGACGTTACCGTCCAAGTGCTTACGCAAGCACGAGAAGATCTTATTGCCCGAACCTTTGAAGCGCTGGAGGGTATTCCGCGGGCCATTGTCCATGTGTACAACTCCACCTCCACGGTTCAACGCGAGCAAGTGTTTGAGTCAGATCGTGACGGGGTAAAGCAAATTGCCGTGCAGGGTGCAAAGTGGGTCCAGGAGTACGCGGCTCAATATCCGAATACGGACTGGACTTTTCAGTACTCTCCCGAGAGCTTCACCGGCACCGAGCTCGACTACGCGGTCGAAGTTTGCGATGCGGTTACCGATGTGTGGCAACCAACGCCAAAAGACAAGGTCATCATCAATTTGCCCGCCACAGTGGAAATGAGCACGCCGAACGTTTACGCCGATCAGATCGAGTGGTTTTGCGATCATGTATCGCGGCGCGACAGTATCGTGCTATCACTCCATACGCACAATGACCGAGGCTGTGCCGTAGCGGCATCTGAACTGGGTGTGCTGGCCGGTGCCGATCGGATCGAAGGCACGCTCATGGGTAATGGGGAACGCACCGGCAACATGGACATTGTCACCATGGCAATGAATCTCTACAGTCAAGGCATCGATCCAAACCTCAACTTCGAGGCGATGGATGAAATTATCGAAACGGTGAAATCCTGCACCCAGCTTCCCGTCCATCCCCGACACCCCTATGCGGGAGAGCTTGTATTCACCGCTTTCTCCGGTAGTCACCAAGATGCGATCAAGAAGTGTCTGGCGAAAAGGTTGGACTACGACGCCGTCTGGGATGTGGCATACCTGCCTATCGATCCAGAGGACATTGGCCGCTCCTACCAGGAAGTAATTCGCATCAATAGCCAGTCTGGCAAAGGCGGCGTTGCCTATGTCATGAATGCGGATCACGGCTACGATCTCCCGCGCTGGTTACAAATCGATTTCAGTGCGACGGTCCAAGCCTACGCAGAAGATATCGAGGGCGAAGTCGACTCGGATAAGATCTACCAATTGTTTGAGCAAACCTACCTACCTGAGGAGAACCGCTGGGAGCTCAGTGATTACCAACTCAATCGATCGGATGGCATAGACCAGCTTAAGCTTATTTTGCGCGAGGGACCGCACCAGCATGAAGTCTCTGGAACGGGGAACGGTGTAGTAGCCGCCTTCGTTGACGCCATGGAAGGATTTTTTGGCAAGACCATCGTCCTAGTTGAGTACAGCGAACATGCGCTCGCTCACAGCGCAGACGCAGAAGCTGTTTCTTACATTCAACTCAATATTGAGGGGGAGCGAAGCTGCGGTGTTGGGCGAAGTCAGGATATCGTGCAGGCATCGCTCAGCGCGATTCTATGCGCTCTTGGACGCTCGCTCACACTTGCCGAGCACGGGGTTGCCGCCTAAAGGGCTCAGGTCCGTTTAGGCAAAGTATTCTCGAGCTGCGCGCATGACGTCCGGCGCAAGCAACAACGAGCTCACCATTGTCGGGATGGCCATCAGCCCGTAGCACCCCGATATGATATTGAAGACCACATCGATGCTCACACTCGCACCGAATACGACGGCAGCGACAAAGAACCAACGAAAGTGCTTTTGCCATTCTGCGCCAACCAAGAAACCAAAGCACTTAGCCCCGTAGTACCAGCCGGTAAACATCGTCGTTGTGCTCAGTATCAGTGCGACGAATCCCAGTGCCACCAGGCCAAGAGTACCCATCTCTGCGCGGAAGGCGTTGGCCGTCAGGTTGATTCCCGAGATCCCATTCGGCGACTGCCAGTCCCCAGCGAGCAACACAACCAGCGCTGTGCAGGTGCAGACAAGAAGCGTGTCGAACACCGGCCCCAGCATGGCGACCAAGCCTTCGCGAATTGGCTCTCGCGTCTTCGCCGCGCCGTGCGCCATCACCTCCGTACCCACGCCCGCTTCATTCGAAAAGGCGCCACGGCTTATGCCAATGAGCATAACTCCAAGCGCGCCGCCTCCGACCGCCCGCGGATTAAACGCATCAGCAAAAATACTGCTGATTACCGCAGGTACTTCGGCCCAGTTTCCGAGGATCACAACGAGGGTCATCAACAAGTAGACAACGACCATGATCGGCAGCACCGTCACAGCGACCGCCGCAACGCGGGGCAGCCCGCCAAAAATCACGCCCGCGACGACGAAGGCAATAACAACCCCGGTTGCCGGACCCGCCCAATCCGGTGGGCTGGCGCCAAAGAATGTCGAACCGACAAGGGCGGTGAGCTGGTTGGCCTGGAACATAGGTAAGGTGCCGATCAGACCCGCGAGGGAGAACATAACGGCCAGCGGGTAATAACGACGCGGTAATGCTTCGCGAATAATGTACATCGGACCGCCTTGCGTGTTCCCCAGGGAATCCTTTCCGCGGTACATGATGCCGAGCGAGCAGGTGAAAAACTTGGTGGTCACGCCAACGATTGCGGAAATCCACATCCAGAAAATCGCACCCGGTCCACCGGCGACTATCGCAAGAGCGACACCTGCGATATTCCCCAGGCCCATGGTGCCCGATAGGGCAGCAGCAAGGGCTTGGGCGTGGCTAACTTCCCCTTCCGCATCTGGCGTGTCGTGACGACCAAGAAGAATGGCGACCGCATGACCGAAGTGTCGATATGGCAAACCGCGAGAGAAAAACAGAAAAAATAGGCCGCCGCCAAGTATTAGGCTAACAAGTGGCGTACCCCAAACAGCATCAACGAAACGCTGCGCAAGCTCTTCCATGGCCAGAGCCCAAGTGAAGTTCGCGACACCATAGCACAGCGACTAGGAGTTCCCCGCTGAAAGGCCGATCCGCGTTTTTGACTGGATATTGTGATGAAGGGCAAGACAGGACCTTGGTTCCCCGGCGTGCTGAGTCACGAGCCATGCTGTGAGACGGTCAGTGAAGATCTGTCGTCTTAAGGCCAGCGGTGACTGGTCGAACCGGAGGGACAACGGCTAATATCGACCTTAAGCACAAGCCCAACGTTTGCTTCTAGGGGAGTCGGTAAGCAGTTATACGCGACTGCATGTCTAGACCACGTGTTCCATCAAAAGGACAAACCAAGCTATGCCACTTGCCGCTTTTCACCTTGCGTTACCGGTAGATGATCTTGAACAAGCGGATGAGTTTTACTCGGGCTTGCTCGGATGCGAAAAAGGAAGAAGCTCGGACAAATGGATCGACTATGACTTCTTCGGTCACCAGCTAGTCACGCACAAAGTAGATAACAGCCAGCTACCAGAGGTGGCGAGAAACCCGGTCGACGGAGAGGCAGTGCCGGCCAGCCACTTTGGTGTTGTACTACCGTGGGAGCAATGGGATCAACTCGCGATCACCCTTGAGGCCGCTGCTTGTCCCTATGTGATCGAGCCGACTACGCGTTTCCCTGGACGCCGAGGTGAACAGCGTACCTTCTTTATCAAAGATCCGGCGGGCAATCATTTAGAATTCAAGTGCTTTAAAAACCCAGAAATGCTCTTTGCGGCAGATGGGCTCGACTACGAGTAAGTCGATAGTTTTCGTGAGACCTCTCGTAATCAAACCGTTTCCTTTGCGCCCACACGCAAAAGTGGTCCTACTGCTTTGCTCTGTCCTGTTGATCTCCTCGTGCAGCAGTACAAAGTTTGTTTACAACCGGCTCGATTTCTTTCTTCCCTGGTATTTGGGTCGCTATGTGGATCTCGATCGGGAGCAATCTCGTTCTCTCGACCGGGAACTGGTAGGGCTTCTCGCTTGGCACCGAGAGGAGGAACTACCTACTTACCTGGACCTGCTTGCTAGCGCCGAGGCGGAGCTCGAGACAACGATCAGCGTCGAAACACTCGACCGCCTGGTTAGGGACTTTGAGACAGCCTGGTACCGGGTAAGAGATCGAGGCCTCGACGCGCTACTTCTGCTTGGCGACGAACTCAGCAACGAGCAACTGGATCAATTTGTTCAAAAAATTAAAAAGCAGCAGCAGAAATACGAGCGAAAGTATCTAAAGAGAAATGACGAGGAGTTTCGAAAAGACGCCTACGAGAATCTCAAAGATACACTCTCCGACTACCTGGGCCGTCTTGATAAGTCGCAGCGAGCCGTGATCCTGGCGGCAGTAAGTGATCTGGTCCGTTCTGACCAATATTGGCTTGCGGAAAGAATGGCATGGATTGAATTCATTGAGAATGAGTTGAAGCGCGAACCAGGATGGCAAGAACGGGTGAGAAACACAGTCATTGACTGGGAAGAGCAACTCGATCCGAAGGCCTTGGCAATCTACGAGAGCAACACGCTGCGTGTGCAGCAAGCGGCGGTAGAGATTCTAAATTCCCGAACGGACAAACAGGATCGGCGTCTCAGGCGTGAGCTACAAAAGCTCAAAGACGACGTTGTTGATCTTACCGCCCCGCGCTGAACCACTTAGTCGTTACGGAATCTATATTTATGGACGTACCAGTCATCTCTCTCCATCGAGCACTCGTCTTCGGGGCCGTTCTAACGGTCCTATCTGTGCCGGTTGCCAGTGAGGAATTGCCCGACCCCTATGAAGCAGGATGGGATGGAAAGAAGGTCTGCGAGAAGTTACACGAAGACGATCAGCTGCGGGTTTTACGCTGCACCTTTCCACCGGGAGTGGGCCATGAGCGCCACTATCACCCGCCGCACGTAGGTTATGTCATCAGCGGTGGTCGCATGCAGATCACCGACGATAGCGGAACGCGAATACTCGACATCCCTGATGCATATCTTTTTTCCAACCCGGACGGCATCAAATGGCATGAGGCTTTGAATGTGGGCGATACGGAATCGACCTACTTGATGATTGAACCGAAATCTCAAGGCGAAGGTCAAAGCGCTGACTGAGTACAGCATCACTTTCACTCGCCGTCCTTGAAATTTTTGGCGGTCCAGGCCAGCAAAACTCTCGGGACAGTAAGCTCCTATGTGGGCTCCTTCCTGTCTAGCCTTGTTCAGTTGTGGCTTCGCTTCAAGGTTCCCTTAGCTGATGCGGTTGCCTAAACACCGGATGCTGAAACATATTCCTTGACAAGCCGAACAGAAGTGCTAAATTTTTAGCACTATGCTAATTTATTAGCAGGCCATTATGACTAAGAATGTTGATCTCTCTCGCCGAGAGCGTCAGATCATCGATGTCGTTCTAGAACGGGGCGAGTGCTCTGCCCGAGAGATTCACTCGAGCATCTCCGATGCGCCGAGTTACTCCTCTGTGCGAGCTCTGCTCAGTATCCTCGTGGACAAGGGTCATCTTGTTCACCGATCAGACGGCCCGCGTTATTTGTATTCGCTCGCCGAGTCACGGGTAAAAGCTCAAGGTTCTGCTCTGAACCGTTTGATCAAAGTCTTTTTCAGAGGTTCACGTGCCGCGGCGGTGACGGCCCTCTTGGGAGACGATGGTGCTCAGCTCACCGACGATGAGCTTGA
>JBCBZV010000082.1:0-18740 GCA_039815155.1 Pseudomonadota bacterium
CGGCAGGACAGTTTCGAGCTGCGGATGAAGCCCAACTAAGATTTTGGCGGATGCGAGACCACAACTTTCGCTATGGCTTGAAGGCACTCAAAAGAAAAGAAGAGATCATTCGATTAGAAAAAGGCGAGGCGACTAAAGAGTCTATCGATGCTCGTATTGCGATTGCAGACTGGTACCAGTGGCATCGCCGTTATGCTGAGGCTATCAGAAATTATGAAGAAGCCTGGTCGGTCGCAATGCAGGACGATACTACTGGACGCTGGATCGATGAGAGGTTTTCCGATCCTCTGGAGCTACCGATAGAAACAATTTTTAATCAGGGCGCGATCCCGCTTGGAACGCATAACGAGGCTGAAGTTGTTATGAACTTTGATGTCAATCGACATGGAGAAGCTAAGGACATCAAAATCCTCACCGAAAAAACCCTAGCCAATCAAGCCAGCATAACCCGTGCTTACCACTATCTTCGAAACGTGCGCTTTCGCCCTACAGTGCGCGAAGGAGAAGTAGTGAGGGCCGAAGATGTAGAACGCAACTACAAGGTTAGATTTTAAGGAAATACGATGAACGCAAGCCCGTCGGAAGCGGTAAAGGCTCAAATCAGCGCGGCGCAGACTATGCTGCGCTCCGGTGACGGCAGTGGAGCACTCCAGCTCTTGGAACAGGCAGTTCAGGAAAATCCAAATAGCTCAGACCTTTACATGAATGTAGCGATGGCACATCGAGCAACTGGTTCGCTACCCGCAGCGGTCAATGCTCTGAACCGTGCACTTGCCATTGAACCCTATTCCTTCCTAGCGCTTCTTTCGAAGGGCTCGATTCTCGAGCAGATGAATCAGCCAAAGGGCGCCGCAGAGGTTTATAAAAATGCGCTGAAAATCGCCCCTG
This sequence comes from Pseudomonadota bacterium, assembly GCA_039815155.1. Classification (GTDB taxonomy): domain Bacteria; phylum Pseudomonadota; class Gammaproteobacteria; order Pseudomonadales; family Halieaceae; genus Congregibacter. Next base: position 889 of record JBCBZV010000082.1, read on the forward strand.
CCGCCCAGAATGCTCCATCGTCATTAAAAGCACCCCTTGCTCGCGCGCAAGAAGTTGTTGAGCAACAAGCACTCGCGATGGCCGATTTTTTGCACCAAGAGCTTGCGCCGCTGCAGGCGAAGCACAAAGGAGACGACAACTCCCGTTTTTTAGAAGCGGTAGATGTTCTAACTGGCGTGAAGAAAGTTTATAACGCCGAGCCAATTCAATTTCATTACCCACGACTACCGGCCATACCATTTTTTGATCGCTCCTACTTTCCCTGGATGGGCGATCTCGAAGCAGCAACGGATGATATCCGGGGTGAGCTCACAACGCTGTTGGAGGAGGGACTCTCTGGCTTTTCACCGTATGTTGCCTACGCACCGGGAACACCAGAAAATCAATTTAAGGCGCTGAATCATAATAATAATTGGAGCTCTCTATGGTTGTGGCGCGACGGACACCGTCAAGAAGAAGCCATGGCACGTTGCCCAAAGACTACGTCTATACTCGATGAATTACCGATGGCGGATCAACCCGGTTTCGCACCTACAGCGCTGTTTTCGGCTCTTGCCCCAAGAACAAAGATCCCACCTCATACCGGCTCAACGAACGTACGACTCCTAGTTCATCTACCGCTGGTGTTGCCTGGGCCCGCTGGTTTCAGGGTAGGTAACGATGTACGAGAGTGGAAAATGGGGGAGGCTTGGGCGTTTGACGACACGATAGAGCACGAGGCCTGGAACGACGCTGATGAAACCCGGGTCATCATGATCTTCGACGTTTGGAATCCTCTGTTATCGGAAGCCGAGAAAGATCTAATCAGGCAACTCCTTATTACCCATCGTTCCTGGATGGAAAGCGACTGATTGAAGCAACGCAGTCATGAAAAGACTGTAAAGCTCGACATTGAATCGCTTTAGCTAAGCCTCGGCACCACATCGAAAGCAACCGTTGTACGCGGTTGCTCCGACTGAAACGGAATTGTTCCGTGCCACATGTAGGAGGGGAACAGTACGAGGGTTCCCACTTCTGGTTTAACGACACGTCGCGGCGCGATTTCCAATCCGAGTTCACTCATGGGGCTACCAAACTGAATATGTCCATCCTGCTGATACCCTTGTTTAACCTCATCCGGAAGCGAAACGTAAAGCGCAGAACTAATCCAACCTTCTGAGTGAATATGATTGGCGTGAAAGCCTTGATCACCCAAGCGCACGGACCAGGCGCCAGAGAAGCGGATATCAGATGTACTGACTATCCCGGCGCGCTGCCGCCAGTATGGATGCTCCCCATCAGGCGGGAAATCGCATACAACGCTGAGTACTGCCTCCCGCAATTGCTGCTCAAGTACCGTAAGGAGCGGGTGTTTCAAACGAAATAGAAAACCATTTGTCTGGGTGCCACCTCGAACGCTTTGCTCGATGGGTTGGGCGTTGGTTTTATGTTGCGAGTTTAGAACTTCACTAAGCTCTGAGAAGAATTCTTCCCCAGAGGTAAAACCTTTTGGAACAGGGACGACAATTGGTGACACCATCCGGTCGTAATCACAAAGCTCGTACTCCAGCGGATCATCAAGAAGCTGCAACGCGGTAGTTTTGAATGCGAGGGCCAACTGATTGGCTGGATCTTGCGCTAGCACCGCATCGCAAAGCTCGCGGGCTCGCGTTGGCTCGCCATGCTTTAGAAGATGCATGGCAAAGTTAATCTCGATGTGAGGAACGTTCGGGTAAGCAGACAATGCTTTCTCAAAGCGAGATATCGCGGCGACATTATCTTCACTATGAGCGAGTGCCTGCGCTTCAAGCACAGCGATACCCGGTGTATCTGGGCATCCCCCCTGTCGTGCGGCGGACAACCAGCAATTTCCTTCGTCTTGCCGTTGCAGCCGGTTTGCAAGTTCCACCAATGTTTGGACCAGCCTAGCGTCGCCGGGAGATCGCTCTACCGCATCGGCAAGCTTCCTAAGGGGATCACCAGGAGCGCCGGCCTCCGCATGCAGCCTGGCTGACACTCGGTGCAGAACTGCATTATCCGAAAATCGCTGCAAGCCCACATTTAGGCATTCGAGCGCATCATTCAACTCACCGGAATCTAAAAGAGATTCTCCCCAGTTTTGGTAGAGTTCCGGGCGGTCAAACCCGCTGGCACTGGCTTGTTCGTACGCCGCCGCTGCGCCAGCAAAGTCTGTCTCCTGTCTTAGGAGCTGTGCAAGCGAGTAGTGCAGCCTGGGTGCTTGCGGATTCTTACCAAGACCTTCCTTGCAGAAATCGATGGCACGCTGAACAGCGCCCTGCTTTTGCGCAACAGCAGCCCTTAACTCCCAATACGCGGGGTGCGCGGGCCTCGATTTGGTCAAGAACTCAGCCTCGTTCTCCGCTTCTACAAACCGACCGAGAGCCATCAAAGTGAGTACAAGAGAGTGCCGAGCAGGTTCAGAAGCCGAGTCAAGTCGCAGTGCTTTCCTTAGCTGCCGCTCTGCTTCCTCGTTTCGGCCCTGGGATCTCAGGTAAGCACCAAAGCTGATTCGAGTGCGCGAATCTTTTGGAGCGAGCTGGATGGCGCTCTGAAACGCGGCAACTGCCTGCTTATGCTGGCCGATCATTTGAAACGCGAGTGCAAGCAGGTTGTGGCCGTTTACGTCCCTTGGATTTTGTTTCAGTAATTGCTTGCAACACTTGATTGCATCCGCAGGGCGTCTCTGCTGAAGAAACGCTTGTGCCTGCTGAATCAACTGCTGTCCAGAGTAACGCATCGTCCGTTTTACTTTCCCGAAAAAACGAATTGTGCCTGATTCGCTGGCCTGGCGTCAGGAAGATATAGCCTTCGCTCTAGATGTGTCCTCGTGGACAAAGTCGCTGCAACAAAATCTTCCAGGCAAAAAAAAGGGCCGAAAAATCGACCCTTAGCTAGACCCGCCCGGAAGGCGGGCCTAATCAGCTGCAATGAGCAGCGATGATGTCGCTTAGAACTGAACCGTAAAGCCAGCGAACAGGTACTGACCCAGAGGATCGTAAATACCTGGGAAGGTGTTTCCGTTTTCCCGTGCAGTCACACCCTGGAACACAAACGGTGGCTCTTCATCGAGCAGGTTGTTTATGCCAAAGCGTAGGCTCGCATAGTCAGTTACATCCCAAGTCGCAGCGATATCGAAGTAGTTGAACGAGTCGATATCAGCTGGGTTGTCGACCGAAGTGAACTCCTGATCAACCGAACCGAGGTGACGCCAGATCAGACTTGCAGTGACGTCCCAAGGAGTAGCCCAAGTAGCCTGCAAACGGTTCTGGAAATCGATCCGCGGGAAGTCACATGGTCCCCCGTAAACACCTTCACAGTTGACGACCCCTGCCCCTTCAAACTCCTCTTGCTCGTAGGAGTCCATAAGGCCAGAGATGTTAGCGATGGCAACGGTGCCCATGTCGCCCACATCAAAGGTGTAGTTCACTTCCAGGTCGAAACCCTCGACTTTGAGGAAACCGATATTCGTTGCGCGAGCATCGATCCCGTTGCCGGGGCCGGCAAGACCGAGCCAAAGCGTATCGTTGATGCCTCGACCTACGGCATCACAGAAGGCTGGATCACCAGTTTCGATACACTGAATCAGCGTTGTTTCTTCGGCGATACCTTGGATTGCGCCTTCGATCTCAATGTCATAATAATCCAGACTTACGGTGAGACCATCGATAAAGCTAGGCGTGAAGATTACGCCAAAGGTGATGGTGTCCGCCTCTTCCGGCTCAAGCTCGGTAGAACCACCCTCAAACTGGTTGTACTGAGATGCGGGGTTGTTGGCAGGACCGCCCTGGTCCCAGATCGCTTGGCTGACGCCTGATCGAGCACACTGCTCAAACGTGTAACCACCTGAGGAGATACCATTCACGACACCGCTACAAGGATCGGCGTCCATCGCAAATAAGCCGCCATTGATCGGCTCAAACAACTCAATCACGTTCGGCGCTCGTACTGCGCGATTGAAACTTGCTCGCAGTCTAACGTCGTCGTTGATTGCCCAAGCACCCGCGATTTTGTAAGTGTCAGTGGTTGGTCCGAAGGAATAGTCAGAATAGCGATAGCCGATTTCAGCTTCGATCGACTGCGCCAGTGATGCGCCTTCGACCAGAGGTACGACTGCCTCGAAGTAGAACTCGTTTACGTCGTAGCGACCGCTTGCTGGAACAAGGGCTGCACCCAAGCCACCAACAACGCCGCGAGTGGCGTTATCAGAGAAATCTCGTCGGAGAGTCTCTTCGCGATATTCGGCACCAATGACCACTTCGACGCCATTTTCCGCCAGTGGCGAAGTAATGCCGTAGTCACCCAATGATCCCTGGGCGTAAGCCATGAACACCTCTTGCGAGGTGGTTCCAGTCGCGAAATAGTTCTGCGACAAGAAAGCTACCTGGTCGTCGGTTACGCCGCCGGTGTTCCATAGGTTGTAAGGCACACAACCGTCATCAGCTCCTGGGGCACATACTACGTTGCCAGAGTCGTCGAGGACCGCATCGAGCGCTTGGTCAAGACGAGCAGTGTCGAAGTAGTTACCGTTGCGGTTACGCATGTCAACTTCGGCGTACTGCCAGGACACGTCATAGCGCCATGAGTCGTTAATGTCGCCACGAATACCAAACACTCCACGGTAGGTAGTGTGACGCAGAACACCGAAACGGGGTCCGCCCTCAACGTTACGACGACCCGCGAGAAACTCAACGATCTGGTCAGGATCATCGCCCGTGCAACCCAGGATCGAACCCTGTTGCTCAGAAAGGAAGGGGTTGCCGCAATTGGTGTCGAGACTCGTAAAGAAGTTACCGGCAGGGCCGAACTGCGTAGTGGACTTGGTGTCCATGAACATCAACTCGGTGTAAGCCTCTACGTGCTCGTTCACATCGTAGTGACCGAATGTACCCACGGTTACACGCTCGTCTGGACGCTGGAAGTAAGACGGAGCGGCGAAGTTGAAGCCGGGACCAACACCGTCCAACAGCTGGTTACCTTCTACCCGGTAGGCAAAGTCATCGACTGGCGCGATACCATTGGGGTCAAGAGGAATGATGCTACCAGAGGCGTTGGTGGAAGAGCCAAGGCAGGTTAACGCATCACGCACTGGGCAAGCGGAGTGATCTCGCTCTACCTGCGTAACGCCTTCGATTTCACGGTAGCTACCAAAGGTGGTGATGTTGCCGCGACCATTATCGAAGTTGCCACCGAAGATTACGGTGAAGTCGCTGATCTCTCCATCGCTGCTGGTACCGGTCGCGAAAGGCTGGCCTGCCGCGTCGGCCGCAGTAGCAACAACGTTACCGTCGTTGTCGTGGCGGTTTTGAGAGAACTGGTAGTCAATCTTCAGACCTTCGAAGTCGTCCTGCATGATGAAGTTAACAACACCCGCAACAGCGTCGGCGCCGTAGGTAGATGACGCGCCACCTGTGAGTACTTCAACACGCTCGATCAATTGACCTGGAATCAGGTTGATGTCAGCCGCAGATGAGTTGATACCGCCGCTTGGCGTACCTGCAGGAAGACGCCTACCGTTCATGAGAACCAAAGTACGACGAACACCTAGGTTACGCAACTGAAGCGTGGCAACCCCGGTGGCCTCAATGGCCTGGCCAGAAGACTGGTCCAGCGAGATGGCTGGTATCGCAGCGAGGGCATCCTCTACACGAGTCAAACCAGTGAATTTCAACTGCTCGTTATCAAGCTGAGTTACTGGGCTGGAAGAAACTAGATTGGCGCGCTGAATACGCGAACCGGTGACGACTACCTCTTCTACAAGCTCTTCGTCTTGCGCAAAGGTAGGGGCCATATTGAGCGCGGATACCGCTCCGATGGCCGCACTCACCGCCAGTGTTAGCGGTTTTCTATGCAACATAATTATTCCCCTGTGGATTGAGACTGCAGATCACGTTCAACACGGTTGCGTCGACGCACCTGACTGCACATTTGATGTTACACAGTCTGCTATTCCATGGTGTGTGAAAAATTCACGCAAAAGTGCTGGTTCAAGCTCTCGACATCATGCTCGAATTGGCTCGAGCGATGAATCAAGCAGGGGCCAGGCCGCCGGGGGCTGCGCTTAGCAAGAATTCAGTTTTAGCTTCTGATCAACACAAGCTCGGTTACGAGGCAGCTCAGCGCAGCGGTGTGACTCCGATACTTTTGTTCGAATCTATGAGGGTCAGACGGTAAAAGCCAAGCCAGTTTTTAGAAATGCGAACCGCTGGATTTGCTGGACCGCGATATTTGTATTTGCCATCGAGGCGCTGCTGCCAGACTTGACCGTTATCCAGACGAAAAACAGTCTCACCAGACCAGCCTTTAAAATCACCAAGAATCTTTGACTCGACTTCGAAGTCTTTCTCCGCGGCTCGCACAGCTTTGCTACTGCGCTGAAGTACCTCGGCCTCTCCTGCGGTGTAGCGCACAAGCCATGCATCGAGTGCGTCGAGTTCTTTGTCAGATAGCTTGTCTAAGCCAGATTCTTCGAAATCCGTAACGCTCATCAGTGACTTTATGCCAGGGAAGTCTGACTCCTGGGCTTGGCTAGTCTCTACAAGCAGGGCACAGGCAATAAGCCCAAATGCAAAAGGTCGCAGCGCCCGCTTTGCTGCTGGCAGTCGATACTCGAAGCTTCTTTTCATGTGGTCATTTCTCATCATACAAACACCGTTGTCGCACTTTGGTCTTTGTGGTTTGATCTGAATTTAGTCGAAGTAAGGTGTCTCGACGCACTTGGTTTGTAAAGGACCTGCTAGGACGCGATCGCGGACTAGGCGCGCTTTTTTAATATCTCAACTGCGGGTAGAGCTTTGCCCTCTACATACTCAAGAAAGGCGCCGCCACCAGTCGATATATAGGAGACCTGCTCCGCGATAGCGAATTTATCAATAGCTGCCAAGGTATCGCCTCCGCCAGCGAGTGAAAAAGCACTGCTGCTCGCTATTGCCCGAGACAGGCTTTCCGTGCCAGCAGCAAAGTTCTCAAACTCGAAAACGCCCACGGGGCCGTTCCATAGTATGGTCCCGGCGCCGGCAAGGAGCGCGCTCATAGCCCTGGCGCTAGCGGGTCCAATGTCCAGAATCATGTCTTCGGAACCGACCTGATCAATCGCCTTAGTTACCGCAGGCGCCTGTGCATCGAACTGCTCTGCGGTTAAAACATCGACCGGGAGAGGGATATGCGTCTTAGCCGCAATCCTCTTTGCGTCCTCAAGAAGCTCATGTTCGCATAGGGACTTGCCCACCGGGTAACCAGCCGCAGCAAGAAAGGTGTTTGCGATGCCACCGCCAACAATGAGCTGATCGACTTTATCGGCTAAGGTGTCAAGAACTTCCAGCTTGGTTGAGACCTTAGCTCCGCCGACTATCGCGACCATCGGCCGCGCTGGCTCGGCGAGGGCTTTTTCGAGAGCCTCGAGCTCCGCGACCAAAAGCGGTCCCGCGCAGGCGGTCGCGGCGTATTTGGCGACCCCATGAGTTGATGCTTGCGCGCGATGCGCTGTCCCAAACGCATCCATTACGAAAACGTCACACAGGGATGCATAGGCCTGTGCAAGTTCATCATCATTTTTTTTCTCACCGACGTTAAAGCGCACGTTTTCAAGCAGGGCTATTTGTCCCGCTTCTAAATCGATTTCGCCCTTCCAATCGGTCAGCAATTGAACGGGACGACCGAGCAGCGAAGACAAGTGGTCCGCCACGGGAGCCAAAGAGTACTCCAGCGCATACTCACCCTCCGTGGGCCGGCCAAGGTGAGACATAACTATGACTTTTGCACCCGCGTCGGCTGCGGCTAGCAGGGTGGGTAGGGCTGCCCTAACTCGCGCGTCGGAGCTGATCACACCGTCTTTGAGCGGAACGTTTAGATCCTCGCGAATCAGCACGCGCTGATTGGTGAGATTTAGCTCGGACATTCGTGTTACTGCTTGGGACATGTCAAAGGATCCTCTCTACAGGGAAGGGCAAAAGGAAACGGGCGAATTGCTTACGGGAGGTGCATACGGTCGTAGTGCGCGGTTTTTCGCAACTGGCTGTCGCAACTAGTCAAAGCAACTTCGACCAGTAATGAGCCAAATCCAGCATCCGATTAGCGTAGGCCCATTCATTGTCGAACCAGGTGAGCACCTTAACCAGACGCCGACCACTGACACGCGTTTGGCAGCCATCAATCACGCTTGAGCGGCTGTCCTTATTGAAGTCACATGACGCCAAGGGCTCATCTGTATAGCCTAAGACGCCGTTAAAGTTCTTTGCGGATGCAATGCGTAACGCGGCGTTTACATCCGCCTCGGTGGCATCGCGGCTAACCGCGACCGTGAGGTCCATCGCAGACACGTTTAACGTGGGTACTCTTAGAGCCTGGGCAGTAAACAGCCCTTTAAAGTCTGGTAATACCCGTTCTACACCACGAGCAAGACCCGTATCTACGGGGATAATCGACTGGCCCGCGGCCCGCGTCTTGCGCAGATCAGTATCGTGGTAGGCATCGAGAACCGGTTGGTCATTCATCGCCGAATGGATCGTCGTAATGGTGCCGTGCTCAATCCCGAATACTTCATCGAGAGCAACGATTACGGGCACGATGCCATTGGTAGTACAGGACGCGGCCGATACGACCTGATGCTTTGGCTGGAGCACAGCATGATTCACACCAAAAACGATGGTGGCATCTACGTCCGCTGTCGCGGGCTGCGAGAACATAACCCTCTTCGCACCGGCATGCAGATGCAGCTCAGCGGTTGGCCGGTCGGAAAAGGCACCGGTACACTCGAGAACAAGATCCGCGCCAACGCTGGTCCAATCTAGTTCCGTCAGCTCGGACTTGTTTAAAAGTTTTATTGCCCTACCGGCGATCGTCAGCTGCTCCTCGCTGTGGTCGACTACCGAGGGGAAGCGTCCAAAAGTCGAATCGTAGCGGGTCAAATGAGCGACCGTTGTGGCATCGGCGAGTTCGTTGATTGCCACGAGTTCTAGCTCATCTCGATGCGGACTCTCCTGAAGCGCTCTAAGGAGCGTGCGGCCGATACGCCCATATCCATTGATTGCTAGGCGCAGCATAGAAAATTAGAAAGCTTCTATGAGCTCGCTTACCGCGGTCACCACGTTATCGACGGTAAAGCCAAACTCTTGCATAAGTTCGCCACCCGGTGCTGACTCGCCAAAGCTGGTCATCGCAACGATACGACCGTCGAGACCTACATACTTGTACCAAAAATCCGCGTGCGCAGCCTCAACCGCCACACGCGCCAAGCATTCGCTTGGCAATACAGACTCGCGGTAGCTCGCCTCTTGTTGCTCAAAGATCTCGGGACAGGGCATGGAGACGACGCGGACCGGTGCATCAATCGCTTGAGCTGCCTCGACCGCTAAGCCGACCTCTGATCCGGTAGCGATTATGATCGCCTGCGGCGCAGTATCGCAGTCGAGGAGCACATAACCGCCCTTTTCGATGTCTTGCACCTGGCTGGGGCTACGCTGCTGATGCGCGAGGCCTTGGCGAGAAAATACGAGCGCACTCGGCCCGTCCGAGCGAGCGAGAGCGGCTTTCCAACTAGCGGCCGATTCCACCGTATCGCAAGGGCGCCAGGTATGAAGGTTTGGCGTGGCGCGCAGTGCAGTCAACTGCTCTACCGGTTGATGGGTGGGGCCGTCCTCACCCACACCGATCGAATCGTGCGTATAAACGAAAACCGTGCGCTGCCTCATTAATGCGGCCATGCGAACTGCGTTACGAGCATATTCCATGAAAATAAGGAACGTGCCGCCGTAGGGTATGAATCCACCGTGAATAGCGATTCCATTCATCATGGCGGACATACCAAATTCTCGAACGCCATAGTAAATGTAATTGCCAGCGGCGCTGGCAGAACCGACGCCGGCGGAACCACTCCATTTGGTCAGATTGGAACCGGCGAGATCCGCAGACCCGCCGAGAAGTTCGGGAAGTAAGGGACCGTAGGCATCCAGCGCATTCTGGGATGCTTTGCGCGAAGCAATGCTCTCTCCGGCCTCCTGACAAGCGGCGATGTAGCTATCAGCGGCAGTCAGGAAATCGGAGGGGAGCTCTCCGCTCAGACGTCGCCGCAATTCGGCAGCAAGGTCCGGAAACGCCTCAGCATACTTGGCAAAAGCTCCGGACCATTCAGCTTCTCGCTTGGCGCCCTTCTCTTTTGCATCCCAACCCTGATAAACCTGATCAGGAATAACAAACGCCGGATGCTCCCAACCGAGTTCCGCGCGAGTCGCTTCTATCTCTTCGGCACCGAGCGGAGATCCGTGGGTCGATGCGGTGCCCTGTTTATTGGGCGCGCCCTTACCGATCACCGTTTTGCAACAAATCAAACTTGGTTGATGAGTGTTGTTTCTTGCCTGCTCCGTTGCGGAACGAACCGCTTCCGAATCGTGACCATCCACAGCAGGGATCACTTGCCAACCATAGGCCTCAAAACGCTTGGGTGTGTCGTCGCTAAACCAAGCCTCCACCTCGCCGTCGATAGAAATCCCGTTGTCATCGTAAAAAACGATGAGCTTTCCTAGCCTCTGGGTCCCGGCCAGCGACGCAACCTCGTGCGAAATCCCTTCCATCAGACAACCGTCACCGACAAAGACATAAGTGTAGTGATCGATTACCTGATGCCCGTCGCGGTTAAACTGGGCAGCAAGAGTCTTTTCGGCAAGCGCCATGCCCACCGCGTTCGCTATGCCTTGTCCCAGCGGTCCTGTTGTTGTCTCCACCCCAGGGGTATAGCCGTACTCCGGATGCCCAGGTGTCTTGCTGTGTAGCTGACGAAAACGCTTCAGTTCCTCAAGGGGTAGATCATAGCCAGTAAGGTGTAAGAGCGCGTAGATCAGCATCGAACCGTGGCCATTCGACAACACAAAGCGGTCTCGGTTGGCCCAATCAGGATTCGTTGGATTGTGGGACAGGAAATCGTTCCAAAGCACTTCGGCGATATCTGCCATCCCCATGGGTGCGCCCGGATGGCCGCTATTGGCCTGCTGCACAGCGTCCATGGCCAACGCTCGGATTGCGTTGGCTAACTCGGTGCGACTGCTCATGTGAATTCCTGGGATGCGAATCGGGCGCGCATTGTCGCGTAAGCCTTTCTACAGAACAAATCTATTTGCCGCTAACCGCAGGTTAAAATGCTTAGTAATCTATATCAAAAATATTTGATATAGATTACTAAGCTGCTAGAATCCCGCGCCCATGTTGGCCGCAGCAGACAAAACAGTTCGTCGTCGCAACGAGAGTAGCGCAGGAAAGTTGCGCCTTGACAGGAAATCCGCTGATCAGGAGGTGCACGGAGATTCAGCCGCGTCTTTTCTGAAAGCGGCGGCCGACCCGCTTCGATTGCGCGTTCTCAGGCTACTTCGCCAAGACGCCATGGGCGTTTCAGAGCTGTGCGAGTTGCTAGAAGTCCGCCAGCCGGCGCTCAGCCATCACTTAAAGGTTCTCAGTGGTGCCGGTCTTTTGCGCAGCGAACGAGATGGCAACCACATTTTCTACCGCAGAAGCGATATCGATCGCTCCCAGGCGTTAGCGACCTTGCAGCAAGCGGTTCTGGCGACCGCCGATTCGCTAGAGCTGGATGGGGAAACACTGGAGCGCCTAGAAAATCTGCAGAGGACTCGCGAGCTGAACTCACGCGATTTCTTTAAGCAGAACGTTCAGCGTTTCCGCGAGCAACAGGACCTCATCGCCGCCCCGGTTCGTTATGCGGACGCGGTCGAGGAGTTGGTGACAAGCCTGCCCGCTGCTGACCGCACTACCGCTTTGGAGCTGGGTCCAGGAGAAGGATGGTTGCTTCCTATTCTCGGCCTTCACTTTCGTACCGTGCATGCGATAGACAATGCAGAGGTAATGCTGGACGCCGCGCAAAGGACAGTCGCCCAAACCGGCTTAAAAAACATCGAGTTTCATTTAGGGGACAGCTCTGATCGTCACATTGACGAGATCGAAGCCGATCTAGTAGTGCTCAATATGGTTTTGCACCATACCGCCGATCCGAAGCGAACGCTGTGCGAAGCGGGCCGCTGCCTAAAACCCGGTGGTGCGCTCTTGATAACAGAGTTGTGCGAGCACAAGCAGGGTTGGGCCCGCGAGAGCTGCGGCGATCTATGGCTGGGGTTTGCGCCAACGCTTCTTGAGGAGTGGGCTCACAGTGCCGGCATGCGGGAACAGTCGAGCTCCTACTTGGGGCAACGAAACGGATTCACATTACAGGTGCGACTGTTTCAGCGCACCGAGCTAAGTTAGTCACCAAAGACTATAGATAAGAGTAGTAGGGAAGATTTATGAGCGAATACGGCGTTTTCACATCAGAGTCCGTGTCCGAGGGACATCCGGACAAGATGGCCGACCAAATTTCCGACGCGATTTTGGACAGCATCCTTGCCGACGATCCCGATGCACGAGTTGCCGTTGAGACCTTGGTGAAGACCGGTATGGTTGTGGTTGCCGGCGAGGTGACGACTAACACCTACGTAGACCTGGAAGACGTTGTGCGCGGCGTCGTCCTCGATATCGGCTACGACAGTTCTGAGGTCGGCTTTGATGGAGCCTCCTGTGCTGTCCTGAATGCGATTGGCAAGCAGAGTCATGACATCGCTATGGGCGTAGACGAAGGACAAGAAAAGGAGCAGGGCGCGGGAGACCAGGGTTTGATGTTCGGTTACGCGAGCAACGAAACCAAGGTATTGATGCCGGCGCCGATTTACTATTCGCACCGTCTGGTGGAACGACAAGCCGAGCTGCGTAAAAACGGAACCCTTCCCTGGCTTCGCCCGGACGCGAAAAGCCAGGTTTCATTACGCTATGAAAACGGTAAACCGGTCGCTATCGATGCGGTGGTGCTGTCTACGCAGCACGCTGCGGACGTGACTCAGGACGAAATTCACAGCGCGATTCTCGAACATGTGATTAAAGATGTGCTCCCTGCGGAATGGCTACATGGGGAAACGCGATATCACATAAACCCCACAGGCCAGTTCATCATTGGCGGACCCGTTGGTGACTGCGGATTGACCGGCCGCAAGATCATCGTCGACACCTATGGCGGCATGGCGCGTCACGGCGGTGGCGCCTTCTCGGGGAAAGACCCCTCTAAAGTTGACCGCTCCGCCGCCTACGCGGGACGTTACGTTGCTAAGAACGTAGTCGCTGCGGGTCTTGCTGATCGCTGCGAAATCCAGGTCTCCTACGCCATCGGCGTCGCGGAACCGACTTCGATTTCTATAAACACTTTTGGGACGGGTACGGTCAGCGACGAGCGCATTTCTGAGTTAGTGAGAGAGCACTTTGATCTTCGGCCTAAGGGGCTGATCGACATGCTCGATTTGAAGCGACCGATTTATAGAGCGACGGCGGCTTATGGGCATTTTGGTCGCGAAGACACGGAGTTCACCTGGGAGAGAACGGATAAAGCGGAGGCTTTGAAGAGTGCGGTTTAGGTTAAGAGAGCGGTCCATTCACGCAACAGCGTATGAATGCGAGGTCGCGACTTCTTGAATCGAAGTTTTGAATTCGAGTTTCTGTGGGGTAGCTGTCAGCGGAACGCCAAAAAGCGTCATCCCTGACAGGCTCGGCGACGTCCGCTGACAGCTACCCCGCAGAAACTCTGGCACGGAGCGAAATTCCAAATACAAGTCTTTGCCACTAGTGAATTCCATATAGAGAACAGAGATGAGGGAACGAAAAATCTCGGCAAAGGTTTGATATTTCTACCTGGAGAGGCAAAGAACGACAGCGCGATCTCTTAGCGAACACAAAGAGCCTGGTCGGTGGCTCCATAGGAGACCGTCGGCGCCCATGGATGGGCGCCGCCGAGCCTGTCAGGGATGACGCTTTTTGGCGTGTCTCATATGGAGCCAGCGATCAGGCTCGAAGCTAGACGAATACAACGAACGACGAAGATTTCAAATCAGTTTTCAATTAACAGCAAAGCGAAAGGGAGCATCCCATGAGCACAGTAACCAAACTAGACACTTCACCGGACTACCGCGTTGCCGATATCAGCTTAGCTGAATGGGGGCGTCGCGAATTAGAAATAGCAGAAGGTGAAATGCCCGCGCTGATGGCCATGCGCTCCAAGTACGCCGGCGACAAACCACTCGCAGGGGCTAAAATCCTAGGCTGCATTCACATGACCATTCAAACCGGTGTCCTGATTGAGACCTTGGTTGAGCTTGGGGCGGAAGTGCGCTGGTCTTCGTGCAATATATTTTCCACGCAGGATCATGCTGCCGCTGCGATCGCCGCCGCAGGTGTCCCTGTATTTGCTTGGAAAGGAGAAACGGAAGAAGAGTACGAGTGGTGCATTGAGCAGACCATTCTCAAAGATGGTCAACCTTGGGCTGCGAACATGGTGTTAGATGATGGCGGGGACCTCACCGCTATGTTGCACGACAAGTATCCACAGATGCTCGCGATAATCCACGGCATTACCGAAGAAACAACCACCGGTGTGCATCGCTTGTATGAAATGCTCGAAGCCGGTTCGCTGAAAGTGCCTGCGGTCAACGTAAACGACTCCGTCACCAAGTCCAAGAACGACAACAAGTACGGCTGCCGCCACAGCTTAAATGATGCGATCAAGCGCGCCACCGACCACTTACTGTCCGGCAAGCGCGCCCTCGTTATCGGCTATGGGGACGTCGGCAAAGGCTCCGCTCAGTCCTTGCGCCAGGAAGGCATGATCGTTCGCGTAACTGAGGTGGATCCAATTTGTGCAATGCAAGCCTGCATGGACGGATTCGAAGTCGTCTCTCCGTTCGTAGATGGCGTCGATGATGGAACAGAAGGTTCACTCGACACAGATTTGCTTGGCAAAACCGATCTTCTCGTCACCACTACTGGCAACTACAACGTTTGCAACGACCGTATGTTGCGGGCGGTGAAAAGCGGTGCGGTGGTGTGCAACATCGGTCACTTCGATAACGAAATCGATACCGCTTACATGCGCCGAGAGTGGGATTGGGAAGAGGTTAAGCCGCAGGTCCATAAGGTCTATAGAGATCGAGCCAGCAACGACCACCTGATTCTCCTAGCGGAAGGTCGCCTGGTGAATCTGGGTAACGCGACCGGGCATCCGTCCCGAATTATGGACGGCTCCTTTGCGAACCAGGTTCTGGCCCAGATTTACCTCTACGGCCAGCGCTTTGCCGATATGGATGAGGCGCAAAAGGCCGACGCCCTTAAGGTAGAGGTACTCCCCAAAAAGCTCGACGAAGAAGTCGCAGCTCATATGGTTGCGGGCTTTGGTGGCGTGATCACCAAGCTTTCGCAGGAGCAAGCGGATTACATCAACGTCAGTGTCGATGGCCCCTTCAAGGGCGACGACTACAAGTACTAGATCCAAGCTAGAACCCAGCACCGGAGGTCGCGAGCAGCAGTGGAAGGTAAAGCCGCAATTAGCTTTGAGTATTTTCCTCCTAAAACAGAGGCGGGAAAGACCAAGCTTCTAGAAGAAACTACGCCCGCGCTGTGTAGCGCGAACCCTGCGTATTTTTCCGTGACCTACGGCGCTGGAGGTTCAACCAGAGACAACACGCGAGGCGCCGTGTTGGCACTCAAAGAGCGAGGCCAAACGGTTGCTCCCCATCTAAGCTTTGGCCTAGATGACGAAGAGGCAATTTCGACCCTGCTCGACGGATATCGCGCCGCCGGGGTCAATCGCCTTGTAGCACTCCGCGGGGACCTGCCTTCCGGATCCGGTGCAGGCGCTCGCTTGGTATACGCAAACGAGTTGGTCGAATTTGTGCGCAAACACAGCGGAGATCACTTTCATATTGAGGTGGCCGCTTACCCGGAGATCCATCCACAAGCCGAAAGCTACGAGAGCGATATCGGCTATTTGCGAGGGAAGTTCGACGCGGGCGCGGACAGTGCCATTACCCAGTACTTCTACAACGTAGAGTCGTACTTTTATTTTCTGGATCGCTGCGCAGATGCAGGCATCGACAAACCCATCTACGCCGGAATCATGCCGATTACCAACTTCTCTAGCCTGGCTCGCTTCTCGAAGAATTGCGGTGCAGAAATCCCGCGCTGGATTGTGAAGCGCCTCGAGGGCTTTGGAGACGACAGCAAGAGCATCCGCGCATTTGGTATTGATGTCGTTACGCAACTCTGCGCCACGCTGCTTGAAAACGGTACGCCAGGAATCCATTTCTACACAATGAACCAGGCCGAACCCACGCTACAAATCTGCAAAAATCTCGGCATAGTCAGCGAACAAGCCAGCAGTTAAAAAATGCTGCGCCCCCGCGTCTATGTGGAAGTGCCTTTTAAATCGGGCGAGCTTATCGATCTCAACGAGTCCGTCTCCAGGCACGTCGGCAAGGCCTTGCGTATGCAGCCCGGCGATCGCCTTTGTCTTTTCGATGGACGAGGAATCGAAGCAAAGGCGAGTATTCATGCGATCACCCGCAAGACGCTGACCGTTCGAATAGAAGAAACTTCACCGGTTGATCGCGAATCTCCGCTGGCGATCAGCCTTGCTGTCTCGATGTCACGCGGTGATCGCATGGACACGATCGTGCAGAAAGCGACGGAACTTGGTGTCACCCGCATCCTGCCTTTTAGCAGCGAACGCACAGAGCTTCGCTTGAGCGAGGATCGCACTACAAAAAAACTCACCCATTGGCGAAACATAACGGCGAGCGCCTGCGAGCAGTGCGGACGAAACTTCGTACCAAGCATCGAATCACCGTGTGATTTTCGGACTTTGCTTTCACTTTTGGCAGAAGACTCGAAATCGCTGAAGCTCGTGCTCCATCCCGGCATGAGCCGCGAGTCCTTACCGTCGCTGTGCGCAGACTTAACGCTGTTGATTGGACCGGAAGGAGGCTTGAGCAAAGCGGAGGTTGAGCAAGCAATCGCCAGCGGCTTCAAACCCCTAAGTTTGGGCCCCCGGGTGTTGCGTACGGAAACCGCGCCTTTGACCGCCATAGCGGTTGCGCAAGCTCGCTGGGGAGACCTGCTAGCGCCCTAAAATATTCTGCTTAAGCGAATCGGCATCAAGCAGAGCTACAGACCACTTGCTCCGCGGCAGCCCATTACGTAGGGTAAAACTTTCAGCCTGCGGACACCTTGAATGAGCGTCAAAATCGGCGTGGTGATGGACCCTATCTCGGCCATCAGTTACAAGAAAGACAGCACCATGGCGATGCTCTGGGCCGCCCATGACAGAGACTGGTTCCTCTACTACATGGAACCCGGTGACCTATCGCTGATACAGGGCGAAGCTTTTGGAAAAATGGCGCCGCTACAAGTGTTTCGCGACCCCGCGCACTGGTTTGATCTTGGTGAGCCTGGTCTGCGCAAGCTGTCAGAGCTTGATGTCATTCTCATGCGAAAGGACCCGCCCTTCGACAACGAATATATTTACGCGACCTACATCCTCGAGGCGGCGGAGCGAGAAGGCACGCTGATCGTCAATCGCTGCCAGTCACTCAGAGATTGCAACGAGAAAGTCTTTGCCACCCAGTTTCCCGATTGTTGCCCTCCCGTTTTGGTCAGTGGCGATTCGGCGCAGCTAAAAGCCTTTTATGCAGAACACGGTGATGTGATTTTCAAGCCTCTCGATGGAATGGGCGGCGCATCGATATTTCGCGTCCGCGAGGGAGACCAAAATCTTTCGGTGATTCTTGAGACGCTCACCCAGCACGGCACCCAGACCATCATGGCGCAACGCTATCTGCCGGAAATCATAGACGGCGATAAGCGCATTTTGATGATAGAAGGTGAGCCAGTGCCCTACTGCCTGGCCCGACTTCCCTCCCAAGGAGAGCTTCGCGGGAACCTCGCGGCCGGCGGAACCGGTCGAGCGCAAGAACTGACGGACCGGGATCGGTGGATCGCGCAGCAGA